>NZ_SMMF01000963.1:295289-327028 GCF_009711355.1 Roseibium sp. RKSG952 | reverse complement strand
GGGGGGCATGGTACGGCGATTGCCTGGGCCCCCGATGTTGCACAAGCCGCTGGTCTTGATGGCGCAACCGAGCTTGGTGTGGCGGTCGCCACGCTAGGCCTCGTGCTGGCCGCTCTGGTTGGTGGGCCGATTGGTCGCTTGCTGATCGAGGGTCGTGCCCTGAGCCCGGAACGCCCGGATGAGGAACATACCGTCGGTTTGCCAAAGGAAACCACTGAACAACCCAACGATATTGATCATTTGGCCATCATGCGGGTTCTGCTGTATCTGAACCTTGCGATCATATCAGGCTATGTTTTGGGCGAAGCAATTCAGGCGGCGGGCCTGAAACTGCCATTGTTTGTCCCTTGCTTGATCATGGGGATCGTGATCTCGAACCTGCGGAGCGCGATTGCACCCTCGGCACCTCCGGTGTCGCGCACCCCGTCTTTGGCGCTGATCTCTGAATTTGCGCTGGGCGCTTTTCTGGCGATGTCGCTGATGAGCCTGCAGTTGTGGACGATTGCCGAGCTTGGCATGGCGATCGCAGTCATCATGGCCGCGCAAACACTATTTGCGGTTGCCTTTGTAATCTGGGTTCTGTTCCCGCTGATGGGCGGAAATTACCGTGCCGCAGTGCTGGCTGCCGGGTTCGGGGGCTTTGCGCTGGGCGCCACACCTACGGCAATTGCCAATATGACCGCCGTAACCAAGCGATATGGTCCGTCGCCTATTGCCTTTATCGTGCTCCCCCTTGTATCCGCATTCTTTGTGGATATCGCCAATGCCATCGTCATTCAGACGATTGTAAATTTCTAAGGACCGAAAATGCCCGACCTGCTGATCGAACTGTTTTCCGAGGAAATCCCCGCGCGCATGCAAAGCCGGGCGGGTGAGGATCTGAAAAAGCGGATAACCGATGGTCTGGTCGAGGCCGGTCTGACCTATGCTGGGGCTGCAGCACTGACCACACCGCGCCGTCTGACGCTGGCGGTCGAAGGGTTGCTGGCGGAAAGCCCGACAATCCGGGAAGAGCGCAAAGGCCCCAAGGTTGGCGCGCCGGATAAAGCCATCGAAGGGTTCCTGCGCGGCGCAGGTCTGACCCGCGACCAGCTGGAAGAACGCGACACGCCCAAAGGCGCGGTCTATTTCGCCACCATCGAAAAGCCCGGCCGTCCGGCGGCAGATATCGTGGCCGAGGTGCTTGGGGCCACGATCCGCAATTTCCCATGGCCCAAATCCATGCGCTGGGGCAGCGGTGGGATGCGCTGGGTTCGCCCGTTGCACTCGATCCTATGTATTCTGTCAGATGAGGCTGGCGCCCAGGTGGTGCCGATGGAGGTCGAAGGGATCAAATCGGGCGATACGACCGAGGGCCATCGCTTCATGGCTCCGGGCCGGTTTTCTGTGACATCGTTTGAAGATTATTCCGCCAAGTTGAAACGCGCCTTTGTTGTTTTGTCACCCGAAGAGCGGGCCGAGCATATCTGGAACGATGCCCAGAACATGGCCTTTGCTGCCGGTCTGGAAGTGGTTGAGGATAAAGGGTTGCTGGCCGAGGTTGCCGGGCTGGTTGAATGGCCGGTGGTCCTGATGGGGCAGATCGACGACGAATTCCTCGAACTGCCGCCCGAGGTTCTGCAAACCTCGATGAAAGAGCATCAGAAGTTCTTTTCGGTTCGCAATCCGAAAACCGGCCGGATCGAGCGTTTCGTCACCGTCGCTAACCGCGAAACCAGCGACAATGGCGCGACCATTCTGGCGGGGAACCAGAAGGTGCTTTCGGCCCGTCTGGCGGATGCCAAGTTCTTTTGGGAAAACGACCTGCGTGTCGCCAAAACGGACATCGCCCAATGGACCCGCGCGTTGGAGAATGTGACCTTCCACAACAAGCTCGGCACACAGGCCGAGCGCATCGATCGCATCGCCGCCCTGGCCCGTGAACTGGCCCCGGTGACCGGAGCGGATGCTGATCAGGCCGAGAAAGCCGCGCGTCTGGCCAAGGCCGATCTGAGCTCCGAGATGGTCTATGAATTCCCGGAACTTCAGGGGATTATGGGCCGCTACTACATCGAAGCCGCAGGCGAAGACGCCACGGTAGCCGCTGTGGCGCAGGATCATTATTCGCCGCTTGGCCCCTCGGACGACGTGCCAACCGCGCCGTTGTCTGTAACCGTGGCGTTGGCCGACAAGCTGGACACGTTGACCGGGTTCTGGGCGATTGATGAGAAGCCGACCGGATCGAAAGACCCGTTTGCGCTGCGGCGTGCGGCGTTGGGAGTTATTCGGCTTATCCTTGAGAACGATTTGGATGCAGATTGGCTAATGATGATCACCATTGGTTGGAATGCCCACCATTGGGACGATTTTTGGGATCGCATTGCACTTGCAAATGAAAAACAAAAAAGAGGTGACGGCGAACCTTGGGCTGAGATGACGGACGAGGAGATTCATCTGCGAAACAATACTGTTTTGGACCTGCTCTCCTTTTTCCACGACCGTCTAAAGGTCTTCCTACGCGACAAAGGCATCCGCCAAGACGTTATCGATGCCTGTATCGAAAAGGAGAACACTGACCTCAACCTGCTGGTCAAACGCGCCCGTGCCCTGAACGCAGTGATCGCGACTGAAGATGGCGAGAACCTCGTGCAGGGCTTCAAGCGCGCCAACAATATCCTCACCCAAGCCGAGGAAAAGGACGGGGTCGAGTACTCCTATGGTGCGGATATCAAGTTTGCGGAAACCGATAGCGAGAAGGCTCTGTTCGCAGCGCTGGACGCAGCGCAGGCCAAGATCGATCCGGCCCTCAAGGCCGAGGATTTCCCGGCTGCAATGTCCGCAATGGCAAGCTTGCGCGGCCCGGTAGATGCGTTCTTTGAGGATGTTCAGGTCAACACCGACAATGATATCCTGCGCCGTAACCGCCTGAACCTGCTGAGCCAGATCCGTCAGGTCTGTTCCAGCGTGGCCGATCTGACCAAGATCGAAGGTTAAACATGTGGGCGCGCATGATAGCGCGCCCATAACGCCCTTGCGCGAAGGGCAAAGGCGCTTATGCTGCGGTGAAACCAAAAGGTGCCGCAGTGCAGAATAATCCGCATACCACGCTTATCACTCCCGACGCGCCCGTCGCCGCCAACACCCATGGTGGCCGGGCGAAATGCCTGCAACGCTTGGTTCGGCTGGATTTGCCGGTGCCACGAACCGTGGCGTTGTCCTTCGATGCGGTGCATCGGCTGGCCGAGGGAGACATGCCTGACATTGATGCGGTGCTTGAGCAGTTCGATGCAGCGGCTCTGCTATGTGTCCGGCCCAGCTCGGAAGATCCGGATTGGGGCGGCCCCGGAGCCGTTCTTAACATCGGCATGAACGACGCCCGCTATGTCGATCTGTCTGACAAGATGGGTGCCGAGGCTGCGGCGGCGCTCTATCTGCGGTTTGTTCAGAGCTACGCAATTCATGTGGCGCGGCTGGATGCGGATGTGTTCGATGATATCGAAGCAGACGGCCGCGAAGGATTGCGTCAGTCGCTGCGCGCCTATGAGGATGAGACAGACGAAGCCTTTCCGCAGGACCGCGGCGAGCAGCTGATCGGTGTCCTGCGGTCGATGGCACGCGCATGGGACGGAACCTCGGCCCGCTTGTTGCGTCAGGCCAAGGGCGCACCTGCTGATGCGGGGCTGGGATTGGTCATTCAGGAAATGATCCCGGGCGTCGGACAGGGCGAGTGCGGATCGGGCGTTCTGCAACTGGTGGATTCGACGACCGGCACCCAGCAGATCACCGGTCGCTATTTGAGCCAAAGCCAGGGCCGTGATGCCTTGGGCGAGGGGGTCGCCGCGCTCTATCTTGAGAAAGACCCGCGTGGACGGTCCCTGGAAGAGGTCGCGCCCGAAGGTTTTGCGCACCTGAAGGCCCATGCAGCATTGATGCGAGAGAAGCTGCGCGAGGAAATGCAGGTCGAATTTGTCATCGACAATGGCGACATCCACATTCTGGACGGTGTACGTGTGCAGCGTAGCGCGCGGGCTGCCATGCGGATCGCCGTTCGTCTGGCCGAAGATGGCATCATCCCGCCGCAAGAAGCGGTTATGCGCATCGACCCGCATTCGCTGAATGAACTACTGCACCGACAGGTCCATCCCGAAACAACGCGGGATGTGTTGACCACCGGGATTGCCGCAAGCCCGGGGGCTGCGACAGGGCGTATCGTTTTCACCGCCGCCGAAGCTCAGGCCAGTGCATCGCGTGGGGAGCCTTGTGTACTTGTGCGTCGCGAGACGTCGCCGGAAGATGTGCGTGGCATGCATGCGGCCGTGGCTGTTCTAACGGAAAAGGGTGGCATGACCAGCCATGCAGCTGTGATCGGGCGCGGCTTGGGGTTGCCATGTATTGTCGGTGCCTCGGACATGAGGTTCCAGACCAAGAAGAAATTGCTGACCGCGCCGGATGGGCGCGTATTCAAGACCGGTGACATCCTGACCATCGACGGAAGTTCGGGGCAGGTGCTGGCTGGACAACCGGCAATGCTGGAAGCCGCTTTGGATGATTGCTTTCAGACCTTGATGGGTTGGGCGGATGCCGAGCGAGACATTGCAATCCGCGCAAATGCAGATACGCCTGCCGATGCGCAAACCGCGCGAAATTTCCAGGCCCAGGGGATCGGGCTATGCCGGACCGAGCATATGTTCTTTGATCCCGGTCGCCTGATCGTGATGCGCGAGATGATCTTTGCTCAGACTTCGTCAGGACGTGCAGCTGTGCTGGAGCGTTTGTTGCCGATGCAGCGTGATGACTTTGTTCAGCTGTTTCGGATCATGGAAGGGCAGCCTGTCTGCATCCGTCTGTTCGACCCACCCCTTCACGAATTCCTGCCCACCACACGCGGCGGCCAGCGTGAACTGGCCGAAGCGCTTGATCTGCCGGTCTCGGATGTTGAACGTCGCGTTGCAGCGATGACCGAGTACAACCCGATGCTTGGCTTGCGCGGCGTCCGGCTTGGGGTCACCGTGCCTGAAATATATGACATGCAGGCGCGCGCGATCTTCGAGGCAACGCTGGAAGCCAGCAAGAATGGCGCCCCTGTGGTGCCCGAAGTCATGATCCCGCTGGTTTCCGCCAAACGCGAGGTTGAGCTGGTGAAATCCCGCATCGATTCCGTAGCCGCCGCGGTGGCCGCCGAGCAGGGGCAGGAATTCGAGTACCGGCTGGGCGTGATGGTCGAGACACCGCGCGCGTGTTTGCGCGCTGAAGAGATCTCACCCAATACAGCGTTTTTAAGCTTTGGGACCAATGACCTGACGCAGATGACCTATGGGCTGTCCCGCGATGATGCTGGCCGTTTCATGTCAGCTTATGTGCAACAGGGTGTGTTTACAGAGGACCCATTTCACGTTCTGGACCCTGATGGGGTCGGCGAATTACTGAAATTGGGGTCCGAGCGTGGGCGCGCGGCACAGCCGGATGTTACACTTTCAGTCTGTGGTGAACATGGCGGTAACCCCGAATCAATCGCCATTTGCCGGGATCTGGGGTTTGACTATGTGTCGTGTTCTCCATTCCGTGTACCCGTCGCTCGGCTGGCTGCCGCTCAACTGGCGATTTCGTCCAAACTTGGGGGTTGACAGAGGCCGAAAGCCCAAGGATTAGTGGGTTTGGGATGGACCTGTGGTCAAATTTATTTGGCCCCGCGGGCAAGATTTTTCTTGCTTTTTCATCAGAACTAGACGTTTGCCCCTGTCTGGGGTATTAGCCTCGTCGCGCCCGCCGGGGGAGGGTATGGCGCGTGAAGTGCCTGTGCGAGGTTATCTGATGCTACGTTACATAATGGCTGTTGCCGTATCGGCAGCAACCGTGCTGCCGAGTGCGTCCTTCGCTGAGAGGGAAGCAACGAATAGTGCGAAGCGAGAACTGGTTGCCCGAAGCGAATTGCCGGGACAGAGCTTCCGTGACTACCTGAACTTGTTTAAGCCACGAAAGGTGGTTGAGCCCGTTCAGATATCGTATTCCAATGACTGGCTGGACAAACAGCCCAAGGCAACCGGTGATGAAAACTGGAAATGCCTGGCCGAGGCCCTGTACTTCGAAGCGCGCGGTGAGAGCGTTCGTGGTCAGTTTGCCGTGGCCGAAGTAATCCTGAACCGGGTTGAAAGCGGTCGCTTTCCGAATTCACTCTGCGGTGTCATCCGTCAGGGAACCGGCAAGAAATACCAGTGCCAGTTCACCTATACCTGTGATGGGCACAAGGAAGTGATTCACGAAAAGAAGGCGTATGAGCGCGTAGCCAAGGTTGCCCGCGCTGCCATCGACGGTGTTGCCAAAGAGCTGACCGAAGGGGCGACGCACTACCATACCAAGGCAGTGCGCCCGTCATGGTCGCGTGTCTACAAGGAAACTGCTCGGATCGGCGTTCACATCTTCTATCGCCACAACTACCGGACAGCGAGCAACTGATTGACGCACCCGCGCTGGAACCTTGATGGCGCGGGGTAATCTAAGTCCTATATTGCGGGCCAGGAGGCCCGTAATGAAATTCACCCGCAGACAAATCCTGCAATCGGCGGCGGCTCTTTCGCTATTGCCCATTGCCGCCCGCGCCACTCCACAGGTTCTGGAGGCGCGCGAAGCAATACAGCGTATCGCCCCTCAAGGCTTCCCAGAGACTCAGGTCTGGAGTTTTGATGGTACAGTTCCCGGTGCCCCGATCCGGGTCCCACAGGGTTCGCGGGTACAGCGCAGATTGCTAAATCAGCTACCGCAGCCAACGTCGGTTCATTGGCATGGCATCCGTATCGATAACGCAATGGATGGGGTGCCGGGCCTGACGCAGGACGTTGTTCCGACGGGTGGTTCGTTTGACTATGACTTCGTTGTCCCGGATGCCGGAACCTATTGGTATCACGCGCATAACCAATCAATGGAGCAAGTTGCCCGCGGCCTTAGTGGTCCGTTGATCGTAGACGAAGCAAACAAGCCCGATGTGGATCAGGACCTGACGCTGATGCTGGACGACTGGCGTCTTGATCCTGAGACGGCTTTGATTGTCGATGATTTTGATAACGGTCATGATCTGAGCCACGCCGGGCGTCTCGGCAATCTTGTATTGGTCAACGGACAGTTTGATCCGATGTTTGAAGTGAGGCGTCACGAACGACTGCGATTGCGTCTGATCAACAGCTCTAACGCGCGGATTTTCGATGTCGGGCTAGAGAGTTTGTCCGGCTGGATCGTAGCTTTGGACGGAATGCCTCTTGAGGCGCCACTACCTGTAACTGAGGCATTTCCGCTGGCCCCGGCGCAGCGCGCAGACCTGATTGTTGATGTCGTCGCGGAGTCTGAGGGCACTGCCAGTTTGGTCAGCTTTGAGCGGGACGGTGCGTTTGGTCTGGCTCGGTTCACTATTGGAGAACAAAATAGAGATCAGGGCAGACAGGGGATCGACCCGCTTCCTCGAAATCCGCTGCCTGAGTTGCAGGACATAGATCAGGCACCAGTGCATCGAATGGTGCTGCAGGGTGGGGCGATGCGATGGCTGGAGAGTGCCAGGATCGGAGATGCAGAGCTGTCCGGGCGGGAACTGGCGCAACTCGGGCGGTTCTGGGCGCTGAACGGATATGCAGAACGTCCCACTGATCCGTTTCTTGATGCGCAGCTGGGCAGCGTCCACAGAATTGAGTTCGTCAATGAAACGGTGTTTCCGCATGCAATGCACCTGCACGGTCATCACTTCCGGCTGGTGTTGGAGGACGGAACATTGGGGCCGTGGCGCGACACAGTGCTGGTCGACCGAGGGCAAACCCGACAAATCGCGCTGGTTGTGGATAATCCGGGCGATTGGCTGCTGCATTGCCATATGCTGGGGCACGCTGCATCTGGTATGATGAGCTGGTACAAGGTGAGCTGACGCCGCATTCGACGGCTGGAATGGCGTTTGTTTGGGTGCTATAGGCGCGCGCATCGTATAATTTGGGCAAACTTGTCCACTGAGCCCGAAAAGGCGCGCACCATGAGTTCTGAAATCCGCCTAGCCTTTGCGCACCCGTCTGAACGGTCCGAAGCGACAGCGCCACGCGGTCCGCTGGATCGCATCTCGCTGCGTGATCATATCGTAGAGGTTGAGATCGGCGCTTTTCAGGCCGAGCGCGGAACAACTCAGCGCATCTGCTTCAATATCGTGGTTGAAGTGCGGCCGATAACCGATCCGATTGACGATGATGTGGATCGCATCCTGTCCTACGACCGCGTGACCGAAGCGATTGCCTATGAGTTGTCGGCGGAGCGTCTCAATCTGCTGGAAACTTTGGCCGACCGCGTGGCTGAACGCATTCTGCTTGAGCCTCAGGCTGTAAGAGCTTTTGTTCGCATTGAAAAACTCGATCGTGGTCCCGGTGCGCTGGGGGTTGAAATAGTACGTGGTAAAGACGCGGTTCATCACGACGTCGTGGAAGAAGAACGACCCCATCCACGCTTGGCATTTCTGTCAAACGAAGCGATTGCATCGGACAATCTGACCGGCTGGATTGATCAGCTTGAGAACCGCCAACGCCCGTTGATCCTGTGCGTCGGAGCCGCTGATCTGGCTGTGTCTCAAACCGGACATGCGATGACCCAGCGGCGGATTGATCTGCTGGCAATCGAACAGAACGCTTGGGTTCTGGCGGCGCGGGACCATCGCTGTGTGGTGGTTTCTACCCGGACCGAACTGGATTGGGCGATGAAGAATGGACAGATTTGTGTCTGGGCGCCTTCCAAGATTGTTCTGGATGCAGTTGATGGTCCGTCGGCCGCGCCATCTGATGCAGTTGCGCTTGCTGCATGGTTCGCAGCAACGTTTGAAGCCAGTGAAATGCTGGTAATCGGCGGCGAATTGCCCGAAGCACCAAAAACTCCGCTACGATCTGTTTCAATCGAGCAGAAGCAACTGTGACCGAGTACTTTCGACCTCTGGTTCAGCACGGTCCGACAAAGCCTGTCGAAGCAAAACACCTTGCCGGACAAGCGCTTTGGTTTACCCACGCCGAAAAGCTGACGCGCGGTGGGCCCGCCGAGATCGTCGAGGCTGCTGAAGTCCCAGCTAATGTTCTGGAACGTCTCACCCGATCTCGTCCAGCCATAGCGGGGCTGGATATGGCGCAGCCGCAGATCATGGGTATCCTGAATGCGACGCCTGACAGTTTCTCGGATGGCGGGGTGCATAACTCCGTGGACGCTGCACGCTCGGCCGCTGTGAAGATGGTGTCACATGGGGCGACGATCCTCGACATCGGCGGTGAATCGACGCGGCCGGGGGCGGATTTTATCCCCGAGGATGAAGAAATCGAGCGTACGCGCCCACTTATTCAGGCGATAAAGGCGGAAACCGACGCGTTGATTTCCATTGATACCCGTAAATCCAAGGTCGCCGAGGCCGCTTGGCAAGCAGGTGCGGGGCTGGTCAATGATGTTTCTGGGTTCACTTTCGATGCTGAACTTGCACCTCTCTGCGCGCGTATCGGTGCCCCTGTCTGTGTCATGCACATGCAGGGTGATCCGGCGACGATGCAGGATGATCCACAATACGACAACGTCTTGTTGGATGTGTATGATTTCCTTGAAGGTCAAATCGCTCATCTGGAAAATCTCGGCCTCAGTCGCGAATTGATCGTGGCCGATCCTGGTATCGGTTTTGGCAAGACAGAAGAGCACAACCTGACATTGCTGCGAAACCTGAGTCTGTTTCATGGGCTGGGTTGCCCGATACTGTTAGGCGTCTCGCGCAAAGGGTTCATTGGAACCATTGGGCAGGAACCGCGCAAGGATGCGCGCGCTCCGGGATCAATCGCCGTAGCATTGGCTGGATTGTCGCAAGGTGTGCAGATCATTCGGGTCCATGACGTGGCCGAAACCTCTCAGGCCTTGCGCCTGTGGGTCGCCGTCCGGTAATCCGGTCGCAGGCAGGAATATTTGGAGTACAGGTATGCGCAAGCTGTTCGGAACTGACGGGGTGCGAGGCACCGCCAACACCTATCCGATGACGGCAGAAATGGCGTTGCGCATCGGGGCCGCGGTCGGGCGGTATTTTCGCCGGGATTCACGCGGCGTGCACCGGGTCGTGATCGGAAAGGATACGCGACTATCCGGCTATATGCTTGAGAATGCTCTTACTGCAGGATTGACGTCGACAGGGATGAACGTGCTGCTTCTTGGTCCTGTTCCCACGCCGGCCGTTGGATTGATGACCCGATCGATGCGGGCAGATCTTGGGGTGATGATCTCAGCCAGTCACAATCCCGCCGAAGATAATGGAATCAAGTTCTTTGGACCTGACGGGTTCAAACTCTCTGATCAGGCGGAGCTTGAGATTGAGAAACTGATTGAGGAGGGGGTCAGCCCTGCTCAGGCGCAGAACATTGGCCGCGCGCGTCGGGTTGATGATGCCCGGTTCCGTTATGGTGAGCGGGTCAAATCCTCGCTTCCCCGTAATCTGCGGCTGGATGGGCTGAAAGTGGTAATCGACTGCGCCAATGGTGCAGCGCACCGAACAGCCCCTGAAGTGCTGTGGGAACTTGGTGCCGATGTCATACCGATTGGCACGTCGCCCGACGGTAAAAACATCAATCTTGGCTGTGGTTCGACCCAACCACGTATTGCCGCAGAAACGGTTGTCGCGCATGGCGCAGACGTTGGCATCTGCTTGGATGGCGATGCAGACCGTGTTGTAGTGGTCGATGAAACCGGGCAGGTCGCCGATGGCGATCAGTTGATGGCGCTGCTTGCCTCGGCATGGTCAAAGGAAGGCACGCTGAAAGGTGGTGCTTTGGTCGCAACGGTCATGTCGAACCTTGGTCTGGAACGACATCTGGAATCGCAGGGCCTGCGTCTGGAACGCACTGCTGTTGGCGACCGGTATGTTGTCGAGCGGATGCGTGAAGGTGGCTTTAATCTGGGTGGTGAGCAATCCGGGCATATCGTCATGTCAGATTACGCAACCACAGGTGACGGGTTGATGGCGGGTCTGCATTTTCTTGCCGAAATGGTGCATTCCGGGCGCAAAGCATCTGAATTGGCGCAACAATTCGAGACCGTTCCACAGCTTCTGAAGAACGTGCGCTATGGCGAAGGGCAAACCCCGTTGGAGGATGCCAGTGTTAAGGCTGCAATTGCCGATGCCGAGAAGCGTTTGAACGGACAGGGCCGGTTGCTGATCCGGAAATCGGGTACAGAACCGTTGATCCGTGTTATGGCAGAGTGCGAAGACGATGCGCTGTTGCAGCAGGTCGTCGACGGAATCGTTTCCGAGGTCGAAGCGGTCGCAGGCTAACGCCCGATCAGCATTTTTCTGAGGCTAAACCACTGGCTGATCGCCATTCCGGTCAGGATCAGAGCAAGCGCGATGTAAAAGCGCAAAGGCAAGGCTTCAGACAGGATCCATGCTCCGAACACCATCGACCAGATTGGCACTTGATAGTTCACGAGCGTCAGAAATACCGACCCGGCACTGCGGATGATGGATACGCGCAGAAGTGTGGCAAATGCTGTCGGCACCAGCCCGAGTACGATGATCGCAAGACCGGAACGCGCTCCCTGCCAATCCGGAATACCTTCGGTCACCAACATGATGGGGAGCAGAATGAGCGCTCCGACGACCAGCGTAAGTGCTGCCAGAACGATTGGGTCAATCGGTGGACAGCGCCGTGTGAAGATGGAGGCCAACGAGTAGCAGAAAGCAGCGCTGATACAGGCAAGTTGCGCCAGCGGCTCGGCACCTTCGCCAAGTTGTGCAAGGCCGGGACCGATCAGGACGAGGGCACCGGAAAACCCAAGTGTCACACCAAAGAGTCTGCGGGCATTCAGGGGTTCGTCTGAAAAGAAATGTGCAAGCGGCAGGACCATAAGCGGAATAGCGGCCATCGATAGGCCGGCAAAGGCCGATGGTACATATTGTTGACCCCAGCTCAGCAGCACAAAGGGCAGAGCGGTAGACAATATGCCTATCACCACGATGGCACCCCATAAGGCGGGGCTGGGGGCTGGGAGCTTGCGGCCCGTGAGCATCATCAGCACAAGCAGCGTCAATGCCCCCAAAGTGGTCCGCGCGGTTGCCACCGTTATTGGCCCATAACCTTCCAGAGCAATCGCGACGACCATGAAGGTTCCGCCCCAGATGAGGCCAAGGGCTGCGACGCCACTCCAGTCACGAGAATCCGGCTGCTTTACCATTCGTCCCTCTGCTCAATCGGCCTGCGTTGATCACGTGGTTGCCCAAAGGTTTGCTATACTTGAGCTGTGATGCGACCAATTTACCGATAAAGGCATGTTTGTAATGTGTTGCGGTTCGTAGCTCACCTGGCTGAACCTGACAAAAAGGGCGGCCAGATAGGCCGCCCGATGCTGAGAAATATCAGACTTAGTTCTTTTCTTTGTCGACCATTTTGCCGGCCGAGATCCAGGGCATCATGCCACGCAGTTTCGCTCCGGTTTCTTCGATCATGTGCTCGTCATTGGCACGGCGCGACGCTTTGATGGTCGGCTGGCCAACAGCGTTTTCCAGCATGAAGTCACGAACGAATTTACCCTGCTGGATGTCGTTCAGAACCTCTTTCATGCGGGCTTTGGTCTCGTCGTATTTCAGGATACGCGGGCCGGTGACGTACTGGCCATACTCGGCAGTGTTCGAGATCGAGTAATCCATGTTGGCGATGCCGCCTTCATAGATCAGGTCAACGATCAGCTTCACTTCGTGCAGACACTCGAAGTACGCCATCTCGGGCGCATAGCCCGCTTCGACCAGCGTTTCAAAGCCGCAGCGGATCAGTTCGACCAGACCACCGCACAGAACAGCCTGTTCACCGAACAGGTCGGTTTCACACTCTTCACGGAAGTTGGTTTCGATGATGCCCGAGCGACCACCACCGATGGCCGAGCAATAGGACAGGCCGATTTCCAGCGCTTTGCCGGTTGCATCGTTGTCGACGGCTACCAGGCAGGGCACGCCGCCGCCTTTGGTGTATTCGCCGCGCACGGTGTGGCCGGGGCCCTTGGGTGCCATCATGATGACATCGACGCCTTCTTTCGGCTCGATCAGGCCGAAGTGGACGTTCAGGCCGTGGGCGAATGCAATTGCGGCACCGGGTTTGATGTTGTCGTGGACGTACTTTTTGTAGGTTTCGGCCTGAAGTTCGTCGGGCATGGTGAACATGATCACGTCACACCATGCTGCGGCTTCGGCGATACCCATAACTTGCAGACCTTCGGCTTCGGCTTTCTTGGCCGAAGGGGAGCCTTCACGCAGAGCGATGACAAGGTTCTTGGCACCTGAGTCGCGCAGGTTCAGCGCATGCGCGTGGCCTTGCGAACCATAGCCCAGAATGGCAACTTTTTTGTCTTTGATCAGGTTGATGTCGCAATCGCGATCGTAATAGACGCGCATTTCGCTGGTCCTTTCTGTTTCGATTGCTGTGCTTTTACCCAGCCAATTCGGTATTGGCGATAGCCGCGAAGGTGGCTATGCATATAAATTCAAAATCATCATTCTTGAAACGAGAGAAAGTCGTAAAAATCATGCTTGATGATATCGACCGTCGAATCCTGCGCCATTTTCAGGCTGATCCAAGCCTGTCGACGGCTGAACTGGCTGAGCGATGCCGGATCAGTCCAGGGGTATGCTGGCGCCGTATCGAAAAAATGCAGGCAAGTGGTGTGATCGAGGGGCAGGAGGCTGTGATCGACTGGTCGGCATTGGGTTACGCAGTAGAGGTTTCACTGCGGGTTACGCTGGACAAAACTCAGCCTCGTGCCTTTGACGAGTTTACTGTAGCCGCCCGAGAAGTATCTGAAGTGATTGAGATACAGACGTTTCTGGGGCGCGTGGATGTTCGGCTGTCGGTTCTGGCCCGGGATATGTCTCATTATCAGCAGGTTTACCGGGATCGTATTCTGACCCTGCCGCATATCGCGGATATCGAGGCGTTGATGCACATCGCGCGGGTCAAAAGGGATGAGGTTTTGCCGGTATGATCGAACTGGATGAAACCGACCGCGAGCTTTTGCGTGCATTGGTACAGGATGCAACGCTTAGCGCAGGTGCTTTGGGGCGTAAGCTGGGAATGTCACAACCCGCAACATGGCGACGCATCAAGCGCCTGCAGGAGGCGGGTGTGATCAAGGGGCGCAGGCTGCGGCTGAATGCTGAAGCGCTGGGATTTGGTGTCACTGTTTTTCTGGGGGTTAAACTCGCTCGGAAAGGGCAGGTTAGCCTTGAGGATTTTGAACGCGCCGTAAGCGCGATCCCCGAGGTACAAACAGTCGAGCATGTCTTGGGTTTGTATGACTATAGATTGCGGGTCGTTGCGCGTGATCTGTCAGATTTCGAACGTGTATTACGTCGGCGCATCATGACCCTGCCGGGTGCGGGTGATGTCGAGGCAAACGTTCTGTTAAGTGAAGAGCGTTTGCCGGGACCGATCGGTTGACTGGATCAGTACTTTGTACGGATGCAAAAGCCAGGGTGGTGCGTCATGCGCGCAAACGTCATCGGCTGACCATCTTTCCATGTCGTCCGCTCAAGTTGAATCATGGACGTACCAGCGGTCGTGCCCATGTATTCAGCTAGTCGGCTATCCGCCGAGATTGCACAGAAGGCAATTTCCGCTTCGGTAAACGGTGCCGCATCCAACAGCCATTCATGCGGTCCGGTTTCCTGCAGGTCTGCATGTTCCACATCCGGAACGGCGTCGATGTTGATCCAACGCTCTTCAAGCTGAAAGGGACGATTGTCGGCATAATGCATACAGATGACGTGCAGTACGCGCGAATCGGGGGAAACGCTGAGCTGTGAACTCAGCCAGCCAGGGCTTGCGACCACGTTCCGCTCTACCAGCGAATAGCGATATGTAGCGTTCTGATTCTCTACCGTTTGGCGGGTCAGAGAAATCTCGAGCTTTGCCTGCTTGCTGGGGGCTTTTTTGACGCGCGTCCCGCTTTTGCGCTTACGCTCGACGAATCCTTGTTCGGCCAGTTCCCGCAGGGCGCGATTGACAGTCGCGCGGGCGCAATTGAACTCTTCTGCCAGTTGAGTTTCGGTGGGCAACAAAGAGCCCTGAGGCCAGATCCGGGTTTCAATCCGCCGTTTTACTTCGTCGCGAACGACCTGGAAACTAATCCGTTTTTGTGCAGGCACGGGCGAGCACGTCCTTTCTTGTTCAAAGTGTGCGTATCTGTTCAGAATCGCGCCATGGTGTAAAGAGAGGGTGACACTAATTGGCGTCATTTCTTCAGATTTCCCCATTGATGGTGAACAGGATCGTCAATCTTTGCACGGTTTCCGTCACGTCAGCACAAGAGGTCGCATTGGTGCTTTACCAAAGCGACTCAAGCGTCCAGAAATTGCACAAAGCTTAGGAAAGGACGCACAATGCCCGCACTTTTGAGTACTGTTGACCCTGATGGTCTCGAGGAGTTTTCGGTCGTTTTCACGGATCGCTCGCTCAATCACATGTCTTCAGCTTTTCAGCAGGTGATGCGTGATATCTCCTCGATGCTGAAGGATGTTTACAACGCAGATGGTATCGCGGTGATTCCCGGGGGTGGCACCTACGGTATGGAAGCAGTGGCCCGTCAGTTTGCCCGCGGGGCGAATGTTCTGGTGGTTCGTAATGGCTGGTTTTCATATCGATGGAGTCAGATTATCGAGTCGGGTTCATTGACCGCCTCCACCACAGTCCTCAAGGCTCGCGAGACCGGTAATGCAAGCCCTTCTCCCTTTGCGCCCGCGCCGATCGAGGAGGTAGTTGCCACTATCCGCGATCAGCGCCCGGATATCGTTTTTGCCCCCCATGTCGAGACCGCAGCGGGTGTGATCCTACCGGACGAATATGTGACGGCCATGGCCGAAGCCGCGCATGAGGTTGGCGCACTGATGGTACTGGATTGCATTGCGTCAGGTTGTGCCTGGATCGATATGAAAGCCACGGGCGTCGATGTTCTGATCTCGGCACCCCAGAAAGGCTGGAGCGCTTCGCCTTGCGCTGGGCTAGTGATGCTGTCCGAGCGTGCCGAGGCACGGTTGGATGAAACCACGTCTGATAGCTTTGCCATTGATCTGAAAAAATGGCGACAGATCATGCAGGCTTATGAGAATGATGGCCACGCCTACCATGCGACGATGCCCACGGATGCACTGCGTGCGTTCCGAGACACAATGGCCGAAACCCGCGAGTACGGATTTGAGGAACTGCGTGAAGCGCAGTGGGCCTTAGGCAATGGTGTGCGGCAAATGCTGCGGGACAAGGGCATCATGTCAGTCGCGGCAGATGGATTTGGCGCACCCGGTGTGGTTGTCAGTTATACATCCGATCCTGAAATTCAGAACGGTAAGAAGTTTGCCGCGCTGGGGATGCAGATCGCAGCTGGCGTGCCGCTTCAATGTGATGAGCCCGAAGGGTTCAGTACCTTCCGGCTCGGGCTGTTCGGACTTGATAAACTCTATGATGTTGATGCCACAATTGCTCGCCTGAGACGGGTGCTGGATCAGGTTCTTTAAACTGAAATTGGGCCTTAGCGAACGCCAAGACCCATTTGCATCAGCGTCTTGCGAACCGGCGCCAGAGAGTAAAGCGCATTCAGACCCATCGCACGTGCGTCCCGCAGGGCGCGCGTTTCCATCATGGATGCCCGGTTCAGCAGGTCGATACCTTTCACACGCAATTCGATCTCGGTGTGGCGCGCCTTGTGATAAGCTTCTAGCATCTGCACGTCGCCCAGCCCATCAGGTCTGCTCTGAGCCAGATCCAGCAAGCAGCGCAGATCGCCCAGCGACATGTTCAATCCCTGCGCACCGATCGGGGGCACGACATGAGCCGCTTCGGCCATCAGTGCGATACGCTCTCCGGACAGACGTTCAGCCGACTGGCTGATGATCGGCCAGATCGTGCGGCGTGAAGCGAGCTTGAGTGGCCCGAACAAACCGCAGGATCGTTCTGTCATTGCCGCTTCGAATGCGTCGGTGTCCAGATTCAGCAACTCTACCGCGCGCGGTCCCCGCTCCATCCAGACAATCGCCGAAGAAGGCTGACCCTGCCAATCGGGCAGGGGAACCAGCGTGAAAGGCCCGCCAGACCGATGGATCTCGGTCGAGACATTCTCGTGCGCGATTGGATGGGTGACCGCAAAGGCCAGCGCTTTTTGGCCATATCGCGTGGTATGGACGTTGATACCAGCAGCCTCACGCATCGGAGAGGTTCGGCCATCCGCAGCAATCACCAGCTTGCAACGAACACGACTGCCATCGCTCAGGCCTACGCGCGCTTCGGCGGTACGGGTAAACAAGCTGGTTGTACCGGTGCCCGGGCGGAAATCGACATTGGGCAACTCTGCCAGCCGCGCCACCATTTCGCGTCGTAGTAGCCAATTGGGGAGGTTCCAGCCGAACGGCTGGTCCGAGATATCTGCTGCGTTGAAGTCCCGTACGACACGCGGTTCCGGTTCGTCACCACCCGCATCGACGATACGCATGATTTGCAGAGGGGCCGCATATTCGTCCAGCCGGCTCCACAATCCACACTGTTCCAGCAAGCCATGAGCAGGTTGCAAAAAAGCCGTTGTTCGCAGGTCCGAACCGTCGACATCGCGTTCGGTGATCGGAGGAGCCGGATCAACACAGACTACGTCAAAACCTGCTGCGCCAAAGGCCGCTGCAGCGGTCAAACCGGCGATTCCGCCGCCAGAAATCAAGATGTCACAGCTGTCAGTCATGGCACATTACTCCGTTCTGAGCAGAACCTAGTGCTGATCTGTGCCAGAGGCCAAGTGACATCCTGTCCCGTTTATCAGCCGCGTGAAATCAGGATGAGGATCAGGAACATGACCGGGACCATCGCGAGCGCCGGAATGTAAAGGCCAGGCAGGCCAAACAAAAGCGCAGAGCAGCCCCACATGCTGAAGATCGCGGCAGCGGTATAGCCCAGGTCTTCGGGTTCTCCATCGGCGACATCACGCGCCATCCAGCCAAACAGAGGAATTGCATAAAGCAGGCGCTGCCAGACGGGCAGGCGGCGGGGCATTTCGATCGCGCTCATCGGGGTCTCCGTTCTGTTCACATCTGCGGCGCATATAGGTGCGATGCTGCACCTGCGTAATGAGCAGATCGTCGCAGTTTGCGAAGCTCAAACCAGACGCGCGAGGAACCCTGTCAGGTCGTCCGTGTGGTGATGAATATGCTCAGCCTCGTGCGGGTCAGGCGCGACATGAACGGTGCGCATTCCCATAGCATGAGGTGCCGCCAGATTGCGTGGATCATCCTCGAACATGGCTGCATTTTCGGCCTTGATCCCATCTTTTGCAAAGATCGTTTCAAACGCCGCTTGCTCGGGCTTTGGCCTGTATCCGGCATGTTCAACCCCGTAGATCGCATCGAACAATCCGGTCAGCCCGCGCGCGGCGAGCACCCGTTCGGCATATGGCGCGCTGCCATTGGTATAGACAATGCGGCGACCCGGGAGGGATCGGATATGCGCAGCAAGCTCATGGTCGGGGTCCATATGGCTCATGTCGACCTGATGAACGGCATGAAGATACGGGTCCGGATCCAGATCGTGCTCGGCCATCAAGCCGGCCAATGTTGTTCCATATTGCCGCCAATAGTGAGACCGCAATCTGTCGGCCTCTGCCCGATCAACACCGATGGCTTGAACGACATAATCGGTCATGAGCACCTCGATCTGATCGAACAGGCGCATATGTGGCGGGTAGAGGGTGTTGTCGAGGTCGAACACCCATTGCGTGACATGAGAAAAGGCAGGTTTGACCATGGCTTGGGTTTAGGGCGTGCCGGCTGAGTTTTCAATGGCGCACTTGATTGCGAGGCCATCAGACGGATAGACATGTCCGAACGAGGAGAAACAAATCAAATGAGCCAGTCCCGACAATCTCATACAGATGCTTACAGCCTGATTCTGGAGGCCATTGACGTTGGCGTCTACAAACCGGGTGATCGGCTTGTGGAAAGCGAGCTTGCCGAACGGTTTGGCGTGTCGCGTACTCCGATCCGCGAGGCGTTGCAGCGGTTGGAGACGCAGTCGTTGCTAGAGCGGGACGGACGCTCTCTGATTGTGGCTTCGCTGGATCATAATCAGATGGCAGAACTGTATGTGGTTCGGCGTGAGTTGGAGGGGTTGGCTGCCCGCCTTGCTGCCCGGCATGCGACCGAAGAAGAGGTCAAGGTTCTGCAGGACATGGTCGCTGCGGATGATGCCCTGGTAGATGATCCCACCGCGCTGTCCCGGGCCAATCGCCGGTTCCACGAGCAGATTCATCTGGCATCGCATAACCGCTATCTGGTCCAGCAGCTTGATCTGGTGCATCGGACGATGGCGTTGATGGCCACTACATCATTGGCAGTGCAGGGGCGTGGTGAGATCGCACAAAGTGAACACAAGGGCATCGTTGAGGCCATTGTGGCGCGGGATGAAGACGCAGCGGAACGGGCGTTGAAAGACCATATCTCGATCGCTTTCATGACCCGCCTGAAGCAGGATGCAGTGCGTCGCGAGAAATAGTCTGCGTCAGGTCATGGCCGCCTCTTCGTGGGCCTGACCATGTTGGGTCTTGTCCCAGAAAAAAGGCTTGGCCGCGAGTTCCCACAGGGCCTTGTAGGCAGCCAGAACACCGAGCGGATAATAGAGAATCAATGTCGGAACCCACGGGAGCAGAAAGCGCCTGCCACCTGCGTTAACGCCTAATGCACCAACTATGATGTTGGTGGCTTCGGCCGCCAGAAAGAGATAGATGCAGGCCTTCAGAATTTCTGGCGATACAACGTTGAGAAAGGGATGAGGCAGACCCACCGATGTCAGCCAAAACATCCATAAAACCGGTGCAAGCAGAAATTGTCCGACAGTGCCCAGAAAGAATGCTTGTACGCCCATGAATCTCAGCGGCCCAAGCTCGTTCAGGAAACGTAACGGTGCGCGCATGTGCACCAGATAGGTGACCATGAACCCTTTCAGCCAGCGTGAGCGTTGTTTAACCCAGGGCCAGGCGCGAAAGTTAGCCTCTTCGTAGGTCGTGGTCTCGACGATTTCGGTTCTGTAACCCGCGCGACTCAGGCGAACGCCCAGATCGGCGTCTTCCGTTACATTGTGGGCGTCCCAACCGCCCAGCTCCAGCAGTTTGTCGCGACGGAAAAAGAATGTTGTTCCGCCCAATGGGACGACCAGACCCAGTTTCGCAATTCCCGGCAGGATAACGCGAAACCAGCCACTGTATTCAATTGTAAAACAACGGGATCGCCAGTTTGTTCGGGGGTTATAGTAGTCCAGAACACCTTGCAGACAGACCACGTCATCTGCGGCCTGTTCAAAATGTCGAACAACAGTTTCAATTTGATCGGGTTGTGGCGCATCCTCGGCGTCCCAAACCCCGATAATATCGCCTCGGCAGAAGTCCAAAGCATAGTTCATTGCGCGGGGTTTCGTGGTTAGATTCCCCAACTCGGGCACTTCCAAGACACGAATCCACGAAGGCAGATCTACGTTTTTCAAAGCTGCTCGGGTAACATCATCATGTTCTTCGAGCACCAGAATGACGTCCAGAAGGGCTTTGGGATAAGTCAGGCGCCCAAGTCGGACAATCAGTGCATCTGCGATTTCCCGCTCTTTGTACAAAGGTACCATCATCGAAACGACCGGCATTCGGGTCTGTGTCGCTTCTTGAGAAGCGGAAAGGGATTTGGGGCTGAGCAGATAGGCACCCAATCCGAATATCCTGAGTGTCAGAAACAAGATCAGCGTTGAAACAGCCGACCAAAAGAAAAAGGCCAGCCCAATTGGTGGATAGGCGAGAAACACCACCAATGCAGCAAGCAGCAGTGCAATGGGCCCGACTCGTGAACGGGCAGTCCAATTGCGGCAGCTGTGCACGGCATCGATGCGGTTCTCTGCTGCCTCGGCGAGTGTCGAAGAGAATTGTGCAGCGATAACAGCATTGATTTGCTCAGCGGACGCCAGAACCGGGACCACGGTGTGTCCGCAATCGCTAAGTTCATTTGCGACTTGTTCGAATTGATCAGGACGGGCTGTCGCGATCTGAAGGATTGGTCCGATCCGCATCCACGGTGCAACGCCGTGAGACACCCAGAATTCTGCAGGCCGGATGGCGAACAGATCGGCAGATGGCGGTGAAGCTTTGAGATCTGCAATCTGCAACCCATTTTGATCGGACAGAGCTTGCAGTACGTTCTGGCGGTCTATCCAGCCCTCGCTCAACAATATTTCGCCCAGACGCGCGTTCTGGTTTGTTTGCTGGTTCAAGGCCCACTGCAACTGCGTTTGATTGATAACGCCACGGCCGACCAAACATGCGCCCAGCGGTTTACGCTGTCTCGTGCCGGGGACGGGTGTTGCGGGTGCAAGACCCTGAAGATTCAGTTCAACCATTTCAAACCCCGTCGCCAATAGTGGCGTCAGGGTTGCTAAATCACGGTTAATTTGCAGTTAACGGTCGCCCGTAGGAAACCACAAGCAATCAGGCTTGTGCCTTGCGATCTGCCATGGCTGCTGCAAAACGCTCGAACAGATAAAAACTGTCCTGAGGGCCGGGCGACGCTTCGGGGTGATACTGGACCGAATACACAGGGCGGTCGGTCATGCGGATACCACAGTTTGAACCATCAAACAGCGAGCGGTGAGT
Source organism: Roseibium sp. RKSG952 (assembly GCF_009711355.1). Lineage (NCBI taxonomy): Bacteria > Pseudomonadati > Pseudomonadota > Alphaproteobacteria > Hyphomicrobiales > Stappiaceae > Roseibium > Roseibium sp. RKSG952. Next base: position 305,386 of record NZ_SMMF01000963.1, on the reverse strand, counting down.
TTCGATCACACCTTCGGGCAGGGATTCGGCATCAACGGCAAAGCCGTGGTTCATCGAGGTGATCTCAACCTTGCCGGTGTCCAGATCCTTGACCGGGTGGTTCGCACCGTGGTGTCCGTGGTTCATCTTGATGGTCTGACCACCAAGGGCGAGGGCCAGCATCTGGTGGCCCAGACAAATGCCGAAGACCGGAAGGTCTGTCGTATCCAGAACCTCTTTGATCATTGGCACTGCATATTCACCTGTGGCTGCTGGATCGCCAGGGCCATTGGAAAGGAAAACCCCGTCTGGCTCATGCGCCAGAACTTCTGCCGCGGTTGCCGAAGCGGGCAACACAGTCACATCACATCCGGCTGAGGCGAGACAGCGCAGGATATTGCGTTTGGCCCCGAAGTCCAGCGCGACAACTTTGTGCACCGGTGCTTCCTGACGCTGGTATCCATCGGGCCATGCCCAACGCATTTCATCCCAGCGATAGCTTTGGGCGCAGGTTACATCCTTGGCCAGGTCCATTCCTTCAAGACCGGCAAAGCCGCGCGCAGCCGCAACCAGGGCTTCAATATCGAAGTTGCCTTCAGGATCGTGGGCGAGTGCAACGTGCGGCGCACCCTGCTGACGAATGGCCCGCGTCAGGCGGCGGGTGTCAACACCGCCGATGGCGATGCGGCCGCGCCGCGTCAACCATCCCTTGAGTTCTTCGGCAGAGCGCCAGTTCGATGGTTCGGTTGGATCCCATTTGACAACCATCCCGGCTGCCACAGGGTCGCCGGTCTCGTCGTCTTCAGGGTTCACACCAACGTTGCCAATGTGCGGGAAGGTAAAGGTCACGATTTGCCCGGCGTAAGACGGATCCGTCATGATTTCCTGATACCCGGTCATCGCAGTGTTGAAGCAGAGTTCAGCCACCGTCTGGCCGGTTGCTCCAAAACCGATGCCATAAAACAGGGTTCCGTCGGCCAGTGCCAGACATGCGGTGGGCTTGGGCGTGGCGGTATGTGCCATGGCGCGACTCTCCTGCTGGGTAAATCGGCGCATTCCTAAGGGGGTTAGGCCGCTGGGTCAAGTCTGATCAATTTTTGGGCTATTGTTACTTTTCAATAACTTAGCCATATTGCTCTGCTGTTGTATCACGCTTTTTGTTTAGATATGTTCAGGGTTCCTTTGCCATGGGGATGGACAAACCATATGGATATGCGATCACGGGTGAACACCGCCCTGAAGCAAGCAATGAAAGACAAAGCAGCCGAGCGTCTGTCGACGCTGCGGTTGATCAATGCGGCAATCAAGGACCGCGACATCGCTACGCGCGGGTCGGACAACGAAGAAGCCAAGGGGTGCGGGGACTCGGATGTTCTTGAAATTCTTGGCAAAATGATCAAGCAGAGAAAAGAAAGCGCACGCACCTACGAAGAAGGCGGGCGCCTGGATTTGGCCGAGCGTGAATTGCGCGAGGTTGAGGTCATCGAAGAATTCCTGCCCAAGCAGCTGGACGATGATGAGGTCGCGCAGGCCATCCAAACAGCAATCACTGCCACCGGCGCGGGGTCGATCCGTGACATGGGTAAGGTAATGGGCGAGCTTAAATCGCGTTACACTGGCCAGATGGATTTCGGCAAAGTTGGCCCGATGGTCAAAGACCATCTTTGCGCTTCTGCAAACGGAAACTGCTAATTTTCAGAACCTGCCGTGGTTAAGCTGCGGCAGGTCCTTTCAATCGACTCACCAGATCATCATATAGCGCGATGCGCTCTTTCTCTGACAGGAAGGCGCCTATTTCAACTTCGCGCCCGTCGCCGACCAGTGTGACATAGTTTGGTATCGGTCCGCCTTTTTTGTGCATCTCGGGGCGTGCCCAATACCTGTTGCAGCTCCACTCCTTCTGACCTGAACGCGGGCTGTGATGCACAAGGTGGGCCTTTGTGCCGGTCAAGGTCAGCACCTCGAACATACTTCGTGCCCGATAATTCATTTCGAAGGCCAGCCACAGCCCCAAAACCGTCAGAAGCAGAAACGGAAGCAGACCCCAAAGCAGGACGGAACCCAGAACCGCCAGCAACGGGATGAGCCCGAACAGAAATACTGCCAGAACAACGATCATGGCACCACGCGGGGGCAGCGAATTATGCGGCCATAGGCACAGTTCCTGTTCGGTGTCAGAGGTTTGGTTCCATCGGTAGGGCATGGGTAAGAAATAACGCAATGAAAGCCGGAGTCGATGGGGATTCGCTACACAACATGGCCCACACGCGACCACGAGAATGCGTCGTCGAGGCGGTCGTCACCCCAGAACACCTCACCACGCACAACGAAACTGGGTGCACCAAATACGCCCAAATCTGTTGCTTTCGCCGTCTCAGTTTCCAGTGCTTCCTCGATCTCGGGGCTACGCGCGCGCGACAACATCAGACGGGGATCCTGTTGGCATCGGAACAGGGCCTCGGACACAGCGTTCTCACCGCCAGCTTCCATCCCTTCTTCGAACCAGATGCGGTAGAGCGTTTGGGTAAAGTCCTTACCCCAGCCTTCACGCATGCCAAGCAGCGCGACCTGATTGGACAGCGCCAGATCGGAGATCGGGTAGGGGGCCGGCAGATTGGCATGGATGTGATACTTGGCTGCTCTGCGTTCGATGTCGCGCCACATATATGCTGATTTAATAGGCTTTCCCGCAAAAGGGGTGTTTTGCTGGTCAGCCATCACCGTACGCACATTGAATGGACGCCAGTTGACGGTAGTCTCATGCTCGCGGCACCACTCATCCAGACGCATCACGGTCAGGAAACTGTAAGTACTGCCAATGGAAAACCAAAAGTCGATTTCAGGCATCAGAACGCTCCGGATTCAGAGTTTCATGACACAGGATACCCTAAATCGACTGATTTTTCGATCATCCCTTTGTTTTGAGCAGTAAAACCTGAATCAGAACAGCGCTTTGTCTATTGGCGTCAGCGGGGCTGGAGCCTCGTCCGTGGCCATCATCTGGCGCAGGTCGATCTCGATATTCCGGCAGATTGTCGAAATCGGAACATCTGTTACATCGCCTTCAAACGGGTCTTCCATCGAGGCACTCACCCGCTCGGTTACAAAGAATATCCAGCACACCAAAGCCCCAACCGGGGCGAAAGTCAGCCAGTCGGAAATCACAGTTTGGAGAAGGGGTGCATCCGCACTGGCAAAAAACGAACGTTCGTCGTTGAACGCCAGAGGGAGCAGGAAAATGAATATCCAGCTGAAGATGCGGCCAACCTCGGCAACCTGTCTGGGGAATGGTGTATTCTTGATGCGCTCACTGCGGCCCTGCGACGTGGAAAACTGTGCGATCCGGTCGAGCAGGGCGATGTGCCAATAGGAGTCGATTTTCTTCTCGCTCGCCAACGTTGCCAGTTGTTGGCTTTGTAAGAACAAGAGATAAGCAGCTTTGTTGTTCTTGCCTTCAAGCAGTGGCAGGTCGGTTGCGATTTGATAATCGCGCCAACTGTCCCGATTCTGATGTAGGTCAGCACGGTCTGAGATGGGTTTATGGCCGAACAGCCAGGGACGACGTGTCCGGCCGCTGGGTGATGATTGCCGAAGCTGGTATGCGAGCATGTTCAGCCATGCGATATGCCGATCAATCAGATCTTGTCGGATGTTTGCATCGAGGGGAGTGCCGTCAGACTGGACAAGATTGCCTATGGTGTACCCCCAATCGCGACTTCCGTTTACGATGTCACCCCAGACGCTTCGGGCTTCGATCCAGCGGGCGTAGGCAGATGTGTTTTTGAAACCCAGAAAGAATGCTACCGCGAGGCCCAGCATGGTGACCGGCGGACTTGGGTTGTTGATGACTTCGATGGGGGTCAGTTCGTCAACCAGCACGACGAGAAATATCCAGACCAAAACGAGGCAGATAAAGCCAATGGATCCCTTGACCATTTGCTGAAACTTGATGCCGTCGTGCAAAAGCATTGCGCACTATCCTCTGCTTAAATGGCTCGGGACGTGTCAGACAAGGTCTGGATATTCACCAGTCGCCTGACAATCGAAAGGTAATTGATTTACTGAGGAAAATTAGTCGAGCACTGTTTTGTTGTCACGGAATTTCCCCGATTGCCCGTTCGTTGCGCATAAAAAAGCCCCGCACTGGGCGGGGCTTTCTGATTTCTTCTGACCGGATCAGTGCGCGTGGCCTTTGTCCCAGTCTTCCTGCTTAGGCAGCTGCTCGAACGTGTGTTCGGGCGGTGGCGAGGGCAGGGTCCATTCCAGCGTATCCGCGTACTCATTCCAGTAGTTGTTCTGGGTGATCCGAGCGCCACGCAGCAGGGCGTAGATCACGATACCAAAGAACAGCAGGAACGAAGCGAAGGAAACGAATGCACCGATCGACGACACGAAGTTCCACTGAGCGAACGCTTCGGGGTAGTCGATATAGCGGCGGGGCATGCCCTGACGACCCAGGAAGTGTTGCGGGAAGAAGGTCAGGTTGGCGCCGATGAAGAACAGCCAGAAGTGAACCTTGCCCCAGAACTCCGAATATTGACGACCCGTCATCTTGCCGAAGTAGAAGTAGATACCCGCGAAGATCGCAAATACGGCACCCAGTGACATCACGTAGTGGAAGTGAGCAACCACGTAGTAGGTGTCGTGATAGGCACGGTCGATACCTGCCTGCGACAGAACCACACCGGTTACACCGCCAACGGTGAACAGGAAGAGGAAGCCGAAGGCAAACAGCATCGGTGTCTTGAATTCGATCGATCCACCCCACATGGTCGCGATCCACGAGAAGACCTTAACGCCTGTCGGAACCGCAATGACCATCGTGGCCAGCATGAAGTAGGCCTGCTGACGCAGCGACATGCCAACGGTGTACATGTGGTGCGCCCAAACGACGAAGCCCAGAACACCAATCGCGATGATTGCCCAAACCATCGGCAGGTAACCGAAGATCGGCTTGCGTGCGAAGGTCGCAATCACGTGGCTGATGATGCCGAAGCCGGGCAGGATCACGATGTACACTTCCGGGTGGCCGAAGAACCACAGGATGTGCTGATACAGGATCGGATCGCCACCACCGGCCGGATCAAAGAAGGTGAAGCCAAAGTTGCGGTCCATCAGCAGCATGGTGATTGCGCCCGCCAGAACCGGCAGCGACAGCAGAATCAGCCACGAGGTGACGAAGATCGACCAGCTGAACAGCGGCACCTTGAACAGGGTCATGCCCGGGGCACGCATGTTCAGGAAGGTGGTGATCATGTTGATCGCGCCGAGGATCGAGGAGGCGCCCGATACGTGCACGGCGAAGATCGCAAGGTCCATGGACATGCCGCCTTCGGTCGTCGACAGCGGCGGGTAGAGAACCCAACCGACGCCCGAACCGAGCTGGTCGTTACCACCGGGGCTCAGCAGCGAAGCCACGCCCAGCGAGGTACCAGCGACGTACAGCCAGAAGGACAGGTTGTTCATCCGCGGGAACGCCATGTCCGGCGCGCCGATCTGCAACGGCATGAAATAGTTGCCAAATCCGCCGAATAGGGCTGGAATGACAACGAAGAACATCATCAGAACACCGTGATAGGTGATCATAACGTTCCACAGGTGTCCGTTAGGGGTACATGGGTCGGCCATGAAGCCTTCCAGACACATGTACTGAACGCCCGGGTGCATCAGCTCGAGCCGCATGTAGACGGTCATCAGAACCGAGATCAGACCGGCCAGTGCCGAAAAGATCAGATAGAGAATCCCGATGTCCTTGTGGTTGGTCGACATGAACCAGCGGGTAAAGAAACCGCGATTGTCTTCATGCTCGTGACCATGAATGGCTGCGTCTGCCATTTAGGTGCCTCCTGTTGCAACTGCACCGCGCAGCCAGACCTCTCCAGCGCGCGGGATTCCTGCTGGTTTTAGAATGCGAAGGGGTGACCTTCAATGGCCGAGTTTGATCTGGATCAAGATAAATAGCCGCACCCTCTTGAAGGGGACGGGCTGAATCCCGTGTTATTGAAGGTCGGCGAGGGTGTTCTTGAGCTGTCGGAGCGGGACCCAGATCTGGCTTGCGCAGATCGGTCCGGCGCATCCTCTGAGGCGCAGCCGACCATCGGCCAACTGATGGATATTGCCGCGAAAGGTCAATCCCGTTTCAGGATGCTGCAAGCGCCCTTGGGACCATCCGGCTGTGTCTGGTTTGAGGCCCGTAATCATCAGATCACCGGATTGGATATGTCGCCAGTTGGTCACATCCCATCCCCAGAGCAGCCGACCACAAGTTAGTGTGAAGTCATTTGGGCAGGATTCGAAGCGGACAACAGCTCCGAGGTAAGGAGCTGAATACGTTCCTCGCAACTCGGCTGCCTTGGCCAAGGCGCTTGCCAGGACGAACATGCAAGACAACAGGAGGATTGGCATAAGATCACCGGGTCGTACGCTGGGGCGAGGGGCGACCCTTGCGAACTCCTGATGGTAGCGAGGGTGTTCGGTACCCATCAACCGATCCCACCATGTGAAATACAGTCCCATGTTGTAGCGCCCGTTGGCATGATGCAGATCGTGATGGGTCACACTGGTCAGCCAGTCGAACAGGGGCTTGCCGTCAGACCGCGCTGGAAAGATTTCGTACCCGCAATGACCCAGCGCATTGCGCAGCATCATGTGAAAGACAAAGGCGAGCAAAGCCAGCGGATGCATTGGGATCAGCGCGACAAAGATCGGTAGAAAGACTGCATTGATGACAGCTTCCGAGGTGTCGAAAGAATAAGAGGTGAATGGTGTGGGATTATGTGACCGGTGATGCGTGCGATGCATGAGCCTGAACAGGCGCCGGTGGTGAAGCAGGCGATGCGTCCAATAGAACCATGCGTCATGGGCGATAATGATCAGGAGCAAGGAACCTATAAGATAGGCCGCACCATAGTCGTCGATTTGATCGTAAATGGGTGCAAAACCTGTTGCGTGGGCCAATCCGATGAGAATGCCAGTCGTGGCAAAGATCAGAATGGTACGGATGCTGATCACAAGCTCTCGTCTAATCTGAGGCCATCTGGGGATTTGCTCGCGAATTTTTCGATTTCGCAACCGACGTGCCAACCACGTGTTGATGATCAGATATGTCCCTCCGGCACCAAAAGCATAACGCAATGTGTCATGGGTTAGGGTGCCGATGATCAGGTCGGTCAGGTGGAACTCGGCCATTTTCGCTCTCCTTGGTTGTCAGGATGCTGAAAATGGTGCGGTCAGGATTGCCACGGGTCTCATCGATTGCGAAATCGGCGAGAGATTTTCGAAATGAACCTGTTTTTTCAGAAACGATCAGTCGCGGTTGCGATACTCGCGGGGGCTGGAGCCTGTCTGCGCGCGAAACGCTTTGTTGAAGGGACCGAGCGAGGCAAAGCCCACTTCGTGAGCAATCTCAAGAATCGTTGTTCGACCCCGAGAGGGATCGTTCATAAGCTCCTTCGCAGCTTTGATCCGAGCAACGTTTATGAAGGTTGAAAAATTGCGATGCCCCATTTCACCGTTGATCGTGGCACGCAATTGATGCTCGGGAACACCAAGTTCTTCAGCGAAGGCACCAATGGTCAGTCCTTCGCGCTGCCAGATACCGCGGCGCATGACCTGTTCAACTCGCTCGGTGAGGTCGGCTCTTGATTTGGACACTGTTCGTTTGATGGGTTCATCTGCAACGGGCTCAAGCGCCCAAATTGCGAATAGCAGGGCCAGTACAAGGATGGCCGAGGCTTGCAGTGGGTAGATCCAATTGGGCAGGTTGGCGTCCAATCCGCTGGCTTCCACCACCGAGACGATCAGCCCCAGTGCGCCCATCGCCACTAGAAAGCCGCGCCGGAAACGTCTGCGATCGATGACCAGATCGTCACTGTCAGTTGCCAAGGCTAAGATGATGAGGCCCAGATACAAGGCGATAGCCAAAATTCCGCGGATGGGTGTCATCGCAGGCCAAAACGGGATGAGTGCGGCTGTGACGACGGTCAGCAGGGCCAGAACTAACACAGGCCTGCGCTGAGATGCGTCGTCTGTCAGCTGGACCGTCGCCATCCAGGTCAGCGCCAGCGGCAAAAGCGTAGCGCCTGCGACCAGTACGGGTTGCAAAGCGATTGGCATGATCGTGGGAGCTGAAATCAACAGATAGCAAACGGTGCACACTCCCAACGCTGCCACCGAAGATGTGCCGCGCGAACGCGAGTGCGAAATCAGGACCAATGCGGTCGCGACTATTGCACCGATTGCCATACCACGAAGAATGAGGTCAGAAATTATGATCCAGTTGGTCTCCATTGCAGGCTAGATTGCCAGCCAGCGCGCGGTAAGTCTTGTCGATTCTGAATTTCAGTCGTCAGAAATCAATCGGTTGAACATGTTTGCTTGACCTCTGCCGCATGGATCGCAAGAACATGAACAGCGGCAACGAAGAAGGTGCGACATGAGCTACGATCCCGAAAACATCTTTGCAAAAATCCTGCGTGGGGAGATTCCGTCGACTCGTGTTTACGAGGATGACGAGACGCTGGCCTTCATGGATATCATGCCACGTTCTGATGGACATTTGCTGGTGATCCCCAAAACCCCGTGTCGCAATGTCCTGGATGCATCGCCCGAGCAACTGGCGTCGGTTATGAAGACGGTTCAAAAGCTGTCGCAGGTCGTAATGAAGGCCTTTGAAGCTGATGGCGTCACTATCCAGCAGTTCAACGAGGCCGCCGGAGGGCAGGAAGTGTTTCACCTGCATTTCCACGTTCTGCCGCGCTACGAAGGTGTATCTATGCGCCCGCCCGGAAACATGGGCGATTTCGAGGTCATCGCCGCACAAGCCGATAAGATCAAAGCAACGCTGGGTTGATCAGAGCAGCAGTTCAGTGCGACCCTGAGCAGGTTTCGTGGTCGCCGAACGCATGCATTACCTCGCAGACATGATCGTGTCTGCCATCACAGGCGGCGGTGATACGGGCCAACTCAGCTTCAAGTCGGCTGAGACGGGCGATCCGGTCACGCAGATCAGCCAGTTGCCTTTCGGCAATGTCATGGGCGCGGTTCAGATCTGCGCCCTTTGCTCCTTCGAGCGAAAGCAGCGCTTCGATATCTGTCAGCGGCAGGCCCAGATCACGTGTGTGTTTGATGAACTGCAACCGCTTCAGGGCAGTTTCGTCATAGCGCCTTTGATTGCCCGCAGTTCTCTCGGGTCGTTGTAGCAAACCCTTGTCTTCATAGAACCGGATCGTTGGCACTTTCACTCCGGTCTTGCGCGACAAGTCACCAATTGAGAACATTTTTTTCCAAGTCCCCTTGAACCTCTAGTGACTAGAGGAATTACATTGTGTGTCGAACCAGAACAAGGGACGCACAAAACATGGCTCATCAACACTCGCATTCCGGGCATGGCCATCATTCGCACAATCACATCGATCCGTCGGCAGGGGATGCGCGCGTTGCATGGGCCATTGCTGTGAACATGTTTCTGACCCTTGCCCAGATTATTGGAGGGGTCCTGTCCGGCTCATTGGCGCTGATTGCAGATGCGTTGCACAACCTTTCCGATGCGATCGCGCTGGTCATTGCGTTCTTTGCTCGCAAAATTGCCCGTCGCCCTGCTGACCCGCGAATGAGTTTCGGCTATGGCCGTGCCGAAGTGGTTGCGGCATTGGTCAACTACACAACGCTCGTCGTTCTGTCGGTCTATCTGATGTACGAAGGTGTAATGCGGTTCTTTGAACCCGAGCCCGTTAATGGCTGGATCGTTGTTTGGATCGCCGCCATAGCGCTCATCGTCGATGTGATCACCGCTGTTCTGACCTACACGATGGCCAAGGAGAGCATGAACATACGCGCTGCTTTCCTGCACAACGTGGCGGATGCTTTGGGCTCGGTTGCGGTCATCATCGCGGGCACTGCTGTCATTCTGTTCAACTGGACCTGGGTTGATCCCGCGGTGACCATCATGATTTCGGTCTACATCCTCTGGCACGTCAAATCTGAAATTGGTGAAACTGTCCGCGTGCTGATGTTGGGTGCACCGCCTGAGCTGGAGCCCGAACAGGTCGCAACCTCAATCGAAGAAACAGATGGGGTAAGCGAAGTGCATCATGTGCACTTGTGGAGCATGCAGGAAC
>NZ_SMMF01000963.1:285148-295187 GCF_009711355.1 Roseibium sp. RKSG952 | reverse complement strand
CACATCTGGTTATCGCTGATGAGGCCTGGCATCGGGCAGAGGCAATCCGTAGCGAAGTAAAACGCTCACTGAGTGAAGATTTCGCCATCGGACATGTCACACTCGAAATCGAACGCTCAGAAAGCGCCTGTGTTGGCTCGCTACGGTTCGGGCATCAGGAAGATTAAGGGGCCTTAAAAAGGAATTGCCGTTCCGATTATGGGGTCGGAACGGCAGACTCGTAACCAAACACTTATCGGATTTCGCGGGCAAGCCCAGGATCACCGGTTTAACACACCACTCACTCTAGAACGGTAGGTTCATGTTACTCGTAACAGAGACAGATGTATTGAGGGCAGATGAAGTTTCTCTAAATTTTACACTAAATCGTGTAAATTTTCGGAAAACTTCGGGCATTTTGGGAAACAGAGCCTCGTCAGATTTGGCACTGTTGCTTACCTAGCGTCAAAATTCGATTCGTTGACGTCAGACTCTCAGGCCGTTGCTGGGTCGAAAACCTCTGAAAACGTCTTTCTCAATGCCACGTCCAGATCCGGCATGGTTACTGGCAGCCCAAGATCGACGAGTGATGTGACACCGTACTCCCGGATGCCACACGGTACTATACCTGTGAAATGATCAAGTTCGGGTTCAACGTTAATTGAGATACCATGAAAGCTGACCCACTTGCGCAGGCGGATACCAATTGCGGCTATCTTGTCTTCCGCGGGTTGGCCGGTAACCGTCAGTGGTTTGTCTTTGCGCTGAACCCAAACGCCAACGCGCCCTTCGCGTATTTCGCCTTGGACATTGAATTCCGCCAGAGCTGAGATCACCCAGGTTTCCAGTTGCTTCACGAACCGGCGCACGTCGTGCCCCCGTTTGCCGACGTCGAGCATGACATAGACGACGCGCTGGCCCGGGCCGTGATAGGTATATTCACCACCGCGCTTGCTTTCATACACGGGGAAGCGATCCGGATCGGTTAAGTCTTCTCGGCGCGCCGAAGTGCCCGCGGTGTACAGCGGGGGATGTTCAAGCAGCCAGATGCATTCGTCAGCCTCACCCGCAGAAATCGCAGCCACCCGCGCCTCCATGAAGGCAACGGCCTCTTGATAATCGGTCAGCCCGTCAGAGATCTTCCATTCCATAGGCGGCTCATATCGCGCATGCGATGGTTGCGAAAGGGGTCAAGCGGCCTCGGCAAGGCATCGCTGCAGAACTTGGGCGTAGGTCTCGGTGCCCTGAGCACCTGTTAGCAGATACTTTCCGCCAAAAACCATTGAAGGTACGCCCGATATACCGCGACTGGTCCAAAACTGTTGCTTCTCTCTGACCGAGGCTGCATGGGCCTGCGACTCAAGCACTGCTTTGGCGGCGACCTCGTCCAAACCAACGGAGGCAACAACGTTTGCCAGTACGTCCACGTCCGACACATCCTTTTGGTCGCTGAAATACGCTTTGAACAAGGCCAGTTTCAACGGATGCTGTCGTCCCTGCGTTTCCGCCCAGTCTAACAATTGGTGGGCGGCAAAGGTATTCACCATGCGGCTTTCGTCGGTGAAATTGAAATCGAATCCGAGTTCCGAGCCGAGCGAGGTCAGGCGATCGCGCGCTTGCTGGCTCTGTTCTTCGGTCGAGCCGTACTTCTCCATAATATGTTCGCGCAGGTTCTGGCCTTCGGGTCCCATGGTGGGGTTGAGCTCGAATGGGTGCCATCTTAGTTGAGCCAGGACATTTTGCTGCTGTAACGCCTGATCCAACTGGCGAAATCCAACGATACACCACGGGCACACGACGTCCGAGACGATGTCGATCTGAACTACGGGACGGGAATCGGGCGATGTCATCTGGAACTCCTGAAGGGGTAGGTGTGGCAGTGTATTGACGCTAGAGATATGGGTTGTGTCGGGGATTTCAAACCTGTGTGTTTTTGCCTCTTCACATCCCTGCGTTCAACGTCTATACGCCGCTCTACCAAGTCACAGACAGTGCGGTCGTGGCGGAATTGGTAGACGCGCAGCGTTGAGGTCGCTGTGGGGTAAAACCCGTGGAAGTTCGAGTCTTCTCGACCGCACCAATGTCAACCCCCAAGGTATTGTTTTTATAGTATAAGTCTGGGGTTGAGTAGAGCCGGCCCCACAACCGGCCCCACACACTGGAAGCGATACATCAACGATGTTCGATCCAGTATTTCACTTCGGAAACCTTCAAGACTGATCGGCTCCCTGCTTTGTAGATTTTGAGGTAGCCACGTTTCCTCGCTCGGTAAATCGTGTCACGCGAGACGCCGAACCACTTGGCTGATTCATTTAAAGGGACATAAATGGGGGCCAAGTCAGGTGGTGACGCGGCAATCTCATGAAGGCTCGAATTGGCTCCTCCAAAGAAGCTAGCGGATTTTTGAGCATTCATCTAAGTGCTTCTCCCTCCGAAATCTTCGCTCTAAGAACAAGCTCCGACAGCATGTTCTGAACAACTGATAGATCTGAATCAGGTTCTTTTTCCTTCAGGTAGAAGTGAAGCCGCAGGCAGTACGCTAGTTCTTCAAGGGGCAGGCAGGAGGCCACATCGCGAATGGTCGCAATTATTGTTTTCATCTCACTTTGATTGCACATCTCTTTCTCGTCTTCGATTTCGCGACGTTTGACGGCCCTGTACATATATACTTCTAGTGCCAGTCCCTTTCGAATGTCCTGGGAAAGTCCAAAAGGAAGCATTTCTGCATCTCGGTTGCAGGCTCGGTACAAATCAAGCAACTCGCGAGTCAGATCCAAATTTGGTAGGAGGTTAAGGTAGTCAACGTACGTAACCTCAAGGGGGCAAGGCGTCTCAGACGTATTGGTGTTTAGCTCCGCTTCCATTCTTCTTCCTATTCTGGTTTCAGGTTCTGCGCCGTGCCTAAATTCATGTTCAGGCTAGGATTGGCGCTTTGATGCTCGAAGGCTATTTGCGAAGTGCGAATGGAGTAAATCCGTGCAAAAAATTATTCCCAATTTGGGGCTGGTGTGGTGTTTGGGTGGATTTAAGATATTGACTTTTATTATTTTTTTCTGTTCTTGAGTACTGCAAGAATAGCCATAGGCAGTTCAAGAATAGTTTTCGACCCCCTCAAGAATAGTCAGGCCTCAACCCAAGAATAGGCGGCGAGGTGAAATCCAGGCGTTTTAGCCAACTGCGCTCTGACGGATGAGAGCTCTGTTAAGCTGAGTGCTTTGGGTGCAACATTGCTAGAAAAATGTTGCGCGCCACTTGGCTAAAAAGGCGTGAGCCTGAATTGATCTGCCCGTTTGCCCGAAGTTCAGCAATCGGAGACGACATTGATTTTCGACCTGTTGAATTTCGAGGGCAAGTAGCTCGGTCCAGTCCGATGAGAATTGGACTGAACCGTCGCCTCACCTCATATTATTTCAAGCGTATGCAACGAAACGACTGAACAACATAATTTGGATGAGGTTCGTTAAATCACATGCGCTTTGTGCGCAAACTCGTAGCAAACGTAGCAAACGTGAAAGACGACGCAGATTTCATGTGCGCGATGGAACTGAAGCTGAAAAAAGTGGATCATGATCCTATCTCCCTGAGGTGATAATGTGCATCTAACATATTGTGTGTATAGTGTGTATAGTAATAATATTGGAGCGTCAAGCATTTGACGCACTGTGTGTATAGTGATACCCTTGTATGATGAAAAAACTTGGTGAACACCCCCCACAACGACTGCAAATACTGATGACGGACGATGAGTTGTCGGACATCAAGGCATACACCCATCAGAACGCGATCTATGGGCGTTCGGCGGCCATCCGTGAACTTGTGAAGATCGGACTGGAAGCAGAGAGAGTTGCCGGAAGATTCAAAAAGGATGACTAATCCGGCCCCAAAAAACGCTTGTGGAAATTTCTTACATACCGGGAGAAATTGTTTTCTTTTGTACTAAGTAATGGAGAGAGCCCCAAAATTTTTGTTTTTGGCAACTCTTCCATTTCGTCCGATCCGATGCCCAATAGCAGCCTGTGGTCCTTTCGGCATTCTAAACGCCCCCAATCCTTTAAAAAGTTTGAAACCGCATTTGTGCCATGTGCTTTCTGGCGATCAGAAGTCGTGGCCACATCCCTGAAGTTGGAGTGACAACAGCCCCGGTCGCGAGACATTGCGGTCAGAGGCACGGAGTCGATTTAGCTCAAAACAACAACCGTCCTTTGGCCATTGAACCGAAGGATACATGTTGTGAACAAGAACAACGCGGGCAAAACCCGCGACCAGAGAGGGTGTGCGCCACGCAGACGTGATCACCATGAAACCAAGCTGCACAGCGGGCAGGCAACGCCTATTTGTGGGCATGAACTGCTCCCGCCGAAAACGTTGCGCCAGGTGGGTAAGAAAGTTGCATATCACGGCGGTTTCCGCCTCGGCTCAGGTTCTGAAAGGTATCGGAAAATGTCTGCCGTTGTTGCCGAGATGGCGGCCGAAGTAGGATACGACTTGTACCGGCCCGGCAAGAAGAAAGCTGCACAATTTTTGCTAGGTCTGCCGGACAACGAATACCTGGCGATCTGTTACCCGGCATTCAAACACGACAAGCGGCTGCCTTCCGTTGCCCTAGTGGATACAACCCAGACGGCGGCCAATCTTCAGTATCTCTATGAGACTAAAGTGTGCGGTCGAGCCCAATTGGCGGCGCTGACGTTTCCGGCCCTGGGCGGCCGAGTTTCGATTGATGGCTACGAAGCTGGCGTGGCCCTGGCATTCAAGCGCATGAATAAGCTCAAAATCGCCCTTAAAAACTCTGGCCTGGGCGACTTCGTGTATGTTCAACTGGAAGCACCATTTCAGTCTGAAACGGAAACCTTCTATCTGCATTTTCATATTTTTCTGACCTTTGACCTTGGTGAGGTCCATCGTCAAAGAGCATTGGCATTCATCAAAGAGAACACGCCCTGGCTGCAAAGCAAGGCTGGGGTCTGTCTAAAATGCATTGCCCACCAGGATGTCGCCCAATTCGTCCGATATGGAACCAAGCCCAGCAAAACCGCGTATGAGATTGCCGCGTCTAAAAATAAAAAGGTGTTCGAAGCATACCTGACTGTCTCCAAAGGCAGGCGTCTTACAAGGACGGAAGGTTCGCTTAAGGAGACAGTGCAGGAACTAAAGGCGCAGGGGCGACGCACGAAGTTTTCCCAATGTGAAACTACAGGTCGTCTTTCTGTCTGCCTGGTGGAAAAACATGGAGTCCGCGAACCAGAAGCTACTGCACAGGTGGACCTCAAGGGGGGCAGGGAGCAAGACACGCTAAAGCCAAAGGCCGGGGGCAAGGCAAACAATGCCTACTGCGGTTGCGGCCGTCCTGTCGCGGCACCGGACGGTCGCCTGGTCGCTTTTGGATACGTCCAGGACTTTTGCGACAGCAACTTCGATCCAGGTTCAGGCAGGGGTGTTCCGGGAAGTTTGTTTGAAGCCAATCGGATCGCTCGACATGCCTGGGAGATGAACACGGGAAAAGCTTTCGATTTGAAAGAATTCCTTGCTCCGCTTGCCAACGACATCGAGCGGTTGCTCCGCGATGCTGATGTTCAGAGTTACACGGTAATCGCATCACCAAACGTTCTGAATACACTCCGGGAGATTCTAAACGAGCGCAAGCAACGTCTCAAAACCCAAAAGACAGTTCACCGGGGAAGGTTTGGCCGGAAAGACATCGCGAGAAAACCAGGACGTTGGGTTCCCAGCATGGCCCCAATCTTAAATTGGTTCAAAGGCTTCATAAACAGAATTTCCGGCACAAACACCAGACCGTCCTCCAGTACTGCCGCCAATCAAAATTAGGTTGCCCGTTGAACTTCCACTGAGCTTGCAATATGTTACGCGAATGAACAGAAACCGGATCCGCATTCATCTGATATGAGCAGCAGCATTGCTGGTCGAAATCTATTGAATGCAGGCGGTCTATTTCTGAGGGTAGTTTCTTGGACATAACCATCTGCGACACTTGCACGAGGGTGTTCATATGCCAAGAATTGTACCGTTACTCACTGACCTGAAACTGTTCGAAACCGATGATGAAGACATTGAACGGCGCTTGAGAAATCATTTGGAAGACGTCAGGTATTCAAGTTGCAAAGATGATGACGCCAAAGAACCAAAGCGTCTGTCGTGGCAGGACACCGACAAGATCCGCCGTCGCGCAAAGAAGATTATCGAAGCCCGTGGCAGGTATTCTCAAGGTCAGCATCTCTCCCGAGCTGACAGAAAGATGCTGCGACCTGTTACAAACGGAGTTGCAGTAGGTGGTCCATCGTCTGTACATCAAGTCGATGAAATCGCGGCAATGTTGTATGATGAGATGCCTTGGATGCAGCAGGTTATCAATGAAATCTGGCTGGACATGCGCCACAACATCATTGAGCATGGTTCAGGTTTGAAGTTGAGGCCGACGCTTCTGGTTGGAGGAGCTGGCTTGGGAAAGACACACCTTGTGCGTCGCATTGCAGACCTTTCTCACCTGCCGGTGGTTCATATTGATGGAGGGGCAAGTTCCGAGGGTTTCCCTATCGCTGGCTTGAGCCGAGGGTGGGGTGGTGCTGAATGTGGGCGCCCGCTGAAAACGATGCTGTCCTCAAAAGTAGCTAATCCGATTGTCGTCATCGATGAAATCGATAAAGCCGGGACCGCTTTCGGTACTAGCGGTCACAGTACTTCAATGCACTCTGCTCTGCTTGGTTTGCTGGAACCTGTGTCATCTGCGAATTGGCATTGCCCATATTTCCAGGTTGGAGTTGATATGAGCCGGGTCAACTGGTTGATGACTGCAAACGATGCAAGTGTTCTTCCGGCATTGATCCGGTCTCGCATTCGTACAATTCATGTCGATCCGCCGAGTGAAGCTCATTTGGCGACTTTCATTGAAAAAGAGATCCGCAGGCGGTCGCTACCTGAAGACTGCGTGGACCAAGTAACGGACGCCATCCACAAGCCAGTTGAGAGCAAGGCTGTCAGCGTTCGTTTCGTTGTAAAACTTCTTGATGAAGTGCAAAGGTTCGAAACCTTGCCGCTGAAGCACTAATCGTCAATGCCTTTGAACGATGTTTGGCGATCCTTTTCTCGTTGAAGTTGATCGCCCCTTGTGGAAATTCTTGCGTCGAATCTTATGGGAACGCTCGATGCTACTGAAAGAAACAAAAAATTGGATCAAGGAAGAAAGAAGCCGCGGAGTTCTCTTTCTAGTACAGAGGATTGACGAGCTAACGTATCCATACACGATTGATAGCTACCGGGCGCCTACGACCAACGCTCCGTTTCTGGCTCGTGAATGCCTCAGTGTATTGGACGACTATGAAGAGCACGATGTTAATCCCGCCCACGTGGAACGAATTTGGGAAGAGTTAGAAGCTCGAATGTCAGGCAACTTCGTCGCAAAATCAATCATGAGAGTGCCCTGGGAAGAATACAACAAGGTGGACAAGAATGATTTTGATGCGATCAAGGGAATGCTCCGAGTTATCTCCACGGAACTTCAACCCATAAAATATCTACAGTGTTGTTTCGATTTTGCGAAAGAAACAGCTCCGAACGAATTGGAGAGAATGGATTTTCTTGCAAGAGAAATAGTCACAACAGCAGTAAATTGCGGAATCGATGTTGCTTACTTGTCCAAGCTAGTTGGGGATTATTTTTTTGGAGCTAAGGCTCGCGAAGACGATGAGGCGCTAGAAGATTTTTTTCAGGAAATTATTCCAAAGAGGCGAAAGTACTCTGTTCATCTGACGGTAAAAACAGACGACAATTTGGTGAAAAAGGAGATATCAGATCTATTCTCCGTTCAAGTTTCCGCTGATGAACCGCCCGCAATTTCCGGTTGCGGTGAGACCTTGGAGCTAGGTGAAGGCGAGGTCTTCATTACCATTCAAAAAATAGAGGTGCCGGATCCATTTAACGCTCTTAGTGTGGCGAAGAAAACGGTTGCAAGACTACAGGACATGTACGGCCTGTTTTATCACAAGGGTAGTTACAAAATTGGTCGGCACGCGCTGATTTTACAGGATGGGGATGAAGTTGAGGTGTTTAAGCTTCGTGCTGATGTAAATAGCATGGAGTTTATTAGAGATAATCGAAAAGGACTTGCCGGCCGCAAGTTAGAAGGCCTGATCAAGAAAGTAAATCTACCCGTCGGCAGCGATAGAGAGAAGTTTTTTAGGGTCGTGGATTTCCACGGAATGAGCCTTGGATCAGAAATCCCAGAAAACCAACTGATTAATCTTTGGACATCACTTGAGACGATTGCCCCATCTCAAAAAGCAAAGAGCATAGTTGGTAGTGTTGTCGATGGGATTGTTCCCTTCATTGGGCTTCAGTATCTTTCAAGGATATTTGGGAACTTGACGCGAGACCTAAAGCGCTGGGACGACGCAAAATTGAAAAGCGCTTTGCGTTCAGGCGATATAAGCAAGGATCTCACACTAACGGAGCAAGTCTTTTCACTAACTGTTCTTCCAGAACACGACGAGACGTGTAGTAAACTCTTGGCGCATATGGATGAGTTTCCATTGTTGAGAAAAAGAATTTTTGAGTTAAACAAAAAATGCCAGTCTGGGGAAAAGTTGGTTTCGTGGGTTGAGAAGCATCAAAGAAATGTCGAACAGCAGATATATAGGATTTACCGCGCTCGAAATTCGATAGTGCACTCAGCAAGCGATTCTCGCTCTATCGGCAACTTGATTGTCAGTGCTCATGACTACTTCGACCAAACCTTTGCGTTGTCATCCGAAATGTGCAGCCGACCCTACGGCTTCTCTAATTATTCTGAGAGTTTTAGCTTTTGCCGGCTTGCTTACAAAAAATACAAGGCTGACATCAGTAAAATCGAAGAGATAAGTGAAGTCGATGTTTCGACAGTCATTTGGGGTTACGATTAGGCTCAGCCCATTTGTCTTTGCAAAACCTATTGTGGGCTATGGATACGTCATCTTATCTAGGTGCGAAAAAAAGGTGGGCTTGTTTGTCCGAAATCATTTGCTCTCTAAACCAGTAATTTCTGGCGAAAAAGGTATTTTTGTCGCCAATCACGTCAGTAGTTTGGAGAAACAGTATCTGGTGCTCAATTTGAGTGGACCCCAAGGCAACAGTCCAAGTGGTCAAGATTTTTGTGGAGAAGCGTTCAACTAGGGTGGTTTTCACTTCAAATTAACACATTTCGAGTAAGTTCTAGAAGTCAAGTGAACAGAGGTAAAACTATGGCCAGAAAGATCGGGTATCGACGCGTAAGCTCCAACGAACAGAACCTTGAACGCCAAGATTTGAGCTATTGTGATCGTGTTTTTGAAGAAAAGGTTTCTGGCGGATCTATGAAGCGCCCCGAGCTAGCCAAGATGTTGGATTCTTGTGGGTTGGCGATGAAGTCCACGTTTGGTCCATCGACCGCCTAGCACGTTCTATGTCTGACCTTCTGGAAATCGTTCAAACTATCAGCAAGTCCGGCGCAAGCATTCACTTCATCAGTGAAAACCTGAAGTTTTCAGGCAATCCAGATACAGATGATGCGGCGGCAACATTACAAATGCACCTGTTGGGGGCGTTTGCACAATTCGAAAGGTCGATCATCCGGAAAAGGCAGAGGGAAGGAATCGCCAAGGCAAAGGCCGCAGGGAAGTACAAAGGCCGGAAGCCTGCTGTGAACCGAGACGATGTACGGCGCCGCTTAGAATTGAGACTGCCTGTTGCTCAAATTGCCAGAGAAATGCAGATCTCCAGAAGTACCGTGTATGCGATTGGGAAAGAGTTGGGATTTCAAGTTCGGCCTGGCACGGTGGCTCCGGAGAAAAGACAGCCAGCAGAGACAGGTTAAGTTCAGGTTTAGGGTGGTTTGCATTTTTCGATGTTTCGACAACCTAAGGTTCAGGGCCGATTGCCTGAATCTTTAGGGATGAAACATGGGATACATAACGATGCCGCATGCCTGCTTCCTGGCGGGCACCACCAAAAACCCAATAAAACGAGCGATAGCCTTGGGGAGTATCTATGCATACAAAGATAACCACGGCCGTTGGCAGATTGGCGAAAAAAC
>NZ_SMMF01000963.1:243089-285011 GCF_009711355.1 Roseibium sp. RKSG952 | reverse complement strand
GCAGAAACAACGCTGGGAAACCTCCATAACCAGAGAACTGATGGAGGGTCCGCTTGGTTTGAAGCACAGGCAGCGTCGCAATCGGTAATGCCTTCAACATTGATTTCGGACAAGCTGGGAGAATTGACGAGGGTCGAAGAGGGCGCTTGGAAACATGCTCCTAATGTGCCGGTGGACGTTCGGCCTATCTACATAAATTACCTTGCGATGATCGGTGATCAGAAGATGTTTCTGAAAATGCTGAACTAGATCGAGTAAGCTGCCACGGTGAATGCTTTGCGGCATGGCTCGCTCGCTAATCATCCACTGGTTTACTTAAGTAGAGACGTCTCGCCCTATACTTCCGGCCCGAGGTTGCTTTAGGTTCTTTTAAAAAAGATCGAAGCAGATTCTTAGGGTATTCAGTGTCTCAATCCACAAACAACCTTGCCTCATACATATGGTCGCTTGCTGACCTACTCCGTGGTGATTTCAAGCAGAGCCAGTATGGCCGAATAATCCTGCCTTTTACGCTTTTGCGCCGCCTTGAGTGCGTTCTGAAAGCAAACAAAGCCGAAGTATTGGCTCAGGCTGACAAACTGACAAACTCACCACTTCCAGAGGAGGCAAAGGAGAAAATCCTGCTCCGGGCCTCTAAGCTCTCCTTCTACAACACCTCCAAGATGGATCTCGCTTCTCTTGGTGCTAGCGGGATCAAGGATAACCTAGAAAGCTACATCCAGAGCTTCTCGACCGACGCCCGTGAAATCTTTGAACACTTCAAGTTCGGTGAGTTCATCGCCCAGTTGGATGATGCCAATCTGCTCTACAAGGCCGTTCAGCAAGTCAAAAGCGCTGATCTGCGGCCGGAAGTCATTTCGAACCATGACATGGGGCTAGTGTTCGAAGAGCTGATCCGTCGCTTTGCGGAAAGCTCCAATGAAACCGCTGGTGAACACTTCACTCCCCGTGACATCGTCGATCTGACGACCTCCCTTGTATTTATGGAAGATGATGAAGCCCTCACCAAAGAGGGCATCATACGTACGATCTATGATCCTACTGCTGGCACCGGAGGCTTTCTGTCCGCCGGTATGGAATATGTCCTGAAACTAAATCCCGCAGCCGTCATGCGGGCTTTCGGGCAGGAACTGAACCCGGAAAGCTACGCCATCTGTAAGGCGGACATGCTTATCAAGGGGCAGGACGTTACCAACATCAAACTGGGAAATACTCTTTCGCAGGACCAGCTGGCGAGCGACAATTTCGACTACATGCTCTCAAACCCGCCCTTCGGTGTGGATTGGAAGAAGATCGAGAAAGACATCAAGGACGAGCACGCGATCAAAGGGTTTGACGGGCGCTTTGGTCCGGGCTTACCCCGAGTATCGGACGGATCACTGCTGTTCTTGATGCACCTCATTTCCAAAATCCGGGATACGGACAAGGGTGGGGGACGCATTGGTATCATCCTGAATGGTTCTCCACTGTTCACCGGGGGTGCAGGTTCGGGCGAAAGCGAAATTCGCCGACACATTCTGGAATCCGACCTGCTGGAGGCGATCATCGCCCTGCCAACGGACATGTTCTACAACACGGGCATTGCCACCTATGTCTGGGTGCTGACCAACAAGAAAGCCCCTGAACGCAAGGGTAAGGTGCAGCTGATCAATGGCGTCGATCTATTCGGCAAGATGCGCAAATCCCTAGGGTCCAAGCGCAAACGTCTTGAGGACAGCCATATTGCAAAGATCACCCGCTGTTTCGGAGGGTTCGAGGCGGTTACTGCGGAGGAGGGTAATACGTTCGCCTCAAAGATCTTTGAAACACATGAATTTGGTTACCGCCGCCTGACCATCGAACGCCCACTGAGGGAAAGTTATCAGTTCAGTGATGATCGCATCGAAACCCTGCGTTTTGCGCCCAAGCCGCTGAATGCGATCACCCGTTGGATCTATGACACCTACGGCAAAGGTTGGGATGAGGAGGGCGCGGATTATGGTGTTCTCGATGCATATGAGGATGAAATCCGCACCCATATCAAAGCTGAGTTCACCGAGTTGAAGGAAACGCAGATTAAGGATGCGCTGGACCTAAGAACATGGCGCAGACAATTGGAAATCCTGAAAAAGGCTAGGGAACTAAAATTCGAGATCGGCGCCGATCAGTATGACGATATGAATCTTTATGACAAAGTGCTGAAGGCGAGCGGTGTTGCGTTGGACACTACAACCAAGAAACAGATCACGGCCGCCGTCAGTTGGAAGAACCCCAGGGCCGAGAAGGTCATCAAAAAGGTGCACAAGAATACAGGGCCGAACCCGACCTATGGCCTGTTTGAGGTGAATGGCCAGACCATCGAATACAAACCTGATGGCGATCTGCGGGATAACGAGAATGTGCCGCTGAGCCCGTCGCAAAGCGTGAATGCGGTGAATGAGGCCTATTTCGCGACCGAGGTCACACCCCACGTACCGGACGCCTGGATCGATGGCGGTAAGGTGGATGCGATTGACGGAGAGATCGGGATTGTCGGCTATGAAATTCCGTTTAACCGACAGTTCTATATCTACCAACCGCCCCGCGACCTGGTTGAGATCGATGCTGAGTTAGATGCGGTCAGCGCCGAGATCATGGATCTGCTGCGTGAGGTACATGTTTAATGGAGGGGGATGTTGGAAAGTATGCACCGTATCCAGCTTACAAAGCTTCGGGGGTGGCGTGGTCGAAAACAATTCCTGAGAACTGGTGCGTTAAGAGACTTTCAACTTTAGTAGAATTTCAGCAGGGAAAGGCTCACGAACCATTCATCGATGAAGATGGAAGCTACATTTGTGTCAACTCTCGCTTTGTATCGACCGAAGGGCAAAAAGTTAAATACTGCACCCGCAATTTAACTCCAACCAAGATTGGAGATGTTTTGATGGTAATGAGTGATTTGCCAAACGGCAGGGCCTTGGCGAAAGCGTACTTCGTCAAAGACTCTGGCCCCTATGCTGTGAACCAACGTGTATGCAGATTGCGCGCAACTGAGGCAGACCCAAGATTTCTTTTTTACCTGCTAAACCGCAACAACTACTTTTTGCGATTTGATGATGGAGTTAACCAAACTCATCTTTCGAATGCAGCATTCACGAAATTCCCTGCTGTAGTCCCATCTCTGTCCGAACAAACCCAAATCGCTGCCTTTCTCGATCATGAAACGGCAAGGATTGATGAGTTAATCGCCAAGCAGTTGCGATTGATCGCGCTTTTGGAGGAGAAACGACAGGCGGTGATCAGTCATGCGGTTACTCAGGGCCTGAACCCCAACACCCCCTTACGCCCCTCGGGTATCGACTGGCTCGGCGACGTGCCGGCGCATTGGGAGGTTGGCTATTTGGGTTATGAAGCTTCGATCAAAGCTCGTTTGGGTTGGAAAGGCCTAAAGGCAGACGAATACGTTGACGATGGGTACATCTTCCTTGCGACACCAAACATAAAGAGTGATCAAATTGACTTTGAAAACGTCAACTTCATCACCCAAGAACGCTATGATGAGTCTCCTGAAATTGCCCTCAAAGTCGGAGACGTGCTTGTTACAAAAGATGGCTCAACCACTGGAACAACCAATGTTGTTCGTGATTTGCCTCGCCCGGCAACCGTAAACAGCTCAATTGCCGTCATCCGTAGTTCAGGCCGCTTGGCTAGTATTTACCTCTATTTCTGGTTCCAATCAGAATACACGCAAAATGTTATTAAACGTATGCAGGACGGAATGGGCGTTCCTCATCTATTTCAAGCGGACCTAAGAAAGTTCTGTGTTCTGTTGCCGCCCGCTACAGAACAATATGAAATCGTTCGACATTTGGAAGATGTGGTTCCAGCATTGGACAAGCTGCTCAGAAAAGCCCAATCCGCCATCACACTCCTCCAAGAACGTCGCTCAGCCCTGATTTCTGCTGCCGTCACTGGTGCGGTGGATGTGCGTGATTGGCGCCCTCCAGCTGACAGAAAAACCTCCCAAGGAGAAGCCGCATGAACATCTCAACCGGCAAGACCAGGGAAATCGTCTTTCAGGACGAGATGATACAGCAGTTGATCGCGGCCGGATGGCAATTGGGCTCACCCGCCAACTATGACAGCGAACGAGCGCTGTACCCAGAAGACCTGTTGGGCTTTGTGAAAGACACGCAGGATACAGAATGGCAGAAACACACCAAGAACTATCCCACCGACCCCGAGGGCAAACTGCTCAACCGGGTGGTCAGCCAGTTGCAAAAGGCTGATCCACATGCGCTCAACACCCAGCTGCGCACCTTTGGCACTCTCGGTGTGTTGCGCCACGGCATCAAGGACCGCAACGCCAAGTTCAAGCTGTGCCAGTTCAAACCCGAACACGACCTGAACCCAGATACGCTGGCTCGCTACAAGCAAAACCGGCTGCGTATCGTGCCCGAACTGGTCTACTCTCCCTATGCCACCGAAGAACATCTGGACGGGTCCGGTACACAAGCCAAGAAATGGCGTATTGATCTGGTTCTGTTCGTGAACGGTCTGCCGATTGCAACGTTGGAGCTGAAGTCCGAGTTCAAACAATCCGTTCAAAACGCCATAAACCAGTATAAGAAGACCCGCCTTCCTGTTGATCCTGCTACAAAAAAGCCGGAACCACTGCTGACTTTCAAGCGTGGTGCATTGGTGCATTTCGCGGTCAGTCAGTATGAGGTCTACATGACCACCCGTCTGGACGGGAATGGTACGTTCTTCCTACCGTTCAACAAGGGTACTAAAGAAGGCGGCGCCGGCAATGATGTTCCCGAAAACCAGGACGAATACGCAACCGGCTATCTTTGGCAAGAGGTGCTGCAACCCGACAATCTGCTGAACATCCTCGCCCGTTTCATGCATTTGCAGATCGAGGAGAAAGAAGACTGGCAGGGGAAGAAGTACAAGAAAGAAACCATGATCTTCCCGCGGTATCATCAGTGGGATGTGGTCGGAAAGCTGATCGGCGCAGCCAGAGATGAAGGGCCAGGAAACAAGTACTTAATCCAGCATAGTGCAGGGTCGGGCAAGTCAAACTCGATTGCCTGGACAGCGCATCAGCTTGCGTCGCTTTATAATGAAAAGGGCAACAAGACCTTCAACTCGGTGATCATCGTTACAGATCGGACTGTGCTAGACGACCAGTTGCAGGAAACGATTTATCAGTTCGAGCATGCGGATGGTGTGGTTGGCCGGATCAATCGTCAGGAGGGCGATGGGTCGAAGTCTGAGAAACTGGCGAAGGCGCTGGAAGCGTCGCAGCCCATCATCATCGTGACGATCCAGACCTTTCCTTATGTTCTGAAAGCGATTGAGAACAGCACAAGCCTGAAAGAGCGCTGCTATGCGATCATCGCGGATGAGGCGCATTCTTCGCAGTCAGGATCGAC
Organism: Roseibium sp. RKSG952; assembly: GCF_009711355.1. Lineage (NCBI taxonomy): Bacteria > Pseudomonadati > Pseudomonadota > Alphaproteobacteria > Hyphomicrobiales > Stappiaceae > Roseibium > Roseibium sp. RKSG952. The sequence continues at coordinate 279,615 of NZ_SMMF01000963.1, read as the reverse complement.
GGCAAGGCAGTTGAAGGAAGTCCTGTCGATTGATGCCAAGGAAGACGGCGAGGAGATGACCTCGGAGGATATCCTGGATGCCGCTGTGGCGTCCCGCAGGGCTTCGCCAAACCTCAGCTATTTCGCGTTCACGGCAACGCCAAAGACGAAAACCCTTGAGCTGTTCGGGCGCGTACCAAATCCTGCGGAACCTCCGTCCAAGACGAACCTGCCGGAGGCCTACCATGTCTATTCCATGCGGCAGGCCATCGAGGAGGAATTCATCCTCGATGTTCTGAAGAACTACACCAGTTACAAGGTGGCCTACAACCTCGCGCTAAAAATGCAAAAAGCCGATGAGGAGGTCGATGCCAAGAAAGCCAAGGTCAAGCTGAACCAATGGGTGCGGCTGCATGATTACAACATCGCCCAGAAGGTTCAGGTTATTGTTGAGCATTTCAAGGCCAACATCATGGGCCTGCTTGGTGGACAGGCGAAGGCCATGGTCGTCACAAGTTCTCGTAAAGAGGCAGTTCGTTATAAGTTGCTTTTCGATAAGTACATTCAGGACAAGGGATACGATAAGATCCATGCCATGGTGGCGTTCTCGGGGGAGGTCGAGTTCAAAGCGAGCGATCCGAATGCTGCCGGTCTGGTCGGTGAGAAGTTCACCGAGCACGGTATGAACCCTGGCCTAAAAGGGCGGGACATGCGCAAGGCGTTCGACACCGATGAATACCAGGTGATGATCGTTGCCAACAAGTTCCAGACTGGTTTCGATCAGCCCAAATTGTGCGCCATGTATGTCGACAAAAAGTTGGCTGGCGTTGAGTGTGTGCAAACCTTGTCGAGGCTCAATCGCGTATATCCAGGTAAGAAAATCAGCGGAACATATGTGTTGGACTTCTTCAATGAGCCCGAAGACATCCTGAGCGCTTTCCAGGAATACTACCAGACTGCCGAGCTCATCGATGTATCAAACCCCAATCTTGTCTATGACCTTTCTGAAAAACTAAGAGCGACCGGCATCTTTCAATGGTCAGAAGTCGAACAGTTTTGCGAAGCCTACCTGCAAAAAAACAAAAGCAATGCAGCGATCTCAAACATTTGTAAGCCAGCCGTTGAAAGATGGACGAGCAGATACAAGTCGGCGGTAGAGGCATACAAAATTGCGTACGAGACCTTCGAGCGAGCCAAGAAATCTGGTGACGCGGTCCTGATCGCCAACACCGAAAAGCACTTCAAAGAATGTAAAGAAGAAAAAGACGCACTGGAGATCTTCAAAAAGGATCTCGGGACTTATGTTCGCTTCTATGAGTTCATTTCCCAGATCGTCGACTACGATGACAAGGATCTCGAAAAGCTCAGCCTATTTGCTCGAAATCTGGGTCCCCTTCTTAGAGAGGCTAATGTAGATGACGAGTTCATTGACTTGGAAGATGTGGCCCTCAGCCACTACCGGTTATCCAAGCTGAAGCAGCAAAACCTGTCTCTGGCGGTGGGAGGGCACGAAGGTTTAGAGCCAGGATCTGGCCTTGGCAGTGGTGTCGCTAAGGACAAGTCAGAAGAGTTGCTTTCACAGATTATTGCGCGCCTGAATGACCTGTTTGCAGGAGATGGTTTGTCGGACGCCGACATGGTGAACTATGCGCAGACGATTTCCGACAAAGTTCGTGAAAACAGTCGTGTGATGACCCAGATCGCCAACAATACGAAAGAGCAGGCTATGCTGGGGGATTTCCAGAAGGCGGTTGAGGATGCAATTCTGGACAGCAGCGCGGTACACCAGAAACAAATGACCCAGCTCTTGTCCATGCCCGAGAAAGGGAGTGTTTTTGCCGACATCATATATGAGCTGCTCAACAGGGATCGGAGTAAGTAGGTAAAATTGCAGAGCTGATCTGACGATTACATCTTGGTCTGTATGTCTGCCCGGTGAACTCAACCTAGCGTGTTCCGTAGGGGGCCATGGTGGCCACCATTGATGGTGGCCACCATGGCTGACCTAAGTGTTGGAGCGCATCGCAGGTCACAAGACCAATCGCATTGGTGAACTGGCCAACGGCTCCGACTGTTCAGCTTCCCAGTATAAATTCTGCCCATTTGGCTTTCAGGCTGCGACGTGGTTCCAGTAGGTCCGACCTTTGGTATGACCGTTCGGTCTTGTTGCCAACTTTATGAGCAAGACATGTCTCCGAAATCGATTCTAGGCCCGGATGAGTTTCACGCTGCCAGTCTTTAAAACTACTTCGAAATCCATGAGGTCGACCCGGTTCTTCCAGTTCATTGAGCGCCTTCAACAGAGAGTTCCCATGAATTGGTTTACTTCTGTGTCCAGGAAACAGAAATCCGTTTTTCCGTCTTTTCCTGCATTCCTCTACAACAAGCATTGCCTCGGCCGACAAGGGGACACGGAAGTCTTCAGCTTGGCTCTCGTTACTCTTCATGCGTTCTGCGGGCACAGTCCAAACATCACCTTCAATCTCGTCAAAGCGTGCTCCACAGACACTGTCGGCTCGCTGAACGGTTAGGATGACCAGCCTTAATGCAAGATTGCTAGAGGTGAACTTGTTCAAGCGACGGTATAAGGCGGGCACATCCTGCCAAGGAGTGGATTCGATGTTTTCAGTTTTATGATTGACAATAGGAAGACGGCCTACCGCTTTATTCACGATCAGAGGGTCTACTTTGGCGTCCTGATCCAGGCAGTAATTCAACACCATCTTCGTTCTTTGAACTACTTTGTCGGCGGTCGGCTTGTGGTTCTTCCAAATCGGTTCCAACACCCGTTTGATGTCATGGGTTTTTAACGAGGAAACACGCCGCTTCCCAAGTTTCGGAATTACATGGGTGTCCAGTGGAGAACGCCACTTGCCGGCAACCCCACCTTTTTTCAACTTGGCCGCATTGTGTTTGAGGCAGCTTAACACAGCGTCTTCGAAAATCGGATCATAAGCATTCTGTTCGATTTTCTGTTGAGCGAGTTCCTCTTCTCTAACGTCAATTGGATCACAACCGTTGTTCTTGACGCTTTCCCAATGGTCCCTTGCCACACGGGCATCAGCCAAACTAATGCTGGGGTACGGCCCTAACCCCATATCTCTTCTTCTGCTAAGGCGGCTGTAGCGGTAGATCCATTTTCCTGAGCTTCGGGATGTCTTTTCAAGTTGCAGACCACCACCGTCGTATAGGGTTCCAACTTCAGCGTTTTTAGCTTTTGACGCACTTAGTTTGTGTCTTGTTCTACTCATTTCCTTGCCTTCGGCCCCACAATTAGCCCCACATTTGACTTGCGATTTTCTGCATCTGCATGCGGCGCCTGGCAACAGGGCGCCAGGTAAGTTATTGAATTTAAAGTGTTCGTGCTTCAGCCTGCAACAACCTGCTGCACTGAGTGTGTCTTCTCGACCGCACCAACTGATCCAGAAGTGTGACAATGGATTAGTCGCCAGATCAAATCCAAGACTTTGAAGGGCTTCGGACCATCGCAATTGGTTTGGAGGCGACTGAAACCAAACAGATATGTTATTGATCGATCACACGGCGCTGCCCCGTTCCACTTCCCTTTTGATGGGCATATATGCGAGACAGACAATCGTACTGTTGTTTCGCTGGCAATCAGCGACTTGCTTCCTGCAGTGCAACGAGCACTTCGGGACGACAGCAAAGTGAAAAACTACACCATCCTGCGGATAGCGCGCCAGAGTTGAATATGACAAATCCTGACGTAAAAACAAATCTCTGGCGGAGTGCGCGATTGAGCGTTGCTCCAATGATGGACTGGACGGATCGACATTGTCGCTATCTGCATAGGCTGCTCAGTTCGGAAACGTTGCTCTATACTGAAATGGTCACCGCGCCGGCGTTGGTCCGGGGTGGGGCGCTGCATTTGCTGGAGTATCATCCTCAGGAGCATCCGGTTGCGCTGCAACTGGGGGGCTCGGACTCGCAGGAACTGGCGCAGGCGGCCCGGATGGGGGCTGATGCGGGGTATGATGAGATAAATCTGAACTGTGGTTGTCCTTCGGACCGGGTGCAATCCGGGACTTTTGGTGCCGTGCTCATGAAAGATCCGGGGCGAGTGGCCGAGTGTGTCGAGGCTATGCGCCAAGCAGTCGATGTCGATGTCACGGTCAAATGCCGGATCGGGGTGGATGAGCAGGAGCCGGAAGAGGTCTTGCCAGAATTCCTCGAACGAATTCAGTCAGCTGGGTGCCAAAGGGTGACGATTCATGCGCGCAAGGCTTGGCTACAGGGACTGAGCCCAAAAGAAAATCGAGACATTCCACCACTCGACTACGATCTGGTACATCGGATGAAGTCTGCGTTTCCCGATCTTCATGTTTCGATCAATGGGGGCATCACCTCGTTGCAACAGGCGCGCGAACATTTGGAAGCGGGACTAGACGGTGTCATGATTGGCCGTGCGGGCTATCATCAACCGACCGATATCCTCGCTGAGGCTGATCCGTTGATTTTCCAGACTGGGAAGGCTGCTGATCCGATTGAAGTTGTCGGAAAAATGGTGCCCTATATCGAACAACACCTTGCCGACGGTGGTCGGTTGCACCAGATCACCCGGCATATGTTAGGTCTGTTTGCGGGCCGCCCTGGCGCACGTGCGTGGCGCAGAATGTTGTCTGAGGGTGCGGTTCGGGATCATGCAGGACCAGAGGTTTTGTTGCAGGCGCTTGATCGCGTGATGCCGCAGGAACAAGTGCAAAGAGCAGTTTGATACGGCCCTGAGCCGGTATGGGGGGATGATGCCCGAGACGATGTTGCTGGCCCAGATGCTGGGCCTTTTGCTTGCAATCGGGGCTTTGGCCGGTGTTCTGGCTGGATTGCTTGGCGTTGGCGGTGGTATTGTTCTGGTTCCAGCTTTTTTTTATGCCTTCCAGACGCTGGGATATGGCGGGCCGCAGTTGATGCAGATGTGTCTGGCGACTTCGCTGGCGACAATCATCGTGACGTCGGTCAGGTCGGTGATGGGCCACAACAAAAAGGGTGCGGTCGACTGGGATATCCTGCGCAGTTGGGGTCCGGGAATTGTGATCGGGGCGATTTTTGGGGTTCTGGTTGCATCAGCGCTGCATACTGAAATGCTTCAGGCCTTGTTTGGCATATTGGGAATGGTGATCGGGGCTTATCTGGGGCTTGGTCGCTCAGAATGGCGATTGGGTGATGCTATGCCCAAAGGTCTTCGGCGCGCTGCGCTGTCCCCTTCGGTTGGTTTTCTCTCTGTTCTGATGGGGATCGGCGGAGGCAGCTTCGGGGTGCCCCTGATGAGTCTGTATAACACCCCGATCCACCGCGCCGTCGCCACGGCCGCCGGATTTGGCGTGATTATCGCGGTCCCTTCGGTTCTGGGGTTTCTGTTTCTGGACATCGCTCCTGAACATCGTCCACCGTTGACAATCGGAGCCGTGAACCTGATCGCGTTTGGCATCGTGGTAGCGATGACAATGATAACCGCCCCGTGGGGTGTTAAGTTGGCACATGCGATGGACCCCAAACCGCTCAAGCGGGTTTTTGCGGTGTTCCTGACGCTGGTGGCTTTGAACATGTTGCGAAAGGCGCTGGGCTGGTGAGCGAGTTTCTCGAAAAGGGTTGGATCAAATTCCCCCATGACCCGGTACTGTCAAACTGGGTAGAGCAGGTTCTGCCTTCGGCAAAAACATCGGTGTCTGATCCTGCACATGCTGAGTGGCACGATTGCGAGGGTACTTGGTTCATCGGGGTCGATGCATTGGATAATGACGCTCGGGGCAGGGTGGCGGGCTCTGCTGTCTTGTCCGGAAGTGCGATCGAGTTTGTGGAAAATCACTATGGACGACTTGATCTGCACAAAGGGCAGGTCTCGATTATCTATCCGGGTTATCCGCGACCAAGACGAGGAGAGGGTGAAGCTGCTGCGCGCTATCGTGCCAATCGGGATGCAGCCCATGTAGATGGGCTAAAACCCATGGGGCCGAACAGGCGACGTCAGGTGGATGAGCCGCATGCCTGGATATTAGGCATCCCGTTAAGTGAGGCCAGTGCCGATGCCTCTCCCATGGTTTTGTGGGAAGGCAGCCATAAGGTCATGGGGGCGGCTTTCAAACGTGCTGTCGCCGGAGTGCCCGCTGCGCAGTTGGGATACACAGACGTAACTGAAATCTACCAGTCGGCGCGACGTGAGGTTTTTGATACCTGCCCTCGGATCGAACTTCCGGCCAAGCCGGGCGAAGCCTATTTGCTGCACCGCCATTGCTTGCACGGCGTCGCACCTTGGGGAGAAAATGCAAGCGCGGGACCGGATGGACGGATGATTGCCTATTTTCGGCCTGAGTTCACTGGTGGTGTGGCGGAATGGATCGAATCCCCGTAACGTCCTGTCATTCTTAGGATTTGGAGGGTTTGTTCAATGATTACGGTCCACACGAATTCCGATGGCGCGCTGATCGAAGTTGAGCTGTCGGGGGAAGTGACAAGCGCTGATTATGCCACCACACTGGTTCCGGCCATTGAGGCGGCGCTAGCCGAACACGACTCGGTTCGTCTGTTGGCGATCGTGTCACCCGAGTTCAAGGGATACGATCTGGGTGCCGCCTGGTCGGACACTAAGCTGGGCCTCAGCCATTGGCGCGGCTTTGACCGGATCGCGGTGGTGGCAGATCAGGGATGGGTGCAAACCAGTATTCGACTGGCGGCACCGATTTTGCCATGTCCCGTGCATGTGTTTGAAATGACCGAAGTCGAAACCGCCCGGCGCTGGATTCGTGAATCCCTTGGCGCGATCCATGTCATCGATCTGGGTGGCCCCTGTGTTCAGGTCAGCCTGATGGGAAAGCTTGACCCGGAAGAGTACAAGCAGGCCGAACGTGATCTGGATGACAAGCTGCGCGATCGCGACGGGTTTAGGCTGTTGATTGATTTGCGTGAGTTTGACGGCTGGCAGGGTCTGACAGCGATGGCGGCGCACTTCCGGTTGGCGCGCGGGCATATCGGGCTACTCGACAGGGCGGCTATTGTCGGAGACAAAGCGTGGCAACACATGGCGCAGCGTTTGGCAAGCCACGTATTGGGCACGCGGACACAGTATTTCCCCTCAGATGAATATGAAAATGCCAAATCCTGGTTGGCTGCAGGATAGGTGTGCTGGCGGAGGAATCGGATTCCTCCGCCACATATTGTTGTGCTGCGCAGGCATGGGGATGCTCAAACGGTTTGGTGTCAGACCTCGTGCGAACAGCTGAAACTACGCCTTTGAGATACTAAACGCTCGGTGACGTTGCGTCGTAAACGCGCTCGGGTGCCAATGTGGTTGCGAATAAATGTTGAGTTTCGAATGATTTTTTATCATTCGGTAAAAAAATGATGTAGATTACCCGGATTTTCCCCCTAATCCCTGCATCCATTTTTTGTATTGGCACCGCGTCGCTGCGGGTCTCCACTCACTCACTTGAAGTCCTCGAGCTCTCCCCCTCGGAGTTCGGATCGGATCCGCAGCGGCACAGGTATCACAGGTATTGGAACACCCAGATGCGATTGCTCGAAAGATTGAAGTACAAATTTCTGATCAAAGACGTGAGCACCCCTGTTCCACTCGGAGTGCAAAAAACACTGCAGCGGGCCACTGAGAAACCAGCGACCAATCGCTCGGAGATTTCAAAGATCTTCCAAGCCGAGTTGGAAAACCCAGCAGCAGGCGGCCCAGAGAGGGAATAACTAAGGTGCCGTTGTTTCGTGCAATCCGGGGGCAGATTAACTGCGCTCCAACCGCGCTGCACGGCCACCACGACGTTTTGCCAGTCTGGGCTTACGTTCGGGCAGATCCTGCATGATTTCGGCGCGTTCGTTGCTGTCCATTTTCGACCATCGTGTGATTTCATCAATGGTGCGATAGCAGCCGGTGCAGATGCGCTCGGTCGGATGAACGACACAGATCTGGACACAAGGGCTTTCAACCTCGTTCCTTTTCCAAACCATATTAGTCATCAGAGGTCTCCGACCCGTTACAGAAAGCGCAGCCTGTCCAGGGCTCCTTGCAGGATATAACCTGCCGCGACATGATCGATAACCTGTCCGCGACGTTTTCGTGTCGTATCCGCCTCAAGCAGTGCCTTTTCTGCCGCAACCGTGCTGAGCCGTTCGTCCCAGAAACCGATGGGCAATTCGGTCAGACGCGACAGATTTCGTGCAAAAGCACGTGTGGACTGACAGCGGGGGCCCTCGGTTCCATCCATGTTTTTGGGCAATCCAAGCAGGATCCCTCCAATCTCGCGATCGGTGACGATTTCCATCAAGCGGGCAGAATCCAGTGTGAATTTCTTGCGCCGAACGGTTTCCAGTGGACTGGCGACACCACGCATACGGTCTGAGACGGCAACACCAATGGTCTTTTCACCGAGATCCAGGCCCATCAGCGCCGTCATCGGCTGCAGGTCGGCAGCAAAATCTTCGAATGCATCGTGAATCATTGGGCAATCCCGGCCTGTTGTGCAGCGGCAGCTATCATCTGCAGCGCATTGTCGTTTCCTGCGAAAACGCTTAGCGCTTCATCCCGAATTCCGATTGCGCGTTCCTTATCACCTAGCACACCAAGTGCAGCAATCAGACGCGCCCACTCTTCAGGCGACCCACCTTCGGTCGCAAGCCGATCGGACAGCTGATTGACCATACCTCTGATCATGTCCTGACGTTCTTCGGCTGTCAGTTCTGACGCGGCCTCCATGTCTTCCTGGGTTGGGCCAGGTGAAGCGACAGGCAGTTGAGGTGGATTGAAGACGCCAGCGCGGAAGGCGAGATCGTCCATTTGCGACCGGATCGCATCCGCCCAAGGCGCCCCGGCGGGCGCAGAGCGCAAGGTATCCAGCCAGACGCGGTAAGCTATATCGGGGCGTCCTGTCTGGGCCAGCATCTGTCCCCAGTAGTATCGGGCAGGGCCAAGGTCGGGGCTACGCTCAAGCGCCTGACGCAAGGCTTCCTCGGCCTCGGGCGAAACATATCCGCCTGCTGCAAGAATCATCATTTCTGCCAGGTTTGAATAGGCCTCAGCTGACGCCTCGGAGCCGGACAGTTCTATCACCCGACGTTGGGCTTCGTATCCAGCCTTGAAGTTGCCTGCGTTGGTCTCGTGCTGTGCCAGCAGGATATGCCCCTGCAGGTCATCGGGGCGCTGGGCAACCGTGTCGCGCAGTTTTTGCAAGAGTTGCGCATAGCTCTCTTCCAGTTTGGGGGGCTGAACCGGCGTCGTCTGCTCTTCGGCGGCGGCCTGGCTTGGGCGGTTCACGCGCAACTCCTCGGCCAATTCCAACCGTTCCGAGAGCGGCATATCGGGAAAACCTGCTGCACCGATGCGATGATACATGAGCCATGCGCCACCAATCAGAACAAGGGCAACTGCGATCACAGCAACTGCGGACGTCACGCTGGATGGGCCTGATTGAGCCTTCTCGCCCCGCATCTGTGTATCAGCGGCCAGAATGCGGCGCGAAATCTCGGTCCGAACACGTTCTGCATCTGCCTGTCCGATGACGCCGCGTGCCAGATCGCGGTCCACGCCTGCCAGCTGTTCGCGATAAACGCGCAGGTCATAGGCCGCAGTCGGCTCATCGCTGCGACGTCCCCGAAGCATCGTGTAACCCAAAAATGCTGCGACCAGTAGCGCGGCCAGAATAGTCAGGACCGTGAATGGCATATTATCTCCGAATTCGTTGCCCTGACTTAGACCTGTGAGCACCTCAAAAAAAGGGACAAATGGCCGCGAATGGTGCACATGTCGCAATAGCACTATATTGCGGCGTTGTGCGGCAGGGGTATTCTGCCCTCACAATGCATATCTGCGCCCAATCACGAGACCTGACGGATTCGCACATGAGACACTATTCAGCCTTTGCTGTAGCGCGTGAGGCGCTGCGTTATCACACCGGGTGGGAACGCGCTTGGCGTTCGCCCGAGCCTAAAAAACGCTATGACGTCATCATCGTAGGCGCTGGTGGTCACGGTCTGGCGACCGCGTATTACCTGGGCAAGAACTATGGCATCCAGAATGTTGCAGTAATCGAAAAAGGATGGCTGGGCGGTGGTAACACTGGTCGGAACACGACCATTATCCGCTCGAACTATCTTCAGGATCCATCCGCCGCGATCTACGAAAAGGCGCGTGGCCTCTATGAAGACCTGAGCCAGGACCTGAACTACAACGTCATGTTCAGCCCGCGCGGCGTTATGATGCTGGCCCAGACCCAGCACGAAATCCGCGGGTATCAGCGTACGGCCCATGCCAACGCGCTGCAGGGTGTAAAGACCGAATGGATCGGCCCCGAGCGCGTGAAGGAACTGGTGCCAATCATCAATATCCACGGTCCGCGTTATCCCGTTCTTGGGGCGCTGTGGCAGGAACGTGGTGGCACCGCACGCCACGATGCTGTGGCCTGGGGTTATGCTCGTGCCTGCTCGAACATGGGCATGGATATCATCCAGAAATGCGAAGTTACCGGCGTCCGTCAGGAAAACGGCCGAGTAACAGGTGTCGAAACCACCAAAGGCGCGATCGAGTGTGACAAGCTGGGCATCGTGGTAGCGGGTCATTCCGGTCAGTTGGCCGAGATGGCAGGCTTCCGTCTGCCGGTGGAATCACTCGCCCTGCAGGCGTTGGTTTCTGAGCCGATCAAACCCTGCATGGACGTGGTCGTAATGGCCAACACCGTGCACGGTTACATGTCTCAGTCCGACAAGGGTGAGATGGTGATCGGCGGCGGTACCGACGGTTTCAACAACTACACTCAGCGCGGGTCTTTCCATCACATCGAGGAAACGGTCCGAGCGCTGGTAGAAACATTCCCGATGATCTCGCGTCTGAAGATGCTGCGCCAGTGGGGTGGCATCGTGGATATGACCGGTGACCGGTCTCCGATCCTGTCGAAAACGCCTTTGGGTGGCTGCTTCATCAACTGCGGTTGGGGTACCGGTGGCTTCAAGTCGATCCCTGGCTCTGGTTGGGGCATGGCGCAGCTTATGGCTACGGGCCACTCGCCACTCACCGAAGCCTTCTCGTTGGAGCGTTTCAAAGAAGGTCGCTTTATCGACGAAAGCGTTGCAGCCGGGGTGGCGCACTAAGGTCCGGTTGAACTGGTCCTGACTGTGTCAAACGATAGATTTCAGGTCGGCTTTGTCGCTGACCTACCGCCGAAAGGATGAACATATGCTGATCCTCAATTGCCCGTATTGCGGCGTGGATGCTGAAGAGTCGGAACTGGCCGCTGGCGGTGAAGCGCATCTGAAGCGCTTTGGCCCCGGGTCGTCGGATGGTGACTTCCACGACTACCTGTTCATGCGTGAAAACCCGAAAGGTGTTCATTTTGAACGCTGGCGCCATGCAAATGGCTGCGGCAAGTGGTTTCACGCTGCGCGCTGCACAAACACGCTTGAAGTATTCGGAACGTATTCCGCTCAGACTACTGAGCCACCAAAAGAAATTCGCGAAGCCATTTCGGCCAAGCGCCCCGGCTGGAAGTGGAGAGACTTTGAATGATCCGCTTCGCCATTTGTAATTCCGCCTGCGAAAGGTCCGCAACATGAGTACCCGTCTCGCAAAACAAGGCCGGCTGATTGACCGGTCGAAACAGGTCACCTTTACCTTCAACGGCACCTCAATGCAGGGCTATGAGGGCGACACGCTTGCCTCAGCCTTGCTGGCCAATGATCAGATGATGATGGGCCGGTCGTTTAAATACCACCGTCCGCGTGGCGTTGTCGCCAGCGGCGCGGAAGAGCCGAACGCCTTGGTTGGTCTGGGGCAGGGCAGCCGGTTCGAACCGAACCAGCGCGCCACAACCACTGAACTGTTCAATGGCCTGACCGCAATTTCACAGAACCACTGGCCGAACCTCGAATTCGACATCGGCGCTGTGAACACCGCGCTGGCCCGGTTCCTGCCGGCTGGTTTCTACTACAAGACGTTCATCCACCCCAAACCGTTCTGGAAGCACGTCTATGAGCCGTTCATTCGTCAGTCCGCCGGTCTGGGCAAGGCGCCGGACAAAGAGACACGCGATGCCGATACCTATGAGCACTTTTACGCCTTCACCGATGTTTTGGTGATCGGCGGCGGTGTTGCTGGTCTTCAGGCGGCTAAGGCTGCAGCACAATCCGGCGCAAAGGTCATGCTGATTGAGCAGACCGCGCATTGGGGTGGTCGCGCCCCGGTTGATGGTGGAACCATCAACGGCGAACCTGTGGATAAGTTCGTGGAACAATTGGTTTCCGAACTCGAAACAATGGATAACGTCACCATGCGGTCGCGCTGCATGGGGGCAGGAGTCTATGACCACGGTTATGTACTGGGTTACGAGCGTCTGACGGATCATAAACCGGGTACACAAGGCCCTCGTCATCGCCTGTGGCGCATCCGCGCCAAACAGGTCGTGACTGCGACCGGTGCAATCGAACGCCCGCTGTCTTTTGCCGGAAACGATGTGCCGGGTGTCATGCTGGCCTCGGCCATGCGCGACTATGTCGTGAACTGGGGTGTGACCCCGGGTGACCGCGTTATCATCGCCACCAACAACGATGATGCCTATCGTACCGCAATCATACTGAAACAGGCCGGTGTTGACGTCCTGCGTGTCGTTGATGCCCGTGCTGCAGCAGGACCATTGGCTGAGGAAGCACGCCAGCTTGGCATTCGTGTTGATCCCGGTAAGGCGATTGCCAAGGTCAAAGGTGGCAAGCGCGTTAAGAAGGTTGCGATCTGCAATCAGGAAGGCATCGGTGGTGCCCGGGAAGAGGTCGAATGTGATGCCGTTGCCATGTCGGGCGGCTGGTCTCCGGTCGTTCACATGTGGTCTCACTGCGGTGGCAAGCTGATCTGGGATGAAGCGAATGCGCATTTCCGTCCTGATCCGGATCATCCGCCACTGGGCGCCAACGGAGAAGGGTTCGTTCTGGCGGCCGGTGCCTCCAACGGGCCGCTGGGCTTGGGCGACGTTCTCACCGATGCGCATGCTGCTGGTAAAGCGGCAGCCAAGGCTGCAGGCTTCAAACCCAAAAACACCAAGGCACCAGAGGGAGCGACGACAGACGAGGCTGCGATGGAAGCAGTCTGGCTGATGCCGGCGAATGCTGAAATTCAGCTGCGCATGAAGTCCTGGCTCGACTTCCAGAACGACGTCAAAGTGTCCGACGTTCAACTGGCTGCGCGTGAAGGTTATGAAAGCGTTGAGCATACCAAGCGGTACACAACGCTGGGCATGGCAACGGATCAGGGTAAACTCAGCAATATCAACGGTCTGGCGATCCTTGCTGACTCGTTGGATTCTGAGATTCCTCAGGTCGGAACCACCACTTTCCGTCCGCCTTACACCCCGATTTCGATGGGTGCGATTGGCGGTGAGGCTCGTGGCGATGTCTTCCAGCCGATCCGTCAAACACCGATGCACAACTGGCACGACAAGAATGGCGCCGATTGGGAGCCGGTCGGCCACTGGCGCCGGACCTACGCCTATGTGCGCCCCGGAGAGTCTGTGCATGACGCGGTGAACCGTGAGGTGAAGAACACCCGCGACAACCTTGGCCTGCTGGACGCTTCGACGCTTGGTAAACTGATCGTCAAAGGCCCTGATGCCGGCAAGTTCCTGGACATGATGTACACCAACATGATGTCCACATTGAAGGTTGGCAAATGCCGCTATGGCCTGATGTGTTCAGAAAACGGTTTCCTGATCGACGACGGCGTTGTTGCGCGTATCGATGAGGATACATGGCTTTGCCACACGACCACCGGTGGAGCGGAACGTATCCATGGCCATATGGAAGAGTGGCTGCAGACCGAATGGTGGGACTGGAAAGTCTACGTTGCCAACGTGACCGAGCAATATGCGCAGGTCGCCGTTGTCGGCCCCAACGCCCGCAAGGTGTTGGAGAAGCTGGGCGGCATGGATGTCAGCAAAGAGGCGTTGCCGTTCATGGAGTGGCGTGACGGCAAGATCGGCGAGTTTGATTGCCGGGCCTACCGCATCTCGTTCTCAGGTGAGCTATCTTATGAGATCGCCGTCCCTGCCAGCCAGGGTCAGGCGTTCTGGGATGCCTTGATGGACGCAGGCAAGGAATTCGGCGTGATGCCTTATGGCACCGAATGTCTGCACATCCTGAGGGCCGAGAAGGGCTTTATCATGATCGGGGATGAAACCGATGGCACCGTGATCCCGCAGGATCTGGGGCTGCACTGGGCGATCTCGAAAAAGAAAGAGGACTTCCTCGGTAAACGTGCGCAAGAGCGCGAGCATATGATCGATCCCGACCGCTGGAAACTGGTTGGTCTCGAGACTGTGGATGGTTCCGTAATCCCTGATGGGGCCTACGCAGTGGGTGAGGGGGTAAACGCCAACGGTCAGCGCAATATGATCGGGCGTGTAACCTCGACCTATTACTCGGCCAATCTGGGCAAGGGAATTGCCATGGGTCTGATCAAACATGGTCCGGATCGCATGGGTGAAATCGTCGAGTTCCCGGGTACAGACGACAAAATCTACAAAGCCAAGATCGTAGACCCGATCTTCTTTGACAAGGACGGGGAGAAGCAGAATGTCTGAACCCATCAGCGCATTGAACCACGCCAGCTATGATGGCATTGCCAAGGTCGAAGAGTGCGGCCTGCAGGGTATGATTACCTTGCGTGGTGATCTTTCAGACAAGGTTCTGATCAAGGCAGTCAAAGATGCGACAGGGCAGAAGGTTCCCGGTCAGCGCGAAGTCTTCGTGGATGGAGATACCGGCGTTTGCTGGATGTCGACCGATGAATTGCTTGTATTGGTGCCATATGCCGAGGTTGAGGCCAAACTGGCAGCGATGACCAATGCTCTTAGCGGGACACATGCACTTGCGGTCAACGTATCTGACGCGCGTGCGGTGTTCCGTATCTCGGGTGGGAATGCACGCGAGGTTCTGGGCAAGCTGGCGCCGGTCGAACTGTCGGCCGAAGCCTTCCAACCCGGGCAGATCCGCCGTTCACGTTTGGCTCAAGTGGCTGGGGCGTTCTGGATGGATGACGCCGAGACTTTCCGCGTGGTGTGTTTCCGTTCGGCAGCAGACTATGTATTCAAACTGCTCAAGGTTGCAGCGCAGCCCAGCAGTGAGGTCGGGGTCTACTGACCTCACAGTTTTTGATAACTGCGAACAAATTGTGCCATCCTGCTGTTGCAGGATGGCACATTTAGTTTTGATATTGCATATCTATTTGGTCTTCAGCTATGAGTTTGGAAGTTCACAAAGTGACATTGATAAGTTGATGAGGTCTAAGTTTTTGTGTTTGCCGGAGCTTTCGCAGTTTGATCGGAAATGTCGGTTTCGTAAGTCACTGATGCAATCATAACTTGTTTTTTGAAACGAGCCATAGACGAAAGCCATAGATAGTAAAATTGTAATGAAGATTTTTAGAACTGGCGTTCTGGCCGCGTTGGCGACAGCTGTATCTGTCGGCCTGGCCAATTCTGAGGAATACAAAGAGACGTTTGAATGCTCATTCGAGAGGGGTATGGGAAAACGTCCCACGCCAACTCGTTTGGTGTTTTCTGTAGATCTCTACGGGCGATCTGCACTTTTACACGAAGTAGAAATTCCACGTATCGATACAACACCAGGTGTAGCTGACGTTAAAAGAGATAGTTACAAGGTACTTTCAATCTCGTGGCCAGCAAAACGGTACGTCTTCTCAGAAGATGGCAGAAAGATAAATTCTCATAGTATAAGTATCGAAAGTATCGACCTAAATACGCAGGAGTTTTCCATTTTTTTGGATCGCCGAACGATGAAAGCTATTGCGCGGACACAGTCTAGCGACATTCGCTACAAATACGGCGAAGCCGAAGGTCAATGCATTCTAAGAGCCTTTCCCAATAACTAGATGAGTAAAAAATGAAGACTGCTATAGCTGCCCTTTTTCTGGGTTTGTCTACGGTTGGTACATCCGTGGCTGCCGAAACATATAAAGAGACTTTTGAGTGTGAGTTTGGGCGTGGCCTTGCAAATCGGCCAACGCCGAGCCGGGTCGTGTTCTCGGTGGATGAATATGGACGGTCAGCACTGTTGCACAACGTCGAAATTCCAAAGCTCGACACCGATACCGGATCAGGCAGGATAAAGCGGGATACTCACAAGTTACTGGCTATAGCGTGGGTCGGCGATAACTACCTCTATTCCGCGAGCGGACGGCCTTACGCGACGAACGAGTCTCGGTATGACGCGATTGACCTGCGCGATCTCGAATTCACGATCAATCTAAACCGAAATACTATGAAGGCGACGGTAAAGTCGGCGACTTCCATCGCATACAACCGGCGTGATGGCTTCGCGAAAGGAAGCTGCATCGCAATCGCTGCACCAAAATAACCAGACAAGGAATGTATCGATGAAACAAGTAATCATCGCGACGAGCTTAGCGCTTTTTGCAGCAACTGCTCAGGCGGAAGTACGGAACTACGAATGTTCCGTACATAGTATCGAAGCACAAGGTTGGATTCCACCGCGCGTGATACTTAGCATCGACCCTGAGAATAAGCGAGCAAGGGCCTTTGATGGAGCTATCATTTCCGCAAATGAGCTCGCAGGACGGGAAGAAAATACGCCTGTGGACGCTCGCTTCAAATCTACGCGCAAAGGTGAATACGAGGTGAGCTGGCGGATTACGCTTTCCTCAAATTCAACCCGAAAATTTCGAGTGAACTATACCGCGAAATTAAATCCGGAAACCAACAAGCTGAACATGCGTGCGAATTTCCCCATGGATGGCTTAGCCAATAGGCCTAAGGGTGACGGAGTCTGTAAATTGGTAAGTAAACCAAGCCTTTATTGAATGTACCCAAGCTGGAGAAAGCGGGATATCCTCGCTTTCTTCGTTGTCGCCGGGAGCTTTCGTATTCTTCGTCCTGGCGTTGTTCAGTCTTTGAACAAGACTGTATGATAGCGTGATAATCCAGCGCTGGATAGCAGGCTTAGTCTATCCAGAGGTGCGTTGTTCCCGTCGTAAGCATCAGAGTAAAAGGACAAGACATTGAGTAGAGCAGCAGTTTTTTCGTGCCGCTCCTCAACTTCCAACAATGGTGCATGAAGGGAAAACAATAAAGCGGGGCGTTGCTTTTTCAGCCATTCCAACAAAGTCGGTAGCACGAGGAACTCAGCCCCTTCGATATCCATTTTGACCAATGAGACTTTCGACAGATCGTTTGCAGTTTCGAACTGATCCCATGCGATTGTCAGTGCGTCGCTTCCATGCGCTCCGTCGTGTAACAGAGAACTGGTTGAATCCCCGGGCTCTCCGCGAACCGAGGCCATGCGAGCGACGCCGAATTTGTCTGAAAGGGCCACACCAAACGCCGAGACGTTGTCGATGTTGTTGAGGTCCAGATTCCATGCCAGATGGCGGAATGCTGTTGGATCGGGCTCGAAACACCAGACATGCCGGGATTTGCGGGCACCGTATAGAACCGTCGGGCCAATCCAGGCACCGATGTCCAGATAGTCACCGTCGGGCGAGAGGTATTCGTCGAGTATCGCGAACGTCTCAGGCTCCCATGCACCGGATGATGCCTTGCGCCAGAATTTCGAATGATAGGGGTCAAGGCGGAAGGGCTCGCCATTCAGATTGCCCGCATAGTATCCGCGGGCGCGGTAGAACATCTTGCGCACCTGTGTAAGCATTGCCTGCCTCCGGGTTTTCTTGTCTCGGCTCTTGACCTGCGCGCGTGGCCAAAGCATTTAACCTTGGGAACCGCAACTTATATTTAACAGGGGGCCGACATGGCTTTTGAACTTCCTGATCTTCCTTATGCACATGACGCGCTGGCAGCCAAGGGTATGTCCGCGGAAACGTTGGAATATCACCACGACCTGCACCACAAAGCCTATGTCGACAATGGCAACAAGCTGATCGCCGGGACCGAGTGGGACGGCAAGTCGCTGGAAGAGATCATCGTTGGCACCTACGACGCCAACGCTGTTGCGCAAAACGGCATCTTCAACAACATCAGCCAGCTGTGGAACCACAACCAGTTCTGGGAAATGATGGGCCCCGGCGGCAACGCTATGCCCGGTGAGTTGGAGAAAGCTCTGACCGAAAGCTTCGGCTCGGTTGACGAATTCAAGTCGCAGTTCAGCGCTGCCGGTGCAGGTCAGTTCGGCTCGGGCTGGGCGTGGCTGGTCAAGAATGCAGACGGCTCGCTGGCCGTGACCAAAACCGAGAATGGCGTGAACCCGCTGTGCTTTGGTCAAACCGCGCTGCTGGGTTGTGATGTGTGGGAGCACAGCTACTACATCGATTTCCGCAACAAGCGTCCTGCTTACCTGTCGAACTTCCTCGACAACCTGGTGAACTGGGAAAACGTTGCATCGCGGATGTAATTGTTAACCCGATGTGGGTTTATCAATGGCCTGCTGGCGGTGACGCTGGCAGGCCTTTTCTTTTTGGGTTGGCTGTTACCAATGCCATTGCGGCGTTTTTCTTTCTTCATCGAATGACTGGTTCGAGCCCGAACTCGCCAATGGTACGCGATGTCTGGACTTCCGCTTTCTGCGGCACACGGCTTGCTGCGTGAGCAAAAAGTCGAAATCCGATCAACGTCCGCTCAGGGCTTATGCGACCCGTCCAAAATCGCCGGTGTTAGTCCAAGGCAGACATTGTCCAAGTGTCTGACTGCCTCACGTTTTACGAAAGTGACAAGTCGTCAGGTTAGTACTAAGGTGGCAAAATAAAAATTCGAATGTTTGACTATTCCGCTGCTCAACTTCATCTTTCGAGAGTTTAGTATGTCTAAGTTCAAATTTCCCACCGCCTTCACGATACTCTTTATTCTAATTGCCGTGGTGGCAATTCTCACTTGGGTTATCCCCGCTGGTGAGTATGAGCGCCAGATGAATGAAGCACTGGGTAGCGAAGCACCCGTGCCAGGCACCTATCATGAAGTGGAACCAAACCCTCAGGGTCTTGCATCGGTCATACTTGCGCCGATTGCCGGCATGTATGACCCGGGCCTACTCGGAAGCTCGTCCAGCGCCGCAATTGATGTGGCGTTCTTTGTTCTGATCATTGGCGGTTTTCTGATGGTTGTCACCAAAACCGGTGCGATAGATGCCGGAATAGGATGGTTGCTGCACAGGTTGGCAGGGCGGGAAATCCTGATGATCCCGATCCTGATGATCGCATTCGCATTTGGCGGAACCAGCTATGGTATGGCCGAGGAATCGCTGGCGTTCTATGCGTTGATCATTCCTGTTTTCATAAGAGCTGGATACGACTCGCTGACTGGTGTCGCTGTTATCATGCTGGGCGCGGGGATCGGCACTTTGGGTTCGACCTTCAACGCATTTGCGACGGTTGTTGCGTCGCAAGGTGCAGGTATTCCATTCACGAACGGGATTGTCCTGAGGTTCATCATTCTTGCCTTGTGCCTGGCTGCAGGCATTGCCTTCGTCATGCGATATGCAAGGCGGGTAAAAGCTGACCCATCCTTATCAGTGGTGGCGGATCAGGCCGAGGATAACAGGGCTCATTTTCTGAAAGGTTCGGAAAGCGGTGACGCATTCCCGGAATTGACGCGGACGCGGTCTATCATCCTGATCCTGTTCGGAATTACGTTCGCTGTGATGATCTATGGTGTGGTTGCATTGGGCTGGTGGATGGCCCGAATGTCGGGTCTCTTCCTTGTCATGTCGATCATTGTCTGGTGGGTCGGCAAGCTGGACGAAGGATCCCGAATGGATGAGGCGACCTTTGTCGAAACCTTTGTCGACGGTGCGCGCGATCTGTTGGGGGTCGCACTGATCATCGGCGTGGCGCGCGGTGTGGTCGTCATCATGGATGCGGGCAAGATCACCGACACTATTCTGGCGGGGGCCGAGGGATTTGTGTCTGGCCTAAGCGAGTTTGCCTTTATCAACGCCATGTTTGGCATTCAGATACTGATGTCATTCCTTGTGCCATCGTCATCGGGGTTGGCGACGCTTTCGATGCCGATCATGGCGCCCCTTGCTGATTTCGCGGGTGTCGGGCGCGATCTGGTGGTTACTGCCTATCAATCCGCCAACGGGTGGGTGAACTTGTTCAACCCGACGTTCGCGGTTGTTATGGGCGGTTTGGCCATTGGGCGGGTTTCTTACGACCGATGGCTTCGGTTCGTATTCCCATTGCTTGTTGTCCTTGCCGTCATCATTTGCGCCGCGCTCACCATTGGGGCCATGACAGATCCGGGGATCGACGCGCCTCAGACGGAGACTTCAGACGCAACTTCGAACTGAGTCCACGCGATGACTGAATATTCCCCATCAAAGGCTAAGCCAACATCAGGTGCTCTTGGGCTGACTGCGTGTATCGCGCTGGTTGTGGGGAACATGATAGGTTCAGGGGTGTTTTTGCTTCCGGCCTCGTTGGCACCGTTTGGGCCGATCGCAATCGGAGGTTGGGTTCTGACATCGGCCGGGGCCCTTGTTTTGGCGATTATCTTCGGAAGATTATCCCGTGTGGTGACCAAACCGGGCGGTCCTTATGCCTACTCGCAAGAGGCGTTCGGGGATTTTGCCGGTTTCATCATTGCGTGGGGCTACTGGATCGCCCTTTGGACCGGAAATGCGGCCGTGGCGGTGGCATTGGTCGGATATCTGGGCTTTCTGTTTCCGATTATTGTCGATGTCCCCATGTATGGGCTGGCAACGGCGCTTATCGCGATCTGGTCGCTGACTCTGATAAATATTCGCGGTGTCGAAGGGGCCGGGTTTGTTCAGATCATTACGACGATCCTGAAACTCGCCCCTCTGATCCTGATCGGCGCGTTGGGGATTTTCTGGGTCAATACCGAAAACTATTTTCCGATCAATCACAGCGGCACTACCGCGATTTCCGCGATCTCTGCTTCGGCTGCGCTGACATTGTGGGCCTATCTGGGTCTTGAATCGGCAACTGTGCCCTCAGGGGATGTCATCGAACCTGAAAAGACGATCCCGCGCGCCACCGTGATCGGCGTCATCATCGCAGCCTGCGTCTATATCTCGGTCACTGCTGTATCGATGGGTGTGCTCCCGCCCGATGTACTGGCGGCATCGGCTGCTCCGCTCGCTGCAGTGGGTGAGGTTATGTTTGGCACATTCGGCGGTCTTCTTGTTGCGTTCGGGGCGGTAATCTCAACATTTGGAACCCTGAACGGGTTTACCTTGCTGAGCGGGCAAGTGCCTTACGGCGCGGCCCTTGACCGGGTCTTTCCGGCCGCCCTTGGGCAGCAGTCGAAATTCGGAACTCCGGCCAATGCGCTGATCCTGTCCAACCTTCTGGCATCCCTGCTGCTTATCCTGAATTTCGCGCAAGGTTTGGTTGCAGCATTCAACTTTGTGATCCTGCTGGCGGTCATGGCCAGCCTGCTTCCATACGCAATTTGTTCAGTCGCCGAGATCATGATCCGGCTGAAAGGTGGCGAAGTCCTGCGGGGTGCGGAACTGGCGAAAGTAGCTGTTCTGGGAATGCTTGGGTTCACTTACTCGGTCTGGGCATTCATCGGGTCCGGTGCGGAAACTGTTTTGATTGGTTCTGTCCTGCTGCTTGCGGGCGTGCCCATCCATGTCTGGGTTCGCTGGAACCAGGCCAATGACGTTGAAGACATTCAGAAAACGGATACTTCGAAAGGAGAGTTGCCATGAAGCTCGGCGTTCATTCCGAGATCGGAAAGCTCAACAAGGTGATTGTCTCGCGCCCGTCACTGGCGCACGACCGCCTGACACCGCGAAATTGCGAAGAGCTTTTGTTCGATGACGTGATTTGGGTCGAACAGGCCCGCAAGGATCACGCCGAGTTCTGCTCGTTGATGCGTGAACGCGGGGTTGAGGTTTATGACATCCAGGATCTGCTGGCCGAAGCGATCCGTTCAGATCCTGCTGCACGTGCTTTCCTTCTTGATCGCCTGATCACACCCAACATGGTCGGGCTGGGGTTTTCCGTGGAAATGAGGGCCTGGCTGGATGAGATGGATGCAAAGCTGCTTGCCCGGCATATGCTGGGTGGCATCATCTTTGCAGATCTTCCCAAGGGAATGATCGACGAGCAGTTCGGTGATCTGGTTTCATTGGGCGATTTCATCCTGCCGGCGATCCCCAACGCGCAGTTCCAGCGCGACCCCTCCTGCTGGATTTTCGACGGCGTGACGACAAACCCGATGTTCTGGCCCGCACGTAAGCCGGAAACCTTGATCATGCGCACGGTGTACCGGCATCATAAATTGTTCAAAGACGCCGAATTCGAATTTTGGTGGGGCGATAGTGATGACGATTTCGGTCTAGCCTCTGTCGAAGGCGGTGATGTTCAGCCGGTTGGCAATGGAACGGTTTTCATTGGAATGGGCGAACGTACGACCCGTCAGGCTGTGGCACAGGTTGCCGAAGCGCTGTTCAGAAAGGGTGGCGCCGAGCGTGTTGTCGCCTGCGCCATGCCCAAAAGCCGCGCGGCCATGCATCTTGATACGGTCTTCACCTGCCTAGACCACGACAAGGTCACTGCGTTCTCGGAAGTCGCAGACCAGATCACCTGTATTTCGATCCGTCCCGGTGACCGTGGGGATTTGGATATCCACGTGGAGAAAGGGCACCTGTTCGACGTCTACAAAGAGGCTCTGGGGCTGAATTCGCTGGAGGTCATTTCAACCGGCGGCAATGAGTTCCAGGCCGAACGCGAACAATGGGATGACGGCAACAACGTCGTGGCCCTCTCGCCTGGTGTGGTCGTCGGCTATGCGCGCAACACGTTCACAAACGGCAAGATGCGTGCAGCTGGTGTCGAAGTTATCGAGATCTCGGGTCAGGAACTGGGGCGCGGTCGCGGCGGTGGCCACTGCATGACCTGCCCGATCGACCGCGATCCCGCCTATTGAATTTACCAAGGGCGCAGCCCCCTGCACCCACTGATTTTTGTTAGGGAGAGACAAGATGGCATTCAATCTCAAAGGCCGTAGCTATCTGAAAATTGCCGACTTCAGCCAACGTGAAATGCTGTATCTGCTGGATTTGGCCCGCGACCTGAAACGCGCAAAATACGCACGTGCCGAACAGCAGTCGCTAAAGGGTAAAAACATCTGTTTGATCTTCGAGAAAACTTCGACCCGCACCCGCTGCGCGTTTGAAGTTGCGGCTTACGATCAGGGTGCGAACATTACCTATCTGGACCCATCGGGCTCGCAGATCGGTCACAAGGAATCCATGAAAGACACGGCCCGCGTATTAGGGCGTATGTTCGACGGGATCGAATTCCGCGGCGCTGGCCAGGACATGGTCGAAACATTGTCAGACTATGCTGGTGTCCCGGTCTACAACGGCCTGACGGATGACTGGCACCCGACCCAGATGCTCGCTGATATGCAAACGATGATCGAGCATGCGGACAAACCACGAAAAGACATCGTCTACGCCTATTCAGGCGATTGCAGGTCGAACATGGGCAACTCGCTGCTGATGCTAGGCGCGATCATGGGATGTGATGTGCGGATGATTTCGCCGAAAGAGACGCAACCCCATGACGATGTGCGGAAGTTGGCAATGGAGCGGGCTGAAAGGACAGGCGCACGTGTGACCATCACGGACGATACCTCGGCCGTAGAAGGCGCGGATTTCATTCATACTGACGTCTGGGTGTCGATGGGTGAGCCAAAAGAGGTCTGGGCCGAGCGTATCAAGTTGCTGAGCCCTTATCAGGTCAACATGGATCTGATGAAGAAGACCGGTAATCCAGCAGTCAAGTTCATGCATTGTCTGCCCGCCTTCCACAATCTGGACACCAAGGTCGGACAGGACATTCATGAACAGTTCGGCATCACCGAAATGGAAGTGACAGAGGAAGTGTTCGAAAGCGATATGAACATCGCTTTTGAACAGGCCGAAAACCGGATGCACACCATCAAAGCGATCCTTGTCGCTACGTTAGGAGCCTGACCTATGGGACGCGTTGTTGTAGCACTCGGCGGCAACGCGCTTCTCAAGCGGGGTGAGGAGATGACGTCAGACAATCAGCGCAAGAATGCGAAGATTGCTGCCGAAGCCCTTGCCCCTCTTTGCGAAGCGCATGAGGCTGTCATTACCCATGGCAATGGCCCGCAGGTCGGGATGCTGGCCCTGCAGGAAATCATGTATACCGATGTTGAGGAGTACCCGCTGGACGTTCTGGTTGGTGAGACGATGGGCATGATCGGTTACATGATCGAACAAGAGCTTGGTAACATCCTGCCTTTCGAACACCACATCGCTACTTTGCTGACTATGATCGAGGTGGATCCTGACGATCCAGCCTTTGACAACCCAACCAAGTTCATTGGCCAGGTCTACGCTGAGGAGGAGGCAAAAAAAGAGGCTGCCGAAAAGGAGTGGACGGTAAAACCGGATGGCGAGTACTGGCGCAGGGTCGTTCCGTCACCCCGACCAAAGCGCATCTTTCAGGTCGAACCGATCCGTTGGATCTTGGAGAAAGGCGCCACTGTCATCGCGGCTGGCGGCGGTGGCATTCCAACAATGTATGAGAAAGGTGCCGATCGTAAACTGGTGGGAGTCGAAGCCGTCATTGATAAGGACTTCGCGTCATGCCTGCTGGCACAGAACCTTGGTGCGGATTTCTTTGTCATCGCCACGGACGCTGAGGCCGTGTTCCTGAATTGGGGCGAACCTGACCAGAAGGGCATTCGCTCAATTACGCCCGATGCTCTTGATGAGTATGAATTCCCAGCGGGATCAATGGGACCAAAAGTGCAGGCGGCACAGGACTTTGTACGTTCATCCGGAGGTAGGGCAATTATCTGTGCATTGGCAGATGTTCCCGCAGCCGTTCGTGGTGAAAAAGGGACAACCATCTCATTGAACGCGGGGCAAACACAGTTTCATTAGGCGTAAAAAGTAGTCTTCTGCTCATTGGAATGCTGCGAGGTTTAGTTCGTGTGCTTTGCCTCCAAAGCACCGGCATATTTTGCGAGTTTTGAACGGTGGCATTACTGATCTGAGTCAACACTGCAAATATCGCCTGTCGAAATGCGTTCGTCCTCTTCCAAGCTCCCATAGCGATGCCTCACTTATCGCTGGTCGCTCTCGCAGGTACAGGTGGAAACTTGCCTATACGTCAACTTTCGAATTGAGAGTTATTGTACCCGTGCTTGGCAGTTCCTAGCTAAAGGATGCGGAGGGGAGAGTTCCGCCAACCAATTGATAAGTAATCGGGCAGCGCGCCAAAAACCGAGGGCGCGTCACAGGTGAACTGTGCCTGACAGGCGAGGGATAGCCACAAAAACGGTATCAGGAGATCACTATGGTCGAACTTGCACAGGGAACTTGGGTTATCGTCGCCGACGGAGAAAAGGCGCTGTTTATGGAAAATATCACAGACGCCGAAGACCCAAATCTGGTCGTCGTCTCAGTCGAAGAGCAGGAACAGGAAACGGCACGCCTGAAACCTTCGGATCGGGCCGGACGTCGCTATGATCGTGGCCCCAAGCAGAAATCTGCGGTCGAAGAGGGCACCTGGAAGACCCATGCGAAATCTCTGTTTGTGCAGGATCTGGCCAATTTGCTGAACCGCAAGGGCCTCAAGGGGGCCTACAAACGACTGGTGCTGGTCGCCAGCCCCCACGTTCTTGGGCTTTTGCGGCGGCGCCTACATAGCGAAGTCCTGGCAAAAGTGGTGGCCGAAGTCGACAAAACACTGACCAACCATCCCTTGCACAAGGTCGAACAGGTTTTGACCAGTCGTCTGAAAGCTAATGCGCGCGCATAAGCAAAGCAGGTGGGCGGTTTGCACCGCCCACATTCGCTCTGATCACGCAAGCAATCTGCGCAGTTCAGTCATAGCGGTTTCAGCATCCCCCACCCATGTGATGAAATCGGACAGCGATGCATCTGCAAAGCCCTGATCAATCACTTGGTCCAATAGGGCACGCAAAGCGTCCCAGTATCCATCCACATTCATGACCAAAATGGGTTTGTCATGCAGACCCAGCTGGCGCCATGTCAGCGCCTCGAAAAGTTCGTCCAGTGATCCGGGGCCGCCGGGCAGTACGACAACTGCATCGGCATTCATGATCATGACCTTCTTTCGTTCGTGCATCGTCTCGGTGATGACAAAGTGGGTCAGGTCGGTTTTACCGACCTCGCGGCGCACCAGATGTACCGGGATCACTCCAAAGGTTTCGCCGCCCGCAGTCTGTGCCGCGCGTGCGACCTCGCCCATAAGACCGACATCTCCGGCACCATAAACCAGTCTCCAGCCTTCATTTGCCAAAAGCTGGCCAAACTGGCGGGCAGCGTCCGAATAGGCGGTATTTTCGCCATTTCGTGACCCGCAGTACACACAGACGGATTTCTGAGACATGAATGGGGGGCTCCGGGCTTGTGTCAGAAGTTTTGACCCGTGATAGCGGGATTGATAGGTTGGCTCAACTGTCGGGCGGAATGCTTTTAACTCAAAGCATTTTTGTCGCGGGGTGAAAGGAAAAAAATGGACGCCAAGTCGGGAAACGGAAGTTCAGGCACATTCATCTGGGGGGTGATCGCCGGTATCGTTGCATTGCTGATTGCAGGAGGTTTGTACCTGACAGGCATGTTCGGTGGAGATGCAGACAAAGATCAGCAACCGCAGGAAGAGGCTGCAGTCGTGCCTGAACCTGAAGAGCAGGTCACCGAGGCTGAGGAAACACAGACCACGCAGTCAGTCGACGAACCAGCGGCAGCCGAGACTGCGGAAGCGCAGGAAACCGACGAGACGGCAACCGAAGCACCTAGTGAGCAAACCGCTGATCAAGGGCAGGAGGAGCAGACAACAGAAGCTCCGGCACAAGACGCCGCCGCAGAGGCTGAAGAACCTGATACCGAACAGGAAGCAAGCGCAGATAAACCGCCCGCAGTAGCTCCACCTGTGTTGGACCAGATATTTGTTGAAAAGGATGGCAACGCGCTTTTGTCCGGAAATGCCGAGCCGGGTAGCCAAATTCGCGTCTTGCTGGACGGCGAGCCTGTGCACTCCTTTACGGTCGACAACAGCGGACAGTTTGCTGAATTTGTTGCGATCCCATTCAGCGAAAATGCACGCGGGTTGGTTTTGGAGCATTCTGATGGGACGCAATCGGCAAGATCCGATGATTATCTGATTGCTGCTCTTCCCGAGCCGGAGCCCGAAGTTGCTGAAGAAGAACAGATCGCCAGCGCCGAGCCAACGGCGACCGAAGAACCTGTAACCACCGCAAATACCGAAGAGACGCAGACAGCCACGGATGACACCGATGAACAGGTGGCCGAAGAACCTGAAGCAGAGGCGACCGACGATCAACAAATCGCAGTGTTGCGTTCGGGTGAAGAGGGGGTTGAACTTGTCCAATCGCCGACTGCATCTGCTGACGCTCCGAAACAGATCGAGTTGGACACAATCGGCTATTCTGACACCGGCGATGTTCAGTTAACCGGTCGGGCACAGGATGGTTCGGCAGTTCGTCTGTACCTGGATAACCGGTTGGTTGCTGAACTTTCGCCCGATGAAAGCGGAAAATGGCGCGGCGACCTCGAGGGAATCGATCCCGGCGTCTACACATTGCGTGTAGATGAGATCAACACCGACGGAACGGTACTGAGCCGCGTCGAAACGCCGTTCAAACGCGAACCGGTTGAGGTTTTGCAGGCGACTGAGGAAGCAGATCCAAATCAGGCACCGGCTGAAACCCCGTCAATCCGCTCGGTCACCGTACAGAAGGGGGATACATTGTGGGCAATCTCACGTGAGCGTTTTGGGGACGGTATTCTGTACGTAAAGCTGTTCGACGCGAACCGTGAACTGATCCGCGATCCAGATCTGATTTACCCGGGGCAGATATTTACTATCCCTGAATAAAAGCTTGGCTCTGGTCCTTTCGGGGGCTGGGGCCTATCTCTGACCGCAGCTAAGGTACGTGAAGAGATGACCGATCAATGAGTTCTGACAACCTGCCAGAGATAGATGAGCGCCGTTCAGGCTGGCTGACCATCCGTAAGGTCGCACCGTATCTGTGGCCAGAGGATGAGCCTTGGGTCAAACGCCGTGTGATCTTTGCGATGGTCATGCTGGTGCTGGCGAAGCTGATCGCTGTTTATACTCCGATCCTTTACAAAGGCGCAGTTGACAGCTTGGCGGGCGAAGGCGTGCCACCGCTTGCATTGGGCGCGGTGGGACTCACCGTAGCCTATGGAATGGCGCGCCTGATGACGGTTGGTTTCCAGCAGCTGCGTGATGCCCTGTTTGCTCCGGTCGGCCAACGGGCCTTGCGAGCGCTGGCGCTGGAGACATTCCAACACATCCACCAGCTATCGATGCGCTATCATATCACGCGACGCACAGGCGGCCTGAGCCGGATTATCGAACGTGGTGTGAAAGGCGTTGAGTTTCTGCTGCGGTTTTTGCTGTTTTCCATCGGCCCGCTGATCCTCGAGCTTCTGCTGGTCGCGATCATTCTCATGTGGCTGTTTGACGTTTGGTATCTGGTTGTCGTTGCTGTCACCATCGCGCTCTATATCTGGTTCACCTTTGCAGTCACTGAATGGCGGGTGAAGCTGCGGCGCGAGATGAATGATCAGGATACCGAAGCCAATCAGCGCGCCATCGACAGCCTGCTGAATTTCGAAACTGTCAAATATTTCAATGCGGAAGAGCGTGAAGCTGCACGCTATGATGTCTCGATGAAGGCATATGCGCAGGCCGCGTTAAAAACCGCATATTCGCTGGCGTTCCTGAACTTTGGTCAATCGCTTCTGATCACCTGCGGTCTGATAGGTGTGATGGTTCTGGCAGCTATTGGCGTCCAGAAGGGCACATTGACCGTCGGTGATTTCGTTATGGTGAATGCCTATATGATCCAGATAACCGTCCCCTTGAATTTTCTTGGTACGGTATATCGGGAAATCCGACAGTCGCTTGTCGATATGGGGCAGATGTTCCAACTGCTGGAACAGCCTGCAGAGGTCACGGACAAACCTGACGCAAAAGATCTGGTCGTCTCCGGAGGGCAGGTTGAGCTGGACCAGGTTCATTTCGGATATGAGGCGGACCGGGACATCCTGAAAGGCGTTTCGCTGACAGCCGAAGCGGGACAAACGGTGGCGATTGTCGGGGCTACAGGATCGGGAAAGTCGACGATAGGGCGGCTGCTCTTCCGGTTTTATGATGTCACGGGTGGTGCGCTCAGGATTGATGGACAGGACGTTCGCGATGTGACCCAGACCAGTCTGCACGCGGCCATTGGTGTGGTTCCGCAGGATACCGTCCTGTTCAATGATACCATCCGCTACAACATCGCTTACGGTCGCGAAGGCGCAAGTCAAGTCGACGTGGAAGCAGCGGCCAAAGCGGCGCAGATTCATGATTTCATCATCGCTTTGCCAGAAGGTTATGACACGAAGGTAGGAGAGCGGGGCCTCAAGCTTTCGGGCGGTGAGAAACAGCGGGTTGGCATCGCGCGGACACTGCTCAAGAACCCGCCCATTCTGTTGCTGGATGAGGCGACCTCGGCGTTGGACACAGACACCGAGCAAGACATCAAAGATGCTCTGGCGCGAGCGGGGGAGGGGCGTACGGTGATAACAATCGCGCACCGCCTCAGCACGATTGCCGAGGCTGACCAGATCGTTGTGTTGGAGCAAGGTGAAATCATCGAGCAGGGCTCCCACGATGAATTGTTGGCGCGTCAGGGCCGCTATGCGCAGCTATGGAGCCGTCAGCAGTCAGATACGCAGGCAGCTTAAGATCGTTGGCGCTATTGTGCTTCGGAAACAAGGAACTCTCAGTATGAAAAAACACATATTGGTTGCGCTCTTTGCATTGGGAGTACCTGCAGTTGCGTGTGCTGACCCTATCATTGGGCTTTGGAAAACCGAGCCCGACCGCAAGAACCTGATTTCGCACATTCAGATATCGGCCTGTGGCGACAAGTTCTGCGGCAAGGTTGAATCCGCTTATGATTCCTCGGGCAAGAAGGTTCAGACACCGAATGTTGGAAAGCAACTATTCTGGGACGTGACGAGTGAGGGAAGTGGAAAATATGGTGGGGGCGAGTTCTGGATCCCAATGATTGACGTGGATGTGGCACCTCAGATGACGCTATCGGGTAATACGCTGACGGTTCGTGGGTGCGAGCATGTGGTGTGCGGACATCAGACCTGGACCCGTTTGGAAAAATAAACCCTCATCGTGTTTGTGGGTGGGATCGAATATCACCCGGTATGAAAATTGCTTCATTAAGACGGTTTTGGTTGACGCGTCCACGTTCAACCTTGAAATCAACTGGACCATTTCACCAAGCGAACCCGGCCGGGTTCATTCACAACAATAGGGAAGTACCGATGAAGTTTCGTCTTGTTGCGCCGCTGATCGCGGTTGCATTGTCCGCTACTGCGGCAGTTGCCGAAGATCTGGAATTTTTGCTGATAAATGAAAGCTCGGCAGATCTTGTTGAATTCAACGTATCGTCGGCTTCTTCCGATGATTGGGAAAGCAATCTGCTGCAGGGGGGATATCTGGCGCCGGATTATGAAATCGGCGTACTGATCGCGGATGGTCTTGAAACTTGCGTGTACGATATTCGCGGAGTTTTCGCGGATGGATACACGGTCGAAGACTATAGCCTCGATCTATGTGATTTGGGTGCCTATACTTTCTCAGATTAAAGTTTTGAACCTAAAAGAAAAAGGCGAACCCGAAGGTTCGCCTTTGTTCACTCTGCCGCTTTGATAGGTGCGGTTGGCGGATGTTCCGTCGGGTCGCTGTCTTCGTTGGACGACGTAACCTCACGCGGTGTCCGGCCATCTTCCCAGACGATTTCGGTGGATTGCATGTCCCGAGCTGAGCGCCCGATTGCCATGTCCTGTGCAATCTGGCTGGATCGGCCGGCCGTCAACCGGGCCAACAACTTGCCTAACCAGACAGCATAGGTGGTCACCCAAACCCGCAGAGCAAGGAGTGACGGGGTGACGATCAGCGTCAGCACCGTCGCGATACCCAGTCCGAACACCACAGCAGTCGCCAGTTGTTTCCACCACAGGGCGGTTGGACTGTCGATCGAGTAGCCGCCGTTTATGAAGTCCAGAGACAGACCAAACATCATAGGTGTCAGACCAGCCATGGTGGTCAGGGTCGTTAGAAGAACCGGACGAATGCGTGCTTCGGCGGTACGGACGATTGCATCAATTCTGGGCATGTATCGGCTGTATTCCTGATAGGTATCGATCAGAACAATGTTGTTGTTCACCACGATCCCCGCCAGTGCGACAATACCGGTACCTGTCATGATGATTGAGAACGGCTGTTGCATCACCATCATCCCGATCAGAACGCCGGTCGTTGACAGCACAACCGCCAACAGAACCAGCACCGAATTGTAGAACGAGTTGAACTGAGCCAGCAGGATCACGAACATCAGACCCAATGCACCCATGAAGGCATTCACAAGGAACGCTCCGGATTCAGCCTGCTCTTCCTGATCACCGGTCCATTCCCAAGAGATTGTTTTGGGGAAGGGGTCGCTGCTTAGCCACTCAGTCAGTAATGCAATCCGCTCGTTTGGATTGATCAGCGCAAAGCGGGCGTCACCGCTGTCGATGCTTGTGATCAGGTCGCCCGTGCTTTCGGCGCCGGTAAGCTGCACCAGCTCGAACTCTCTGCCGTCTCCACTCGTGATAACAGTACCGGCGGGTGTAGCACCTTCAACGATTTCCCGCACAACGGCCAGTCGTTGTTCCGTACCATCAGGACCATCAACAACCACCTTACTCAGGCCTGCTTCAACATCTGCCTTGATGTCGTAGTACCGTTCCTGATCGATCCGATTGATCTCCGCCAGCTTCTTGACTGGCTGCCGCGTGACGAAGTTCGACAAGGGGATCAAACCGTCCGGTGTCCGAACCTTCAGCGTATCAAGAGTGGACAGAACCCTATCTTCGTCTGGCAGGCGGACACGGATTTCGATTTCCTCATCCGTGCTGTCGGGACGCATTTCGCCCAACAAGATGCCCCGCGTGACCAGCTGGACCATAGCGCCGACGGTTGCAACATCCGCGCCGAAACGACCCGCCTTGGCGACGTCGACGTCAATCTGCCAGTCAATGCCAGGCAATGGCAGCGAGTCCTCAGTCTTGATCAGGCCGGGGGTGTTGTCGAACGCCTCTCGCGCTGCAAGGGTCGAATTCGTCAGCTCTTCCCAATTGTCACCCCTGATCCGCAGATGTACCGGCTTGGCCGATGCAGGGCCCTGCTCAAGCGGCTGGATCTCGACAATTATGCCGGGAATTGAGGCCAGCTCTGCAGACAGTTCTTCCAGAACAAAGTCCCCGTCGTATTCAGGGGAAATGACCTGCCGATCGAACAATCCACCTAGGATGGGTTCTGAGATATTCGGGCGATCTTCCCAAGGCAGGATCTCAAACTGGACGCGACCAACTGTATCAGCAGGGGCCTCGGCGCCGCCATTGTTCTGGTTGAGACCACCTTCGCCTGCAAAAGAGAACACATTGATCACTGCAGGGTGGGCGCCGATGACTTCTTCGGCGGCCAAAACCATGTCGTCCTTTTCATCAAGTGAAAGGTTCCCACGTGCACGGACGTAGGCCGTTGCCTGTTCCGGCTCGGTCTCAACAAAGAATTCGACACCACGATTGTTACTTCCGAAAGCGAACATGACCGCAAAAACGCCGGCCCCGATCAGCAGGATCGAAACAACGGGCATAACGGGATTGCCAACGAGAAACTTCATGACATAGCCGAAGACGCTGTGCTCTTTGGCAGTATGCACACGGGTTTCAGGTGCGCGTTCGATTTTGGCAGCGCTCAACGCTACGGACCCGCCGAACGCTCCGAACATCAGCAAGATCGCCCCAAAGATCACGCCTCCAAAGGATGACCCGGGCATCAGATAATCGGGGTTCACCATCTGCATCGCACCCAGGAACATCATATAGAGTACTGGCGGAACAAGAACTGCACGCACCCACCAAGGAGTAGTGGCGCGCAACCAGTCAGAGGTGCGATCAAAGACGCGGCTAAGACGTCCGGAAACACCACCGACAACCGGCAGATAGATCAGCGCGACGACGAGTGAGGCCGACAGAACGAAGATCAGCGTGATTGGCAGCATCTTCATGAACTCGCCCGGAACGCCCGGCCAGAACAGCATCGGCAGAAATGCGCAGAGCGTCGTGGCGGTCGAGGATACGATCGGCCAGAACATCCGCTGCGCCGCCTCGACATAGGCGTGCATCGGGCCAACACCTTCCTTGATGCGTTTGTCCGCGTATTCCACAACCACGATCGCACCATCGACCAGCATGCCGACGGCCAGGATCAGCCCGAACATTACCATGTTCGAGATGCTGACCCCCATCATCGCGAGCAAGGCAAAACACAGCAGGAAAGAGGTTGGGATCGCAAAACCCACCAGCAACGCGGCACGGGTCCCCAACGAGGCCAGAACGACGATCATCACCAGCGCGATTGCGGTCAGAACCGAGCCTTCCAGCTGGCGAACCATTGAATCGACGATACGGCTCTGGTCGTTGGATGTGCCGACATCAACCGCTGCCTGCAGTTCAGTTGGCCACTTTGATTGTGCTTCGGCAACTTTCGCTTTCACCTCGGCAACCGTATCGATCAGGTTGAACCCTTTGCGTTTGACGACCTGAAGCGCCACGGTCGACTCGCCATTGAAACGGGCGGTGCCAGCTCGGTCTTCGAAGGTGTAGTTGATCTCAGCAAGCTCACCCAGCGTCACGACACGATCGCCGTTCACCTTGACGGGCAGGCCATACACATCCTGAGCTGTTTTGAACGAGGAAGGGATCTTGACCGAGAATGTGCCCTGTTCGGTTTCAACCTCGCCAGCTGCAATTAGCTGGTTGTTATTCTGAACAACATTAATCAGCTCATTGGCGGTGACATTGTAGGCTTCAAGACGCAAAGGATCGATCACGACCTCGAGCATCTCGTCGCGATCACCCGCAATTCCCGCTTCAAGAACTGAATCAAGCGCTTCGAGATCGTCCTGCAGGTCCTTGGCGATACGCGCCATAGTACGTTCGGGTACCGCACCGGTCAGGTTGACGATGACGATTGGGAACTCCGAGAAATTGACCTCGGTGATCGTGTATTGCTCGGCTCCGTCGGGGAATTTGCTCTGTGCCGTGTTCATCGCATCGCGTACATCAGCGATGGTGGCGGACTTATCCCAGCCGAACTCGAATTCCATCAGGATACCAGCGTAGCCCTCGGCGGCGGTAGCTGTCATCTTGTCCAGCCCGTCGAGATCGGCCATCTCGGTTTCCATCGGCTTGATCAGCAGGCTTTCGCTGTCCTCGGCCGAAATGCCCGGGAACTGAACCGATACGAACAGCATCGGGATATCAATGTCCGGTTCGCCTTCCTTGGGCAGGTTCACATAAGCAAACCCGCCGATAATCAGCGAAATCGCGATGAAGGCCAGAACCATTCGGGCTCGATCCGCGGCCCAACTGACAATACCCGTCATTGCGAAGCTTCCCGATATGTTGGTGCGACCGTGACGCCTCGGGTCACGAATTCCTGCCCGACAACGATGATATCAGTTGTTTCCGGCAGCCCGCCGATCCAGACGCCCTCGGAAGTATCGCGCAGGATTCGGACGGGTTTGAAGTCTACGACATTTTCTGCGCCGACGGTTCGTACTCCGAGTTGACCGTCATTGTTCAGGGTCAGCGCGGATTGGGGCAGCAAATGCGCCTTAACCCCTTCGGCTGCGATCTGAATGTTTGCGGTTTGACCGTCGCGGATCAGCAATTCCGGGTTCGGAACAGTGATCTCAACCTCGAATGTGCGGGTGGTTTCGTCTGCCGAGCGGCTCAGAAATGTCACCCGGCCTTCGACCTGAAGGCCTGTTACCAGTTGAGCCGATGCAAGCGAGCCTACGATCACACGGTTCACTTCGGTCTCCGGAACGAAACCAACCAGCTTGATCGGATCAAGCTGAATGACAGTCGCACAAAGCGAGCCTGGTTGCATCAGGCTGCCCAATTCGGCTGTGTCACTTTCCAGAAGGCCACGGAAGGGCGCTTCGATAGTCAGACGCTCCAGCTCACGCTCAGCCGCTGCAACCTCAGCAGAGGCGGCTTCGATGCCCGCCTGTGTGGCTTCCAGCCCGGCTTCGGCCGATTTGATGCCTGCCTGGGCCGTGCTCATCGCAGCTTCGCTGGAGATACGGCGGGTTTCAGAACCAAATCCGGTCTCGGACAGTTTGCGTGCCGCTTTCAGGTTGATCTCTGCTTCGGCAACCAGCGCATGCGCTTCTTCGAGACGTGCCTCAGCTTCGGGAACCCGGCTTTGCGCTTCTAGTTGGGCGGCTTTTGCCTCGGTCAGGCTGGCGTGGCGCGTACCCGGATCAAGCTCGCATAGCAGATCGCCCGCTTCGACAAAGGCGCCCTTGCGCTTTGGCTCGGATACGACAGTCGAAGTAGTTTCAGACAGAACTTCAACCTGACGGTTGGCTTTGGTCTGCCCTCTCAGCAGCACAGCGCTGTCAATTTCACGAGCGGTCGAACGCAGCGCCACCACTCCGATGGCCTTTGAGGCCAAGGTGTTAACTTCTTCAGAATCGGTCTCTGACAAGGTTTCGGTCTCGGCATCGCCGCGACCTGCAAATGCAAACAGAGCGTCACGCTCAAAAACTATTAAATATAACGCGACAATAACCAAAAGGGCGTTGATGAATGAAATCAACCGCATGCCGTGCGTCTCCTTGAGTTCTTCGCAATACCGTAATCGGTGTGCATGCCATGAAATGGGGTCGGGCATGCTGCATGTCCATACTGAACTGAATAGTTCGGTTTAGTTTTTTTCGCAAGAGGCGGCCCATCTGGTGCAAATGTGCAAATTCCGGCACTTGGCTTGCCGATGGTGCCGGGGTATGACATGGCGCTATACAGCTGAATACAACGCCTGGGGGCAGGAATGAGCGACGTCGACAGTTTTATTGATGAGGTCACCGAAGAGGTGCGCCGCGACCGGCTCTATCTGCTTTTGCGCCGTTGGGGCTGGGTTGGCGTAACTGCGGTAGTTCTGATCGTAGGCGGCGCGGCGTTCAATGAATACCGTAAGGCGCGTGACACAGGCAGGGCCGAGGCTCTGGGAGATTCGATTCTGTCTGCTCTTGCCGAAAACGGTTCGGCTGAACGGGCCGCGAAACTGGAAAGTGTGGAAACCCAGTCTGTGGGTGGTGATGCTATCCTGAACATGCTGCTGGCTGCCGCACAGGTTGATACGGGTTCTGAGCAGGATGCCATCGCAAATCTGAATAGCATCGCAGTTCAGGGCGAGCTGCCGCAGATCTATCGCGATATGGCGGCATTCAAAGCCTTGCTGTTGCAGGGAGATAGCCTGCCTGCTGCCGATCGCCGACTGCAATTCGAGGCGCTGGCGGCACCTGGTGCCCCGTTGCGCTTGCTGGCTGAGGAACAGTTGGCGCTGATCGACGTGGCCGAAGGAAACACTCAGGCAGCGGTGGACCGACTACAGGCGTTGCGACAGGACGCC
>NZ_SMMF01000963.1:238528-243010 GCF_009711355.1 Roseibium sp. RKSG952 | reverse complement strand
TGGCTCAGCAAGGTTGAGCTTTGGCAGCGGTTTAACGGAATAGACAGGCGAGTTCGGAACTTCATGGAAATAAGACTTTTCTCCCGCTTTGGTTTGTCGGTGGCAGCGGTCGCATTGACGGCGCTGAGCGCCTGTCAGGAACCTGAGATTATTCTGCCCGGTGAACGCGAAGACATTCGCCCTGCTGCGGATACCGAAACTGTTGAGACCCGTGGTTCAAAGCCGATCAGCTTGCCAGCCCAGAGCCGGAACGCAAACTGGTCTCAAAGCCCGGGCACATCTGCATTCCGTACCACAAATGCCGCGCTCAGCAGCGCTCCTCGACCGATCTGGTCGACCTCGATCGGCAATGGCGATTCTCGCAAACAGCGAATTACGGCCGAGCCGGTTGTCGCCGGAGGGTTGATCTATACCCTCGACTCAGGTGCAACCGTATCTGCGGTGTCACCTCAGGGGCAGGTGGTCTGGAGCACCAACCTCATTCCGCCAACAGATGGGGATTCCGACGCCACGGGCGGTGGAATGGCTTATTCTAATGGCGTGCTCTATATCTCATCCGGCTATGGCCGTCTGACCGCGCTGGACGCCAAAACAGGTGCCAAGCGTTGGCAAAAACGTCTGAACGCGACAGGCAGTGGGTCACCTCTGGTCAGTGATGGTTTGTTGTATCTGGTAGCAGGGGATGAAACCGGCTGGACTATAAACACCAAGGACGGTCGTATTGCCTGGCAAATTGAGGGTACTCCAAGCGTAGGGAATGTGTTGGGCGCGCCAGCACCTGTCATCGCTTCGGATCTGGCTGTGTTTGCATTCGGTTCGGGTGATATTGCCGCGACCTTCCGTCGGGGTGGGATCAGACGCTGGAATGCTTCGGTAGCCGGAGGGCGCCGCGGTCGCGCTGCTGCGCAGATCTTTGACGTTACAGGTGGGCCCATGGTTGTGGGTGATACGATCTACATCGGCAACCATTCCGGACGGACGGTGGCGTTTGACGCGAACACTGGCGAGCGTAACTGGACAGCAGATGAAGGGGCAGTCGATACAGTCTGGCCTGCTGGAAACAGCATCTTTTTGATCAGTGACCGGAGCCAGCTGATCCGGTTGAACGCAGCGGATGGGTCGGTCGTTTGGGCCAAGGACCTTCCGGGCTTTGTAAAAGACAAGCCGGGTCGTCGTGGCGCGATCTACGCGCATTATGGTCCGATCCTGGCTGGTAACCGCATCGTAATTGCTTCGAATGACGGATATCTGCGGTTCTATAGCCCTACGGACGGCACTCTGGTTCATCAGGTTGAAATCCCCGGTGGTGCAACCACAGCACCGGTTGTGGCTGGCCAAACGCTGTATGTCGTATCCACCAAGGGACAACTGCACGCTTTCCGTTGACGAAAAGATGCGCTAAAGGGCGCGTCTGAGTCTTGAAAGTTGAGTATCATGTCGCTGACCCTCGCCATCGTGGGGCGCCCGAATGTGGGCAAATCCACCCTGTTCAACCGCCTCGTGGGCAAACGTCTGGCTTTAGTCGACGACCAGCCCGGCGTAACGCGTGACCTGCGCGAAGGCGAAGGGCGTCTGGGTGATCTGCGTTTTACCGTAATCGATACCGCGGGTCTTGAAGACGCGACCGATGACAGCCTTCAGGGACGTATGCGGCGCCTGACAGAGCGCGCAGTCGATATGGCCGATGTCTGCCTGTTCATGATTGATGCACGCACAGGGCTGACGCCGACGGATGAGATGTTTGCCGATATTCTGCGCAAGCGTTCGAAACACGTCATTCTGGCGGCCAACAAAGCCGAAGGCTCAGCCGCTGACGCAGGCGTGCTGGAGGCCTATAATCTGGGTCTGGGTGAGCCTGTTCGTCTGTCGGGTGAGCATGGCGAGGGCATGACAGACCTATACGCGCAGCTGATGCCTATCGCGGACGCGATGGAAGAGCAGCAGGCTGAGGATACCCCGCAAACCGATATCGAGTTGGATGAGGAAGGAGAGGGCGAAACACCTCTCATCACTGATGCGAAGCCTCTGCAAGTGGCCGTGGTTGGTCGTCCCAATGCCGGCAAGTCGACGCTGATCAACAAGATCATTGGTGAAGATCGTCTGCTGACCGGGCCCGAGGCCGGAATTACACGCGATGCGATCAGCCTGCGCATTGATTGGGCCGATCCGGATGGCGAAAGCACTCCGATGCGTATCTTTGATACAGCGGGCATGCGTAAAAAGGCGAAAGTTCAGGAAAAGCTTGAAAAGCTGTCGGTCTCGGACGGTCTGCGTGCGGTCAAGTTTGCTGAAGTGGTCGTTGTCCTTCTCGACGCGGCCATTCCTTTCGAACAGCAAGACCTGCGCATCGCTGATCTGGCCGAGCGTGAGGGCCGGGCGGTCGTCATTGCCGTCAACAAGTGGGACATCGAAGAGGACAAGCAGGAAAAGCTGCGTGATTTGAAACAGTCCTTCGAACGTCTGCTGCCACAGCTGCGCGGAGCACCACTGATTACGGTTTCTGCAAAAACGGGTCGTGGTCTGGAACGGTTGCGTGCAGCAATCCTGCGTGCCCATGATGTCTGGAACCGTCGAGTGCCAACCGCCGCCTTGAATCGCTGGCTGACAGCAATGCTTGAACAGCACCCGCCTCCTGCGCCGCAGGGACGCCGGATCAAGTTGCGTTACATGACACAGGCAAAAACACGCCCGCCAGGTTTTGTCGTCATGTGCTCGCACCCAGACAAGATGCCGGACAGTTATTCGAGGTATCTGGTCAATGGCCTGCGTGAAGATTTTGACATGCCGGGTACGCCCATTCGGCTAACCCTGCGCGGCCAGGGCGACAAGAACCCCTACAAGGGTCGGCGGAAGAAAAACGCCGGTGCTTTGGCCAAACATCTCAAGGGCAGGGCGTAACTGCGCCAATTTTCAGCATTTTTGACCGAAGGGCGTGACAGGCCCTTGGCATCGCGCTAGCATTCATGAGCGTGCATCTGTTTTGGTGCGCGCAACTTGTTTGCGGACAAACCGCACATAGTTTTGAAAAGGTTATTAATCCGGACCATCGTTGGGAGCGGGCTTGATGGATCTGAGGGAATACACAAGACAGTACGCGGTGCAGGACAACAGGCTGGCCGCGTTTAGCTATTTCGGGACATTTGCAGTCTACTTTGCATCCCTGACATTAGCGATCGTGTATGTAGATCGTTGGTACATTATGGTACCGGCAGGGATCATATTCGCGTTTGCGGCCGTACGCCTGTATGTATTGCAGCACGATTGCGGCCATCACTCACTATTCGAAACACGACAGCAGAATGAATGGGCAGGACATGGACTGTCACCATTTACGTTTGCACCGTTCGAAGTCATGAAGCAGAACCACAATCTGCACCACTCGGGGATCGGTAATCTAGAACATCGAGAAACCGGCGAAATCCATACGATGACCCTCCGTGAGTGGGAGGCCGCCGATTGGAGAACCCGCCTGTTTTATCGGCTTTATCGCAATCCGTTCATCCTTGTGCCCGTAGGCGCACTGTTCACCTATTTTATCCGCTACCGCTGGCCAAAGAATACCATGCGTTTTGGGGTCAAAGGCGTATTGCTACACAATCTCTCCATCGTAGTCTTCTTGGGTCTCCTCTACCTGATCGCAGGAACAACCGGCATTCTGGTTTGGCTGGTCTTTTCACTGCTGGGGGGAATGCTGGGAGTGTTCCTTGTCTATTTGCAACATAACTTTGAAGATACGTACTGGGATCGACGCCCAGAGCTTGATCCCAAAATAGCGGCCCTTCGCGGATCATCCGCGCTCGATTTCGGTTGGTGGTTTGACAATGCCGTCGCCTGTATCACCTTGCACGACATACACCATTTCAATGCCCGCATTCCTTCATACCGACTGCGCGCATGTCATTACAATCTGCCGCCTGAATACACGCCGCGCAGGATCAAATTCCCCGAGGCTGTAGCGGCGCTTAACCTCAAACTTTGGGACGAGGACAAAAAACGCCTCGTTCCGTTCCCCAAGAAAGGCAAAACGACCGAACTGGTGCATAGCAGTTAGGTACATGTGGGCGATCAGCCACCGGCTGTGACTTGCAGCGATGTATATGCTGTGTATATACGTTTGATCAAGGAGATAGAGAAAGGACCCGGAATGACACCAGTTACCAGCGTAAAGGGCGTAGGAGACGCGCTTGCAAAATCATTGGCCGACAATGGCTATAAAACCGCCGATGATCTGGCAAAGGCGAACCCGAAAGAACTGGTTAAGGTCCCTCGAATAGGCGCGGCCCGTGCGCCGATCCTGATAGCAGCTGCTAAGGCTGCGGTTTCTTCGAAACCCACTGCAGCAAAAACCACTGCAACTCGGGCACCAGCACGAAAGCCTGCGACCCGCAAGCCTGCCGCACGTAAAACCGTAGCCAAAAAACCTGCGTCTGCGCCGCCAACCAAAGCAGCAAGCAGGGCTACGGTGAGAAAGACATCGGCCGC
>NZ_SMMF01000963.1:230842-238312 GCF_009711355.1 Roseibium sp. RKSG952 | reverse complement strand
CAAAAAAGAACGACAAGAAAAAAGACGAAAAGAAAAAAGACGGCAAAAAGAAAGACAGCAAGTCGAAGGATAAGAAAAAGGCGAAGAAGTAATCACTTCTCCGCCTTCGATCCGGAAACCGGCAGCCATTTGGCTGCCGTTTTTTTAAGCCAGTGTTCCATCTAGTTGCAGCGTGAGTTTGCCGCCCAGATAGGGGGCAAGTACATCTGGCAACGTGACTGTGCCGTCTGCATTCTGACCATTCTCCAGGACTGCAATCAGACAGCGGCCCACAGCAAGGCCCGAACCGTTCAGCGAATGCACATACTCCGGCTTGCCGCCCCCTTCGGGACGGAAACGCGCATTCATGCGTCGGGCCTGAAAATCGCCGGTGGTCGATACCGAACTGATCTCGCGATAGGCGTTCTGCCCGGGCAACCAGGCCTCGATGTCATAGGTTCGGCGTGCGCCGAACCCCATGTCACCCGTGCACAGAACCACCGTGCGGTAGGGGATGCCCATCTGCTCCAACAGGTCTTCGGCACAGCGCAACATGCGCTTCTGTTCATCATCCGAATTGTCGGGATGTGTGATCGAGACCATCTCGACCTTTTCAAACTGGTGCTGACGCAACATGCCTGCGGTATCTTTACCTGCGCTACCAGCTTCGGACCGGAAACAGGCTGTGTGTGCCGTCATCCGGATAGGCAGAGCGCTTTCGTCCAGGATATCACCCGACACCGAATAGGTCAGAGTGACCTCGGACGTTGGGATCAGCCACCAGCCGTTTGTGGTCTGGTAACTGTCCTCACCGAATTTCGGCAGCTTGTCTGTTCCGTACATGGCTTCGTCACGCACCAGAACCGGTGTCTGCATTTCTGTCAGACCATTCTTGTCGATATGTGTGTCCAGCATGAACTGGGCCAGCGCACGGTGAATGCGTGCCACGCCTTTCGACAGGTTCACAAAGCGGCTGCCGCTGGTTTTGGCTGCCGTCTCGAAATCCATCGCCGCAGCTACGGCTGGGATTTCGTAGTGCTCTTTGGGCGCAAAATCGAGCTCACGAGGGGTGCCCCAGCGGTTGACTTCGACATTGTCGTCTTCGTCTTCGCCTTGCGGAACATCGTCAGCTGGCAGGTTGGCGATGCGGGCCAGTTGGTCGGTGAGCAGCGCGTCCAGATCTTTGGCTTCGGTCTGCATATGTGCGACCTCGGCCTTTTTCTCGGCCACCAGCGCGCGCAGGCGCTCGAACTCGGCTTCATCGCCGCGTCCCTTGGCGGCACCAACTTCTTTGGAAGCTTTGTTTTGCTCAGCCTGGGCTGTTTCTGCCGCCAGAATCTTGGCGCGGCGGCTTTCGTCCAGCCTCAGCAAATCTGACGACACCGGCGCGTCCCCACGGCGCGCAAGAGCGGCGTCGAAGGCGGCTGGGTTTTCGCGAATGGCGCGGATGTCGTGCATATCTCAGATCCTTGATAAGTGAATCACTGCAGCCGCTTATGCACCATCTGAGGGGCGGGGTGTAGCACCCGCCGCGCGATTTAGGCTTACTTCTTGGACTCGTCT
Organism: Roseibium sp. RKSG952; assembly: GCF_009711355.1. Taxonomy (NCBI): domain Bacteria; kingdom Pseudomonadati; phylum Pseudomonadota; class Alphaproteobacteria; order Hyphomicrobiales; family Stappiaceae; genus Roseibium; species Roseibium sp. RKSG952. Next base: position 236,770 of record NZ_SMMF01000963.1, on the reverse strand, counting down.
GAGGATTCGTGCGCCAGATGCCCATCCCAATGCTCGGTTGGGATTTTGGGTTCAGGCGGATCGGCCATGTAAGACGGTGTCATGATCTGCACGTTGTTTTCGTTAAATACAGCAACAATGTTGCGATGCAGATCGGACCTGATCTTTGGGATCGTGCTGCCGCGAGTCGTATATGCATTGACCTGATAGTTGATGGCATAGTCGGCAAGCGCAGTCCAAAGAACGAAGGGCTCGGGCTTGGATTTCAATCCCTTGGTACGCCGCGCTGCCTCAATCAGCATAGCTTCGACCTTTTCAGGCGGCTCTTCGTAGCCGATACCGACGGTGGTGTGCAAAAGCAGGCCGTTACCATCTGTTTTCTTTGAAAAATTGACCACATCAGAGTTCATCAATTGAGCGTTCGGGATCGAGATCAGTTCGTTCTTGATAGACTTTAGATGGGTTTCCATCAGTTTGATTTTGACCACATCACCGATGTGATCGCCAATCTGGATGCGATCACCGATTGAGGTCGAGCGACGGTAGATAACGAACAGGCCAGCAAGCATGTTGCTGACGACAGAGTTCGCACCCAGGGACAACATCGCACCGACCAGAATGGTCAGCCCCTGAAACGCCGCGGAATCTGAGCCCGGAATATAGGGCACCGCAAAGACCAGAGCGATGAGGATGACCACGACACGGGCAATGTTGAAAGTCGGGTTAACCCAGTGCTTTTCAAAGTCGCCCATGTCAAACGTGCCGGCTTCGACAGCATCAAAGAACACTCGCATGCCTTTGATGATGTACATGGTGACCCACGAAATCAGGGCCAGCATGATCAGGTTCGGGATATAGCTGATAATCCCCTTAAAGATTAGCAGGACCGGCTCAGTCAGATAGGTCAGTAGTAGTTGAGCGAAGTACCGAGTTTCCGCGAACGAAAGCAGGACGAATGAAAGGTAGTAATAAAAACCAAGGAAGAAGATAACCAACAGAACAAAGTTCAGCCCATACCGGATCAGGGCCGCGATGGCCTCTGCCTGAACGTGTTTGGCGGTGGCAGTCTCGACATCCTGCAGATAGCTCTGAACTATTTCCAGAGTACGCCGTCTGATCCGACGGTGCAGCCAGAGGATGACGACAATGAACAGAATAAATCCAACGGTCCATGCACCGGCTTCGATTGCACCAGACACCCTTGCCTGTTCGGTGCGGTTAGCCCGGTAGGCGACAATTGACTCGTGTATGGCATCACCATGCAAGAGACTGAGGACGCTAAGCTCCATCTGATCCAGCTCGGCATCAGCCTCTGTAACAACTGATACGAAGATCCCATCCGCAAGTATACGTGTACCGAGTTCGGTCTCTTCATAGGTGATTTCGATATCGGTTTTTTCGGAAGACTCAGCGACCTCGATGATCTTGTCTTGAACTCTTTCTGCCCGTTCCGTAGCGGGCAGAGCGCTTGAGCCACGCAAATGGAAGAGCGTATCGCCGTCGACAATTACCGGAGCTTTGAAGACATCGGATTGCTCCTCGCTCAAAGCTGGCGGAGGCGTTGGGGCCTCTTGTGCCCATGTCGGAGACACCAGCATGCATACACACAGGGTTGCCACGCAAAGGCGCGCAAACATGCCAAAGGATTGGATTAATTGAATCATTGGCCCTCCTGATACCTAACTATATCCGAGACGGCTAATGTTCCTAGGGCTGAACTGCAGCTTGCAAGCAATTCTTTTTATAGGTGTGGATCTGTCCTTGGGGGCTTGTGAACTATCCATGTGGGGGAATGCCTGTTTCAAAGAATAGCCCATGGTAATGCCATTGCTTGCAAACACGCATTTCAATGAATAGGTTCCCGCCAAATTTGCGGTACATGACCGCAAGACCAAAACAAAGGAATATCCCATGGAAGGTGGCGCAATCGCCCAGTTTCTCCCGCTGATCCTGATCTTCGCGATCATGTATTTCCTGCTGATCCGTCCGCAGCAGAAGAAGATGAAGGAACATCAGGCCATGGTCGAAGCCGTGCGCCGGGGCGATCAGGTTGTCACCCAGGGTGGCCTGATTGGCAAAGTCTCCAAGGTCAAGGAAGGCGACAACGAGATCGAAGTCGAAATCGCCGAGGGTGTGAAGGTTCGCGTGGTCAAGTCGACCATTGCGCAGGTTCTGAACAAAACCGAACCAGCGAAATAAGAGCGCTCCACAACCTTCTGAAAAGGCAGGGTAATGCTGCAAATTGATACCTGGAAGCGGGTTCTGATCTGGTCGGTCTGTGTGATCGGCCTGCTCATGGCCCTGCCGAATGCGTTCTATACGCGTGTCGAACAATCGAACGATGCAAAAGCCGAGATCGAGCTTGGCATCGATACTCCCGAACTACAGGCCGAGGCGGCGCAATGGCCGAATTGGTTGCCGTCTTCGCTAGTCAATCTGGGCCTTGACCTGAGGGGTGGTGCACATCTTCTGGCCGAAGTTCAGGTGGAAGATGTCTACGAAGCCCGGATGGAAGCGATGTGGCCCGAAGTCCGCGAAGCATTGCGGGATGAACGGGCAACCGTCGGTACGATCCGTAAGCAACCTTCTGCTCCTGATGAGATTCGCGTTCGCATCAGTCAGCCCGAGGGTATCACCCGGGCGCTTGAAGTTGTTCGCGGTCTGGCGCGTCCAATTCAAACCCTGACAGGTGTTGGGGCCAACGATATCGAGGTCAGCAGCCAGGGCGATACGATCATTGTTCAACTGTCCGAGGCCGAAAAGCTGGCTTCGAACGACAGAACTGTTCGGCAGGCTCTGGAGATCATCCGTCGCCGTATTGATGAGGTCGGTACACGCGAACCGACGATTCAGCGGCAAGGAACAGATCGTATTCTGATTCAGGTGCCAGGTATTGGCAGTGCATCTGAGTTGAAAGAGATCATTGGCACCACGGCCCAGTTGACCTTCAATCCGGTTGTCAGGCGTGGATCCGACCCGGATGCTGTTCCGGGGATTGGTGAGGAAATTGTACCCTCCATCGATGAAGATGGAGTGTATTACACAATCGAGTCTGCTCCGGTTGTGACCGGTGAAGAACTCGTGGATGCGCAGCCTTCGTTTGACCAGAACGGGCGCCCGGCGGTCAGCTTCCGCTTTAACACATCAGGTGCCCGCAAGTTCGGTGACTATACGCTTGAAAACATTGGCGCACCCTTTGCCATTGTGCTGGATGACGAGGTAATTTCCGCTCCTGTGATCCAGAGCCATATCCCGGGCGGGTCTGGCATCATCACCGGTAACTTTACCGTTGAAGAAAGTACCAATCTGGCGGTTCTGCTGCGAGCAGGCGCATTGCCGGCCGGTCTGGAATTCCTCGAAGAACGCACCATCGGTCCGGAGCTGGGTCAGGACAGCATTGACGCAGGCAAGGTAGCTACAATCGTAGCATTTGTCGCGGTGCTGGTCTTCATGGCGCTCAGCTACGGTTTGTTTGGTCTCTTTGCCAATGTTGCGCTGATCATCAACGTGGGGCTCATCTTCGGCCTACTGTCACTGATCGGGGCAACGCTGACCTTGCCGGGTATTGCGGGGATTGTTCTGACGGTTGGTATGGCCGTTGACGCCAACGTGCTGATTTTCGAACGTATCCGGGAAGAACTTAAATCCGCCAAAGGGCCTGCCCGAGCAATTGAGCTAGGCTATGAAAAGGCGCTGTCGGCCATTCTGGACGCCAACGTAACGACGTTCATCACGGCTGTAATCCTGTTTGCGATGGGTAGCGGCCCGGTTCGCGGCTTTGCCATCACTCTGGGCCTCGGCATTCTAACCTCGGTCTTCACCGCGATCTTCGTGACGCGTCTGATGATCGTCATCTGGTTCGAACGCCGCCGTCCGAAAATGATCGAGGTTTGATATGCGACTGAGACTTGTTCCCAAGGAAACCTCGTTCGATTTCTTCAGCCGCTGGAAAATTTGGCTGGGTATTTCGGGTCTGATGATGGTAGTGGCCTTTACCTCGTTCATGCTGCAGGGCCTGAACTTTGGTATCGATTTCCGCGGTGGTACGACAATCCGTACCCAAAGCGCGCAGGAGATTGATGTAGGAGCTTATCGTGATGCGATCGCTCCGTTGGAGCTGGGTGATGTTTCGATCACCGAGATCTTTGATCCGACATTCGGGCCGGACGAAAACGTAGCCATGATCCGCATTCAGGCTCAGGACGATGCCGAAGCGGTGACCGCAGCAACAATTACGGCTGTAGAAGAGGCACTTACCGGTGCTGCGCCTGACATTGAATTCGTGTCAGTTGAATCTGTTGGCCCCAAAGTATCTGGCGAATTGATCCAAACGGCGGTCATAGCGGTAGTGCTCGCGATTGGAGCGGTTCTTATCTATATTTGGCTTCGATTCGAATGGCAGTTCGCGCTCGGCGCCGTTGCTGCGCTGGTACACGATGTGATCCTGACCATTGGTATCTTTTCGGAACTGCAAATCCGGTTTGATCTGGCGATTATCGCCGCGCTTTTGACCATCGTCGGTTACTCACTGAACGATACCGTGGTCGTATTCGACCGTGTTCGTGAGAACCTGCGCAAGTACAAGAAGAAGGACCTGAAAGAGGTTCTGAACCTGTCCATCAACGAGACCCTCAGCCGGACGGTCATGACCTCGGTTACGACCCTGCTGGCGCTGATCTCGCTTTATGTTCTGGGCGGCGACGTGATCCGTGGGTTTGTCTTTGCGATGATCTGGGGTGTTATCGTGGGTACTTACTCATCCATCTTTGTGGCCTCGACCATCCTGCTGTGGCTGGGGGTCAAGCGCGACTGGACCAAGCCTTCGAACACTGCGGGCAATCAGTTTGCCAACATAGATGCCTGAGGGTTTGCAAGCTGCCCTGGCTCTGCCGGGCATCGGATGGTTGATTTTCACAATAGGAGCCGCGGGTCTAGTCCGCGGCTTCACCGGTTTTGGAACAGCCATGATATTCGTGCCGATCGGAACTCAGTTCCTGCCGGCAACAGATGTCGTTTTTCTGATGGCTGCGACTGGAATCGTTTCAACGCTCGCTCTAGCTCCGCAGGCGTGGAAGGAATGCGACAAGTTCGAAGTCGGGACACTTGCTCTGGCTGCTGCTGTGACTGTGCCACTTGGATTGTGGGTGATGGTACAAGTCGATGCACTGGTCTTGCGTTGGATCGCATGCACGGTGGTTGGGTTGACCTTGCTTGCGGTGGCAACTGGCTGGCGTTGGAATGGACGATTGGGGCTGCCGGGGCGGCTTGCCATCGGCAGCAGTGCGGGCGCAGTCGGTGGAATGACTGGTCTGACTGGACCGGTTGTGATCGTCTTCTATCTGGCAAGCTCAGCCAATGTTCGCAAGGTACGTGCGAACACGATTATCTTTCTGGCCCTGCTGGATATCGTCATCGTCACGAATATCATGATCGGCGGCCTCGCGGATACATCCGCGCTTTGGGTGGTTCTGTTGCTGAGTGTGCCTTATGTGATAACCACACTCATCGGTAAGGCGCTGTTTGATCCATCGCTGGAGAAGCTCTACCGGGTGGCGGCTTACTCCGTTATCGCGCTCGCGGTTATAACTGGCCTGCCGATCTTCGACTGAAGGGGTTTTGGAATGCGACTCAATCAGGTGACCTTTACGGATGCCAAGCCTGTTGATGGCTATGGTCCGGGCTTCTTTCGTATCGGCGGTGAGGTTTTTGAGGGCGCGGTGCTAACCGGGCCAACTGGAACAAAGGCGTGGGGGCAGTACACCGATGTTCAGCCGCTGCTTGATCTTTCAGAAGAAGTAGATGTTCTGTTCATCGGCACCGGCAAAGAGATGGCGCATATCCCCGGTGATTTGCGGTCGACCCTCGAAGCCGCAGGGATTGGCGTCGAGGTCATGAACTCGCCAGCCGCCTGTCGAACCTACAACGTGCTGCTCTCGGAAGGGCGTCGTA
>NZ_SMMF01000963.1:197894-230716 GCF_009711355.1 Roseibium sp. RKSG952 | reverse complement strand
CGCTCTGGCCTTGATCCCGGTCTGATTGTTCGGACAAGGCGCGGGCTAGTACCTGCGGCAAATCCCTCCTTTTGCCCTTCACGACAATGAGATAAGCGAAGGCAATGACACTGACCGTTACCGATCTGTCGATTGCCCGAGGGGGCATTCCTGTGCTCGAAGGGTTGAGCTTTGTGCTGAAACCGGGCCGGGCATTGATCCTGCGTGGACCAAACGGGATCGGAAAAACCACTTTGTTGCGCACTTTGGCTGGCTTGCAGCCATCGTTATCGGGCCGCATTGAGGGTGCCGAAGATCAGATTGCCTATGCGTCGCACTCAGATGGTTTGAAACCAACGCTGACAGTGACTGAAAATCTCGATTTCTGGGCGTCGGTTTTCGGGACAAAGGATATTCAACCTGCGCTGGACGCTTTCAAACTGAACGATTTGTCCGACCGTCACGCTGGTAACTTGTCCGCCGGTCAGAAACGGCGACTAGGCCTTGCCAGAATGCTGGTCACCGGGCGACCGATCTGGATGCTGGATGAGCCGACCGTGTCACTGGACCGCGAGGCCGTGGCCCTGTTCGCCGATACGGTTCGCACACATCTGGGGCAGGGCGGGTCAGCACTGATCGCCACCCATATTGACCTCGGTCTGGAGGGAGAAGTTTTGGACGTCGGCGCCAACAAGGCTAAGCCTAAACCGATTGCTGACTTCGACGGAGGTTTCCTGTGATCGCCTTGTTGTTGCGTGATCTGAAGCTTGCGTTCCGTGCCGGCGGAGGATTTGGGCTGGGTCTGGCCTTTTTCCTTATCGTGACTGTCCTGGTGCCATTTTCCGTTGGTCCGCAATCTTCGCTGCTGTCTACCATTGCACCGGGGGTATTGTGGCTGGGTGCGCTTCTGGCGTGCTTGCTGTCGCTGGATCGGCTTCTGGCACTGGATTGGGAGGACGGATCTTTGGATCTGTTGGCAACGGCACCCTTGCCGCTGGAGGGCGTAGTAACCATCAAAGCGCTGGCACATTGGATCACCACGGGGCTGCCTTTGGTACTGGCAGCACCTGTGCTCGGTGTGCTGCTGAATCTTCCGGTACCGGGGTATCTCTGGCTTGTTATCTCGCTGCTGATCGGCACACCGGCCCTGAGTGTTATAGGGACATTTGGTGCGGCTTTGACCGTGGGGCTTAAACGCGGTGGTTTACTGCTCTCGCTGCTGGTCCTGCCTTTGTATGTCCCGACACTGATATTTGGGGCAGAAGTAGCACGACGCGGAGCCATAGGTATGGAGACACAAACCCCGCTGCTGATGCTGGCTGGGATCACCGCAGCCACCGTGGCGCTATTGCCGTTTGCCAGCGCTGCCGTACTGCGTATCAATCTTAGGTGACAGTGGGGAACATTGATTGATGTCAATTGAGAACCGCTCCGACTCGGACTAGATAAGGCACATGTCGATCGCAACAAAAGCCAACGCCCTTTGGGAATACGCCAACCCGCGAAAGTTCCTCGCGACCAGCGAGCGTGTCCTGCCGTTTTTCTGGATCACGTCGGCTGTATGCCTTTTTGTCGGGTTGATCTGGGGGTTCTTTTTCACCCCAGACGATTACAAGCAGGGATCGACCGTCAAGATCATCTATCTACACGTGCCTGCAGCCCTTATGGCCATCAATTGCTGGCTCATGATGCTGGCGGCCTCATTGGTCTGGCTGGTACGTCGTCATCACGTCAGTGCGCTGGCCGCACGCGCGGCCGCGCCGATCGGCATCGTCATGACCTTGATCGCGCTTGCGACGGGTGCCATCTGGGGGCAACCCATGTGGGGCACCTGGTGGGCATGGGATCCACGCCTGACCTCGTTCCTGATCCTGTTTCTGTTCTACCTGGGCTATGTGGCCCTGTGGGAAGCGATCGAAGACCCTGATACTGCTGCAGATCTGACCTCGGTCCTGTGTCTGGTCGGGTCCGTGTTTGCGGTCCTCAGCCGCTATGCCGTGAACTTCTGGAACCAAGGGTTGCATCAGGGGGCATCCGTTATGCGGGCGGGTGCAGTAACGGGCGCAGATACAGAAGAAAAAGTCAGTAATATCTATTTCTATCCTCTACTGGTTTGCATCGTGGGGTTTGTGCTGCTGTTTGTTGCGCTGGTTCTATATCGCACAGGCACTGAAATCCGGGCGCGCCGGATCAATGCGTTGCTGGCGCGTGAAAGGATAAACGGATGATCCCAGATCTGGGCAAATACGCCGACACCGTGTTGTCTGCCTACGCGGCATCGATCCTGCTGTTGATCGCGTTGGTGGTTTTCAGTGTCCTTCGCGGTCGCAAGGTCAGGGCCGAGATGGAGAAGGTCGAACAAAGGATGTCCAGGAATGGCTAAGATATCGCCTTTGATGCTAGCTCCACCCCTGATTTTCGGCGCGTTTGCCTTGCTGGCAGGCGTCGGGATGTTCCGAGACGACCCGGATTCACTGCCATCCGCGCGTGAAGGGCAGCCTGCTCCTCCTGTGGTGATGACCGAATTCCCGGGTAAGCCATTCTTTGACGACGCGACTCTGCGGGATGGTGAAGTCAAGCTGGTCAACTATTGGGCATCCTGGTGCGCCCCATGTCGCGCCGAGCATCCGAACCTTGAGGCTTTGTCGCAAGAGGGCATCCCCGTCTACGGCATCAACTACAAGGATAAGGTCGGAAATGCCGAGTCATTTCTGGACGAATTAGGTGATCCGTACCGTGCTATCGGACGTGACGAGAACGGGCGCATGGGGCTGGATTGGGGTGTGTACGGCGTGCCAGAGACCTATGTGATCGACGGAGAAGGCACTATTATCCTGCGCTTTGCAGGGCCGATCACACAGCGCGTTATTGAAAGCACGATCCGACCCGCGCTTGAGAAAGCGGCCGGAGAATCTGACTAGCGGCGTAGCCAGATCCATATCATCGCGCCGATAAAAGCGAACGTGACCAGATTCATCAACGTGTCTGTCAAATCACCGATCAGCACGGGAATCTCCTTCCTCGCGAAGGCCACGGAACAGGCAAACCATCAACAGAACTGAAATGAACACAAAGGGCAGGGCACCCAGCGAAATCAGGACTTTCACCGAGTCCACCGATCCAGAAAGGATCATTGCCACGCTTAGCAATCCAAGTAGCGCCCCCCAGATCAGGCGTATTTTGGGCGGAGGGTTGGCATCACCTGCTGTTGAAAACGTCCCCAAAACGAATGCTGCGCTGACGACACTTGTGACAATAAACAAGAACGCAGCCAGGACCGTTGCAAGAGTGGTCAGCACTGGGAACGGCAAACGTTCGAGCAGCCCAAAAGTAACGCGTTCAACGTTCGTTTGAGTCATGTTCAGCAATTCACCCGCACCATTCAACGCCTCGAACAATCCGATACCTCCGAATGCGCCAAACCAGAGTATTGAAAACAGGGTTGGGGCAAACAGTACGCCGATTACGAACTCGCGAATGGTGCGCCCTCTTGAAATACGAGCTACGAACACACCGACGAACGGACCCCATGCGATCCACCAGACCATATAGGTGAGGGTCCAGTCGCTGAACCACTTAGCGACGTCGTCGCCAAAGAATGTATAGGTTTGGAAACCCCGCGATATTACGTTTGTTGCATAGTCACCAAAGCCCTGCACAACCGTATTCAACAAGTACTCGGTAGGCCCGAGGACGATTGTATAGGCGACCAACGCAATAGCGATAAGCATGGCGGCATTCGAAAGACGTGACATCCCCTGGCCTAGGTCAATCATCAGCGCGGGAACGTATGCTGCGACCATAGCGATAAAGACTGCGCCGATAAGCAGCGTTCCCGCTACCTCGCGGTTCATCATGACCGCGACGCCATCAGCAACCTGAAAAACGCCCATCGCCATAGAACCGCCAACCCCAATCGCGATAGCTATGATCGCCATGAAGTCCGACCACCAACCGACGATGACAGCCCATCTCTCGCCGGGAAAGAGGCTTTGAATAGGGGCACTGACCAGCATTCCGGTACCTCTGCGAAAGCTGAAATACGCAATGGTCAGCGCGGTTGAGCCGTAGATTGCCCAGGCATGCAGGCCCCAATGGAAATTAGTAGCCAGCATGGCCTGTTGCGCTGCGATGAAGTCCGGGGCCATACCGGATATGAAGCGATAATGCGTTAGGGGTTCGGCTACAGCCCAAAACAGTAACCCGACCCCCATACCCGCCGAAAAGAGCATCGCGACCCAAGAAGCAGTCGAGAATTCAGGTTCCTCATCATCCCGCCCCAACTTGATGTTTCCGTAGGATGAGAATGCCAGAAACAGACAGCCGATGAGCATACCTGAGGCGGCAAGCATTACAAACCAGCCCCGGCTGTGAAAGGTCTGTTGAACCAAGCCGCTTGCCCAACCGACCAAACCGTCGATATCGATGACGCCCCATATCCCCACCACAGCAATCACGCAGAGAGAGCAAATCAGCAACGCATTCGGTTTAGCCATCCTCGAACCTGTCCATCTGTGAGGTATAGAAAGATTGCAATGTTTTTGGGGTCGTTGCCACAACTTAGCTTCAGCAACCGCTGCTTTCTGGCGTTTCGGCAGTAGCCGGTCGCCGCTAAAGCCGGTATCCGCCGGTTACAGGCAGTACCTCACCGGTGACGAAGGACGCGTTGTCCGACGCAAGAAAGCGAACAGCTTTGGCGATATCTTCTGGTGTTCCTGCGCGCCCCAATGCGGTGTCTTTCACAAAAATCGCAGTCAGTTCATCTGAACGCGGCGCTTCGGGGATGTTGATCGCGCCCGGGGCCACTGCGTTTACACGGATGCCCTCTGGCCCCAGTTCTTTGGCCATGGCACGGGTCCAGAGGTTAAGGGCCGCTTTGCTTGCGCCATAGGTCGCCGCATCCCGAGGGGGCAGTGTAGCGTTCATCGATGATATGTTCACGATCGCTGCACCCGGTTTCAAATGGGGCAAGGCAGCAGAAAGCAATGCGGCGGGTGCAAGCAGGTTGAGATCAATAATTGCACGGTGATCTTCGTGCTGAAACTGATCTTTGGGCGTGCTTCTGACAAGACCGGCGTTGTTTACGATTACGTCTAACCGACCATAGTGCTCAATGACCTGCCGGATGACCTCAGATGCCTGATCGGGCTCTCTCAGGTCAGATTGAATCGCGAGGTTGGTGTCGGCGCACAGTGCTGCGGCGGGCTTGGATGTAAGCCAGGTAAAGGCGACTGAGTGATCCGTGCCCAGGTCTTCGACAATTGCGCGGCCAATGCCCCGGGCACCGCCGGTAACCAATGCTACTTTTTCCATGCGATCCTCCTGCCGCCACCAAATCCGGAAATGTGCCCGAAGACAACATCCGAATAGATTGATGTGGTTGGTGCAGTTAATTCAAATGAAAAGAGCGCCTTAAAAGGCGCTCTTTACGTCGGTCTTCAGGCTTGTTTTTAGTCGGCCTTGGCGAGATTACGCAGCACATATTGCAGAACACCACCGTTCTCGATGTACTCGATCTCGGGTGCTGTATCGATACGGCACTTGAGCGTGATGGTCTTTTCGGATCCGTCACCATAAACGATTGTGCAGGGCACTTCCTGCAGGGGTTCAACCGTATCCAGGCCGTGGATCGAAACCGTCTCATTGCCTGTTAGGCCAAGCGTTTTCCGAGTGTCGCCGCCAGTGAATTCGAACGGGATGACGCCCATGCCAACCAGGTTCGAGCGGTGAATACGCTCAAAGCTTTCAGCGATCACAGCTTTGACGCCAAGCAGAGCTGTACCCTTGGCTGCCCAGTCGCGTGAGGAACCTGCACCGTACTGTTCGCCGCCAAAGACGACCAGCGGGGTACCGTTTTCCTGATGCGCCATTGAGGCATCAAAGACCGAAATCTGCTCACCATCCGGGCCCTTGGTGTAACCGCCTTCTACACCATCCAGCATCTCGTTCTTGATGCGGATGTTCGCGAAGGTGCCGCGCATCATGACCTCATGGTTACCACGACGAGAACCGTAGGAGTTGAACTCGCGCGGCTGAACCTGGCGATCCAGCAGGTATTTTCCGGCCGGGCTGGTGGACGCAAAAGAACCGGCTGGTGAGATGTGGTCGGTTGTGACCATATCACCCAGGATCAGCAGAACCTTGGCGTTGTCGATGTTTGAAATCGTGCCCGGCTCAGGCCCCATACCCTGGAAATAGGGCGGATTTTGAATATAGGTCGATGTTGGGGGCCAGTCGTAAGTTTCCTGCTGCGGGACTTCGACTTCGCGCCACTTTTCATCACCTTTGAACACGTCAGCATATTTCGACTGGAACGCTTCACGCGTGACGGTCTGCTGAACCAGATCAGCGATCTCTTTCTGATCCGGCCAGATGTCCTTCATGTAGACGTCATTGCCGTCTTTGTCAGTGCCAATCGGTTCTGAGGTCAGATCGATATCCAGCGTACCGGCCAGCGCATATACCACAACCAGTGGCGGCGAAGCGAGATAGTTGGCGCGAACGTCAGGTGAAATACGACCTTCGAAGTTACGGTTGCCCGACAGAACGGAGGTAGCGACCAGATCACCCTCGGCAATCGCATCAGACAGTTCGGCCTGAATGGGGCCGGAGTTTCCGATACAGGTCGTGCAGCCATAACCGACAAGGTTGAAACCGATCTTGTCCAGATCATCCTGAAGCCCAGCGGCCTCGAGATAGGCAGAAACCACCTGCGATCCCGGCGCCAGAGAGGTTTTGACCCAAGGTTTGCGGTTCAGGCCCAACGCGGCGGCCTTACGCGCAACCAGACCGGCACCGATCATGACATAGGGGTTCGAAGTGTTGGTACAGGATGTGATCGAGGCGATGACCACCTTGCCCGATTCCATTGTGTAGTCTTCGCCCTTAACCGCGACTTCTTTGCCCATGGGACGCTTGAAGGTTTCTTCCATTTCTTTGTGGAAAGCATCTTTTGCGTCGGTCAGCGCGACATAGTCCTGTGGGCGTTTCGGTCCCGAGATCGCGGGAACGATGGTACCCATGTCCAGTGACAGTGTGTCGGTGTAGATCGGAGCGTAGCTCTCATCACGCCAGAAACCGTTCTCTTTGGCGTAAGCTTCAACCAGTGCAATACGGTCTTCATCGCGGCCCGTGTTGCGCATGTAGCGCAGTGTTTCACCATCGATGGGGAAGAAGCCACAGGTCGCACCGTATTCCGGCGCCATGTTTGCGATGGTTGCACGGTCTGCCAGCGGCAGTCGATCCAGACCTTCGCCATAGAATTCGACGAATTTGCCTACCACGCCCTTTTCACGCAGCATCTCGACTACTTTCAGCACCAGATCGGTGCCAGTGGTGCCTTCGACCATTGCACCGGTCAGTTCAAAGCCCACAACTTCGGGGATCAGCATCGAAATCGGCTGGCCCAGCATTGCGGCTTCGGCTTCGATCCCGCCGACACCCCAGCCCAGAACAGCCATGCCGTTGACCATGGTGGTGTGGCTGTCGGTTCCAACCAGCGTGTCAGGGTAAGCAACTTCTTCGCCGCTCTGATCAGTGTCGGTCCAGACGGTTTGTGCCAGATACTCAAGGTTTACCTGGTGGCAGATGCCTGTACCGGGGGGAACAACACGGAAGTTATTGAACGCGTTTTGGCCCCATTTCAGGAACTGGTACCGCTCCATGTTCCGCTCATATTCGCGATCCACATTCATCTGGAAGGCGCGCGGGTTGCCGAATTCGTCGATCATAACCGAGTGGTCGATGACCAGATCGACCGGATTCAGCGGGTTAATCTTTTGTGCGTCGCCACCTAGCGCCTTAATCCCGTCACGCATCGCAGCGAGGTCAACCACGGCAGGAACACCGGTGAAGTCCTGCATCAGCACACGGGCAGGGCGGTATGCGATCTCGCGAGGGTTCTTGCCACCATTGGCACCCCATTCACCGAAGGCCTTGATATCATCAACCGATACAGAGAAACCGTCGTCCTCGAACCGCAACATGTTTTCCAGCACAACTTTCAATGCGGCAGGGAGTTTTGAAAAATCGCCCAGACCGGCTTCTTGAGCGGCGGGAATCGAATAATAGGAAATGGACTTGCCGTTCACGCTCAGGCTGCGACGTGTCTTGGCGGTATCCTGTCCAACTTTGATGGGCATCTGTGGCCTCCCTCTCAAATGACTTAGATTTTGGGATTCGCTGAGGGCTATCTGTATCACGTTTGGCCACGGTTCAAGGCCTTACGAACAAGATGCGTCATTTTTGTATACTATTGTACACATTTTGGCGGAACTTTGATGTAAAACGTTTCAAGAAACCTTGATTGGAGGTTGATGTGTTAACCGTTTAAACCGGTTAGGCAGCCAAACGTACCGAGACGATAAAATGTTCAGATCCGCCGCCGCGACAGCTCTTGTTTCCATATTCTTTGCAGCTTCTGTAGCTGCTGAAAGCGATCCGGTCGTGGTCGAGTTGTTCACGTCACAGGGGTGTTCATCTTGTCCACCGGCAGACAAGATCATGCATGATCTGGCCAAGCGAGATGATGTTATCGGTCTGGCCTTGCATGTGGACTACTGGGACTACATTGGCTGGAAAGACGAATATGCCGACCCGGCCCATACATTGCGGCAGCGTGCCTATGCGCGCGAAGGCGGGCGGACGATGATCTATACGCCACAAATGGTGATTAATGGTCAGCATGATGTGGTCGGGGCCAAATCGCGTGAGCTGGATCGAATAATCAATGCACATCTGAAGGCAGCACCAGAAGCATCAGTTAAAGCCGTACGCTCGGGCAATGACGTGACCGTGGAAGTAACGCCTGTCGAACTGCCTGCGGGGGAGACCTATGAGATCAGGGTGGTGCAGTACTCCCCGTTGCGTCACGCCTCGATCCGGCGCGGAGAGTTGGCCGGGCATGAGCTTGATTATGCGAATGTGGTCGAGACCTGGCTTACGGCAGGGCAATGGGATGGTGTAGCGCCACAGCAGTTTTCGGCAACCCTGTCATCGGATCTACCCGCCGTTGTTCTGGTACAGCGGGCAGGGCATGGACCAATCGTAGCGGCCACGAGGGCCAAGTAATCAGGGCATATCTTCGGGCTGAACGCCCAAGCCATTCCACGCTTTCCAGCGGCGATGGATCCAAAACCACTGACCCATATGCTGACGCACCATGGTCTCTAGATCGTCATTGGTAAACTGGGTCATTGTTTTGGGATCCGTGTGCGGCACTGGATCATGCAGCACGATCTCAAAATCGATACCGTTGGGCTGGCGCACGGCATAACAAGGGATCAGAACCGCCTTGTATTTCATGGCAAGTTCAGCGTTCAGCACCGAAGTCACAGCCGGTTTGCCAAAGAACGTGAGCTCTTCGCCGCCTTGTGCGTGCAGATCCGAAACGATTGCAATGATGCCACCGCTTTTGAGCGTGCGAACCATTTCGACCATGCCCCGGCGGCCTTGTTCGAACATGGGCTTTCCGGTTTTGTGGAATGCATCCACGTACATGTCGTTGAAATAGGGGTTTGCCATGCGGCGATACAGACAGCCAATCGGCTTCTGGCTTCGTGCTTGCAGCGCGATACGGGCAGCAAGGTAGTGACCGAAATGTGCCGTGATCATCATGACCGGACGCCCGTCGACGACTGCGGCGTCAAAGGCTTCGATCCCTGGGCCTGAGATTTTTGCGTTTTTCTGGCGATCCGTGAAACCTTCGGGTGAGAAGTGTTCCATGATGGCCCGACCAGCATTGTCAGGAACTGCTCTGCAAATACGTTTAACCTCGTCCTCGGGTAAATCCGGGCAAGTCAGTTTGAGATTGCGTCGAACACGCGTGCGAAACCCAACCACTGGTGCCAAAGTGCGCATGGTTGCGCCCATCGCCGATATGCGACGTTCATAGGGCAGCAGCCTCATGGCACCGATGATCCCCTTAAGGCACAGGTTTGTCACATAGTATTGTCCAAGCTCAAATCGGCTTAGTTCCGACTTTTCGACAGGCATTCAGGGGACTCGCAAGAATTTCGTTCTAGGCGGCCAGACATACAGCCCCGATCCGCCGTTAACAAGTATTCGCAATTCCAGAACACAATGAACACGCTATGCTTGCCAAGCTGCGGTTCAGTTCCCGTCCTCTGTTTCGTCTTCACTTTCAATCAGAGTTATCGCACCCTCATCCGTTAGCGCGCGGATCACACCGACGATGTTTGCCATCGCCTCTTCAGCTTCGGTTTGTTTGACCTTCCCACGCTCAGTAATTACCTCACGAAGGTTGTCGGCCATTCGGGTCGACATGTTAGAGAGCAGAAAATCGACCGAGGCATTTTCATCCTCGTCGCTGGCCCCCGCAAGAGCAGTTACCAGAACCGGCTGCTCGATCCCTCGCAGAACCACGGGGACGTCTCGCGGCATGATCCGGTTGGCAATATGCGCAAAGGTAAAGATCGATTGCCGCACGGCATTGGCGAAATCCTCATCCTCTTCGTCCAGCGCTGTAAGCAAGCCGTCGCGCGTAGCGGCGGCGGATTGGTTCAGAATCGCCCCCACACGTTCGTCCGGTCCGTCCTGAAATGCGGGGGTGGGGCGTTGATCCAATTGGGCAGCCAGCGACCAGCCAATCCGCTCCACGGCTTCGGGAGTTACATTGGCTGTCTTGGAAACGGCATAGGTGATCCTGCGCGCCACAGGACCGGGCAATTGACCAAGTAGTTGCGCAGCCTTCGGGGTGTCCAGTTTAGACAACATCACGGCAGCGACCTCGGTGCTTTCTGCCTGAGCAATTCCGGCAAGGTCTTCTGGCGGCACTTCGCGCAGGCGCTGCCACGGATCGCCAATTTGCCGGACGCCTGCAACCTTACGAAGGCGGGCCGCCGTAGCGGGTGCGATCTTACCGTTGACGGCATCCAATGCTCCAGCCAAGCCATGCGGGAAGGCCAGCCCGACGCTTTCCAGCGCATCTGCGAATTCCCCGGCAACAGCAGCCAACGTCACACGATCAACCAGTCCCATGCGTCCCAATTGATGGGTCAGCCTTTCTTGCAAATCATCTGGGAGTTCTTCCAGCGCGAGATCGGCCCCTTCGTTCAGCAAAAGCCGAACAACGACAGCTGCCTTTTCCCGGCCGTTCAGCGCGCGCGGGATCAGCCTCGTCTGGGTTTCCTCGCTGTCTGCAACTGGTGCAGAAGCGCCCGGAGCCATTTGTATTAGTGCGGTAGTGTCCTGCATCTGCCTGTGGTGCCAATAATTTGTTCCACAGGCAGATTACGGAGAGTCGGGTAAAGAAACCCTGAAGCTCAGTAGCTGTATGTCAGCCCTGTCCGGATCGCTTCGCGCAATGATGCCTCGGCCCATGTGCCTTCGCCACCACGCGCTTTGATTTCGCGCCACTGCTGGATCGCAAGATCAGTTTTGCCTTCGGCAACAAATCCCTGACCCATATAGCTGCGGGCCAGAATGTTGTCCGGGTTCGTGTCGATTGCTTTCTCATAGAAAACGTTCGCCAGCTCGAGCTCTCCCATTTTGCGGTATGTGAAACCCCAATAGGTTAGAACGCGATCATCGTTCTGATCGCTCATGACACGCAGAACATCCTGAGCATGTTCGTATTGGCCATCATAAGCCAATTCGCGAACCGCATCATAAAGCTGGTCGTCGGTGAAATTGGTTTTGTTCGGCTTGACGCAACGCCCCGCTGCCTCGTCATAGACGCGACCAAACAGGCATTTCTTGGTCGTACTGGTGGGCTTTGGCGGGCTGCTATCTCCGCCCGCAGCGTTAACTGCTGGCGCAAAGGCAAAAGCTTGAAACGCAATAGCTGAAGCTAAAACAAGGCGCATATTCCTACTCCGTTCTAAAGGCTGCTCTCAACAAGCATAGTGTGATCTGTAAAAAAGCTAACAATTGATGCTTCGCTTTTATTCACAAGTAGGAAAGAAAAATCTCAGCTGTTGACGGATTTCGCGCAGCTTTGGCTCTCGCTATCCCAATATGTGCCCGGCGCACAGGATTGAGTTTGCTTGGAATGCGCGTTGCATGCCATGGCTGCCGAGGAAACACAGACAAGCGCTATTGAGCACAGAAGGGTTCGGATCATTGCGGTTCTCCCGATCTGGAAAATGCAGGATCAGGATAGCCGATTTTGTCTTGTCTGGCAAAAGAAGAGGGCCCGAACCGCATTATGCGCTTCGGGCCCTCGTCTGACGAAATAGATTTCGTGATTACTCGCCGAAAACGCGGGCGAAGATCGTGTCGACGTGTTTGGTGTGATACCCGAGGTCGAATTTTTCTTCGATTTCTTCAGGACTCAGAGCAGCGGTGACATCTGGGTCAGCCAGCAGTTCCTCTTTGAAATCGGTGCGGTGTTCCCAAACCTTCAACGCGTTTCGCTGAACCATGGCATAGGCGTCTTCGCGGCTGACACCAGCCTGTGTCAGGGCCAGCAGCACCCGCTGGCTCATCACCAGGCCGGGGAACTTGTTCATGTTCTCGATCATGTTCTCGGGGAAGATCAGCATCTTGTCGATCACCCCAGTCAGACGGGCGAGCGCAAAGTCCAGCGTGATCGTGGCATCGGGTCCGATCATCCGTTCGACCGAGGAATGCGAGATATCGCGCTCATGCCAGAGCGCCACGTTTTCCATCGCGGGGATCACGGCAGCGCGCACCATGCGAGCCAGGCCGGTCAGGTTCTCGGTCAGGACCGGGTTTTTCTTATGCGGCATGGCCGACGAGCCCTTTTGGCCCATCGAGAAGAACTCCGCCCCCTCCAGCACCTCAGTCCGCTGCATGTGGCGGATTTCGATGGCAATGTTTTCTATGCTGCTGGCGATGACGCCTAGCGTGGCAAAGAATGCAGCGTGACGGTCGCGCGGGATGACCTGCGTGCTGATCGGTTCGGGGACCAAGCCCAGCTGGTCGCAGACATGTTCTTCGACACGCGGGTCGATATTGGCGAAGGTGCCGACCGCACCGCTGATCGCTCCGGTTGCGATTTCGGCACGGGCATCGCGCATGCGCGACAGGTTGCGGTCCATTTCGGCGT
Source organism: Roseibium sp. RKSG952 (assembly GCF_009711355.1). Taxonomy (NCBI): domain Bacteria; kingdom Pseudomonadati; phylum Pseudomonadota; class Alphaproteobacteria; order Hyphomicrobiales; family Stappiaceae; genus Roseibium; species Roseibium sp. RKSG952. The sequence continues at coordinate 217,707 of NZ_SMMF01000963.1, read as the reverse complement.
AGAAACGCGCGAAGGTCAGGCCCATGGTGGTGGGCTCGGCGTGGATACCGTGGCTTCGACCGATGCGGACGGTATCTTTGTGCTCGATCGCGCGGCGCTTCAGAGCGGCCAGAAGACCTTCGAGATCGGCGATCAGCAGATCAGCGGCGCGGGTCAGTTGGACGTTGAGGCAGGTGTCCAGCACGTCCGAAGATGTCATACCCTGATGCACGAAACGGGCCTCGTCGCTGCCAACATGCTCGGCCAGGTGGGTCAGGAATGCGATTACGTCGTGCTTGGTGACCGCTTCGATCTCGTCGATGCGAGCAACGTCAAATTCCACGTCCTTGGCTTTCCAGACGGCCTCGGCATTCTCGCGCGGGATCACACCCAGTTCTGCCATTGCGTCACATGCGTGCGCCTCGATTTCGTACCAGATGCGGAACTTGGTTTCGGGCGACCAGATGGCAACCATATCGGGGCGGGAATAACGTGGAATCATTGGCAGCTGCACCTTTTTGTGATTTGGCAGGAGGCGATGCCGCGGGGTTTAAACCTGAGTAGGCGAGGGAACAAGGCGCGAGTGCTGATATGAGACGGTTTGCCCTGATTTTAGCGATCTGGCCCGGGTTTCTGGCTGCAGATGAGTTCCGGCAGCTTACCGGCGATGAAATACTGACCGCACTGACGGGGCAAAAGCTGGTTTACACTAATGGGGCCTGGCAGACATTCGATGACACGATGCTGACCCAATACTTCTCGGGCCGGCCAAGCGCAGGTCATTGGGCCGTGCGCGATGATCAGTATTGCTCTCTTTGGCCGCCCTCGGACCTTTGGGCATGTTACACGGTTCAGCAGAGCGGAGATACAATCCGCTTTGTAGGTGAGGGCGGTGATCTCACAGATGGGACATATGAAAATTGACGGGACCGCGCGAGATTACTGATTTCGCAGGTAACTGGCAGTTAACGCGCGTGATTCACGATGCCAAGGCAGGTCAGGTGTTTCAGGCTGACGGGGCCGCATACCTAACGACCTCTGAGACCGGGCTAATCTACGAAGAAGCCGTTACCCTGCGGATACCGGGCCAGCCCGTGATCAAAGGAACGCGGAAATACCTCTGGCAGGACGCTGGCGATGAGATTGACGTTCGGTTCGAAGACGGCAGGTTTTTTCATCGTCTGAAATTGGGTAAATCTGAAGCGACAGACCATCATGATTGTCCACCCGACAGCTATGACGTTGTGTATGACTTTTCGAAGTGGCCGCGTTGGGCTGCGCGCTGGACAGTTTCCGGCCCCCGAAAATCCTACGAAATGAAGACAGAATATGCTGCACTAGCGAAATAAACTTGCAGTGGCTGTTCTAAATAGGCATTCCTATTTCAGAATTTCTGTCTGAAGTGGGAGAAGACATGATGAATTCCAACGTATTGGCCGATGCAATCGGCCCGCGCGAAGGAACCGCGCTGCGTATCAAGCAAGTCGTTCTGGTTGTTCTGGGTATTGTCGCACTGGCGGTCGCTGCAAAGATCAAGGTGCCGATGTGGCCTGTCCCGATCACGATGGGTACTTTTGCCGTACTTACCATCGGAACTGCATTTGGTGCACGTCTGGGTCTTGTTACCATGCTCGGTTATCTTTTGATCGGTGCGCTGGGCTTTGACGTCTTTGCGGGTTCCTCGGCTGAAAAGTTCGGCCTGACCTACATGATGGGCGGCACCGGAGGCTATCTGGTGGGTTACCTTCTGGCCACTGTCTTGCTGGGCGTTCTGGCGTCACGAGGCTGGGATCGCTCGGTCGGCAAAATGGTTTTGGCGCTGGTCCTGGCAAACGTCGTTATCTACGTGCCTGGTCTGCTGTGGCTCGGACAACTCTACGGCTGGGATAAGCCGATCCTGGAATGGGGTCTGACACCGTTCCTGCTGGGTGACGCGATCAAGCTGGGTCTGGCCGCTCTGCTGATCCCGAGCTTGTGGAAACTGATCGGTGATGCGCGCACCTGATTGGTGACCGTATCCTAAACCCGACCCGCGCTGATTTGGTTCGGCGCGGGTTTTTTGTTTTCTGAACAATGTCATACTGGACAAATGTCGTCGACAACGTGCAGTCTGATGGCGGACAACTGATCAGGTTATTGAGATATGCGTATTAATATGAGGTCAATGCTTGCCCCTTGCATTGCGGCCTTGATGGGGCTGGCAACTCCGACGTTGGCGGACACGCCCGTCACATACACAGATAGTGGCAAGGCGTTGTTTCAATTCGAAGTTCCCGATTTTTGGACGCTTCGCGTTGGTGGACCGCGAGAGATCGAAGACTCTGCCGTTGGCGATGCACGTGGTGTTGCCCGTGTCATGGGAATGCGCCCGGTTACAGATGATAATGTCTGGATTGGGTTCGTGTCGCCAACCGGTGTGAGCTCGATCGAGGGGGGTATTCGATATCTGCAGGACATCGACAAGTTTCTGGTCAAGGATCCGCAGGTATCAGGTAGTAGCAAAGCAACTATCGGCGGCCTTCCCGCGCAAGTGATCCGGGGAACTGGTCGTCGCGACGGGCGAGGTATCAATTTCACTGCGACCGTCATTGATTTGCCTGGAAACCGCGTCGCAGTCGCGGTCGCAATCCTGCGCGACGGTGCTGATCCCGCTTATGTGAATGATCTGAACGATATTTTCGGATCTTTTCGTTCAGCGCGGTGAGGAGGATCAGATGGCACATAAGCTTATGAAACGCACATTGCTGGCATTGGGACTGTGCGCGGCCGGTTTTTCGATTTCCGGATGTGACGGTGTCTCGGTTGGCGTCGGATATGGTTATGATCCGTTCTATGACTCGATGCTCTGGAATGACTATTATCATGACGTAAACGTAAATGTTGACGTCAATCGTCCTGTCAGGCCGGATCGACCAATCAATCCCGATCGCCCGAGACCGCCTGATGGCAAGCCCCCAGTGCGGCCTCAGCCGCCCATTGCCAAACCGCCCGCGCGGCCACGGCCACCGGTTGCACGCCCACCTGTAGCGCGGCCACCCATACACAGACCAGGCCCCCGCCGTTGAGGCGACATGCCGCCTCCGACCAGATTGGAGGCGGAATACTCAGGTTGAGGGAAGGAGTTCGGTCGTGATGCGTGCCGAACCTTCCAGAGTTCGGTGGACCGGGCATTTATCTGCGATTTCCATCAGCTTGTCCCGTTGCGCCTGATCCAGTGGTCCTTCCAGCCTGATTTTGCGGCGGAACTGATCCACTTTGCCTTCGCTTGCCAGACCAGCGTCCTGTGCATGGACTTTGTCATGGCACACATCGACGCTGACGCCGGTGAGGGGCCATTTTTTGCGCCGGGCATACATACGGATGGTCATTGACGTACACGCACCAAGGCCTGATGACACGAAACCATAGGGTGACATTCCCCGGTCCGTGCCGCCATAGGAGGTGGGTTCGTCTGCCACTGCGTGATGGCGTGGTCCGGACTGAATATCCTGCATGAACCCGGATGGATCCGCCTCGGTTACGCGCACCACCCCTTCGGGTGCGCCCGGAGGTGGGGCAGGTGGCCTGAGATTGACGTAGCGAGAGACCCATGCCGCAATGACATCTGCTGCATAATCCGCATCCGCAGCCCGTGTGATCAGATGATCAGCATCGTCGAGTGTGACAAAGCTCTTTGGATGTTTTGCAGCCAGAAAAATCGTGCTGGCGTTGTCGATGCTTACGGTTTCATCTCGCGGTGCATGCAGGATAAGCAACGCCGCTTTCAGCTCTGCGATTGCAGGAGCCAGCGCAGACTCCGATATATCATCGACGAAGGCTTTGCCGATCCGGAATGGTCGTCCACCCAGCGTGACTTCGGCGCTGCCTTCTGCTGCGATCTCCGGCAGGGCGGCTTCGAAATGATGAGAGACATGGCCCGGGTCAGCCGGCGCGCCCAAGGTGACGACCGCCTTGACGGACGGAATGCCGGCACGTGCACGCAGGACTGCTGCACCGCCCAACGAGTGGCCAATCAGAAGAGCAGGAGCCATATTGCGCCCGGCCAAATAATGCGATGCTGCGATCAAGTCTTCTACGTTTGAAGTGAAGGTCGTATTCGCAAACTCGCCCCCCGAATGGCCCAGCCCGGTGAAATCAAAGCGCAAAACGGCAATACCCATCGCAGCCAGTCGTGCAGAAATACGCCGTGCTGCCGGGATATCTTTGGAACAGGTAAAGCAATGCGCAAATAGCGCCGTTGCCAGAACCGGACCATCCGGCAAATCCAGGCGCGCGGCCAACTGACTGCCGTCATGACCGGCAAAAGTAATGCGTTCCGTTGGCATAGCTGCTCCTCGGAGTTGTTGGGATTTGCCTAATAGTGTGTACATCCAGGAAGGGTCACAACCCTTATGTCAGAAGCGTCACGGGAAGGTGAGTATCCGGAAGTAGAACTTGATAGGCGATGCAGGGTGAGGTTGTGGTGCTGCCGGCAATCTGATGTCGGATTGGCAGCTGTGCGCAGCTCATCAGTATCTGTGAAGTAAAGTCAAACAAATATTCGATTTAATTAAGTCCCCTCAGCGCTCACATTGCGAATGTACCGACACCTTGAGCAAGGAGAGACAGATGGCACATGCTAATCCCCGTGCACACGATTTTCCGATACAACCGGGTTTATTGATTGCTCTTGTTTTGAGCGGCGCGATCGGATTTGCGCTTGGTCAGTACTCACCAACCTTCGGAGCAGCCAACTCAAGTTACCAGCCCCCGATAGAGGACTGGCATGGTAATGTTAAGCGCTCACACTGGACACAGTGAGCACTGCTTTTAGTTCTGCCCCATCAGGGCAGGATCGAATGGGTAAGTGGTCAGGTTCTCGTAGCCGTCTTCGGTGATCAGGACCTGATCCTCCAACTTGATCGAGAAATCTCCGCCAACCTCACCAACGCAAGCCTCGACACACAAGACCATTCCGGGCTCGAGCGGATAGTCGTATGAACCCTCTACAGCCTTGTCAGGATAGGCCACCAGCGGCCATTCATCACACAGACCGACCCCATGCATCAGGCAACCGTATTTCTGAGCTTGGAATTTATCATCCAGCTTGTGCGCCATGGCCGTCAGTTCAGGGATCATCACGCCAGGCTTCAACATTTCCATGTTGGTCATGATGTGTTCGTGGGCATGTTGCATGGCATAGATCATGTCAGGGCGCGGTTTCTCGTCCCCAATCCACCAGGTTCGTGAGATATCGATACAGATACCGTAAGATCCAATCAGGTCGGTATCGAATGCGATGATCTCATTCTTTTGGGTGATCCGAGGGCCGCACTCCTGAAACCAGGGGTTGGTGCGCTGACCCGAAGCCAGCAGACGGGTTTCGATCCATTCGCCACCACGCCGGATATTCTCGGCATGCAGAACGGCCCAGATGTCGTCTTCGGAAGTCTTGCCATCGCCGACATTTGCCCGGGCAAATTTTTCCATTTCACCCACAGCCGTTTCGCAGGCATGATTTGCACAGCGCATGGCAAGGATTTCATCTGGCCCTTTGATCGCACGGGTTTTTTCGGTCAGCTCTTCGCCTTCCATGATCTCAAAACCTTGCGCCTCAAGCGCGCGCAGGCCGTGCAGCATGATCTTGTCGACGCCAAGCCGCTTGTTGTTTCCGCCGTGCTCCTCGATCAGTACGCGTACTTCGTTGGAAAACACGTCCGCAGCAACATCAACCTTGTCGCCGCGATCAAAGTAGAACAAGTCGGCGCCGGATCGCTGTTCACGTACCAGCGGATTGAAAGTCGAGAGAAAGGGTGAGTTCTTGTAGTCCCAAATCACCATATAGCCATCGGCGCACAAAAGAACGGCCCTGAACGGGTTGTGCGTGTTCCACAGCTGCATGTTCGTGCTGTCGGTGGCATAGCGAATGTTCAACGGATCGAACATCAACATACCACCATACCCGCGGTCTACGATGGCTTGCGTCAAGCGCTTCCAACGGTGTTCCCGCATTCTTTCCAGGTTTGGAAGCTCCAACCCAGCGTTGGCCCATTCACCAAATGCCAGTTGTGTTGGGCCGATTTCGATCCGGTCGTTCTCGTTCGGGGTTCCATCACCCAGCGTTGCGCCTCGGGTCGGATCAATCTTGCGGGTATCCCGGTAGTGGTGGTTCACGGCTCGCCTCCCTGCTTGCAGGTAAAGCTTGAAGAGACAAATCCGCCGCGTCTCGGTGAATTGCGACGATATGGCCGTCGCTTTTTGACCGACATGAGACGGATTGAATGCTAATTCAGGACCATGACGGCAATTCTACAGCAAGAAATTCCATACAACCCTCTGATTCAACGTCCATTGCCGGGCATCCAACCGGCAAGCATGGAGACCTGGTTGCATCAGGATGAAGCCTTCGCCGAGCAGATGCAGCGAAGAGAATCTTTGCTGAGCGAGCGGAGATCCGAAGTTCTGGCGCTGGACCCCCAAGCAATGGCTCCTGCACAAGAACTTTTGGATATGGTTCTGGCGCTGGTTTATCCAGCAGCATCGAATGTGGTCGTACGTCCAGATGGCGTCCAGGTCGCAATTGATCGAACGCAACCTCTCGATACTCTCTGCAGATTGGTGCAGGAGGATTTCTGCATCCTGCAAAAGATGGAAGATGAGCATGTGCTGACCGGTGCAATCCTGTGCTTTCCGGCAAGCTGGCGACTGTCTGAGAAGTTCATGAGACCGCTTCTCGATATCCACATTCCTGTTGCCAGCTATGATGCCAATGTTGCGCGACGTGTTCAGCGGCTCTTTGACGGGATACAGACAGGTCGTCCGCTCTGGCGGTTCAATGCTCTGTGGTACGAGGATGCAGAACTGCATCAGCCCCGCAGTGCAAACGAGCCGCGGGAGATACGCGACAGGGGTAGGGCGCAATACATGCGAAGTGAACGGCAGACTTTGTTGCGCCTGCCAGAGACACGTGCGGTCGTGTTCTCGATTCACACCTACGTTCTTCCGGAAAATGTGATGTCCGAAATGGAAAACCCCGCCTGATAGCGGGGTCTCCAAGGAGGGTCGTTGGTAGTAAGTTTACATGCCAAGCGCGTTGGCAACATCGGCAAAAGCGTTACTTGCATTCAGTGCAACAATCGCGACGGTGAACACCAGAACCTGTGTATTCAGGCGAAAATCCTCACCACGGATCAGATTTACTGCAGCCATTGACAGTGCGATCGGTGCAGAAAAACTTGCGACTGCCCCGGTCATGCCCCAGCTGGTAAGACGCAGAATATCACTGGGTCTTTCATCATCTGGTGCTTCGGATTCTGGCTGGTCAACTTCGGGCACCGGCTCATTATCTGTTCTGAACGCGATGCTCAGCAACTGGTCGTCAGTCAGCTTGATCGGGCGGCCCGATGTTCTTGTTGCTGCGGATTCAAGATCGAATTCTTCCTGATCGGCGATGTCGATACCAGCAAATTGACCCGTTACGGATTCGAAGATCTGTTTGCGCTCCCGAGGTTTTCGAGGAGTGAATGAATCGAACGTGCTCAGGAACTGTTCGATCGTCAGAACAGTGTTCGGCGACAGCCATTCAACCCGCTGAGTCGAACAGATATCGACCATGCGATATAGCATTACCACCAGGATAAGCTCGGAAATCTCGCTGTCGTCCAGCAACTCGGAAACCGGGGTTATCGAAATCGCTAGCCTGTGCTTGGGACGCGATACCGCGGGTCGAGCCATGGTCTTCAACCCGGCCGCACGATCCAGACGTCCGTATCGGTCGTTCGCCTCATCATGCGTCGTTTCAAGATGCAGCCGAACAAGATAGTGGCTGGACACGATACTAGCTTCGGTCTTGCTGGTCAGCGTCTTGCGCTCGACCAGATGGCCATAGTCTTCAAGTGTCGCAGAAACGGTGTGACAGAACCGCCGGAGCGCGCCTTCCGCGTCGCCGTTGAACTGAAGTCCACCATGGTATTTGTGCTTTGCAGTCACAGCACAGTCCTCTGCCATATGATTTCTGACACACAATCATAGCGAGAGAAGTAGGGGAAAATTTGACGAAAATGCAAAAAAATGAATTTTTCACAGGATTGATTACGCTTTGGAAACCAATGAAACGCCGGGTCAACTGGTTAGATGTGGCGATAATGTGGCGAAAATTGGGTGCGGCCAGCTAAGGCGAAACTTGTCCTAGCTGTCGATTCGCAAGGCCATGATTGCGATGGATTGCTGATAAACAGATGCTGCGTTCCACTGCTGGATAACTGCAAAGTTCGGCTCGCCGGGTTGATAGCCCCGACCGGGTTTCCACCCTTTTTGACGCAAGAAATTTGCGGTCGAGGCCAGAGCGTCGGTCATGTTGTAGAAATCCACGCGGCCGTCACCGGTGGCATCGACGCCATAGGTTATGGCGTTGCCCGGCAGAAATTGCGTATGGCCCAGCTCGCCATGTTTTGCCCCTTTTGTCGCCATGGTGATGCTACCCTGATCCACCAATTTCAGCGCTCCGATGGCATGCGGAATAAAGAACTCAGACCGGCGACAATCGTAGGCCAGTGTTGTTATCGCGGAAACAACCTGACTATCGCCCATGAAATTCCCAAAGCCCGTTTCCATGCCGTGAATAGCAATCAGAACACCGGCAGGAACACCATATTGTCGTTCCAGAGCCGCATAGAATTGCGGGTTGCGCGCCTTCCGCTTGCGCCCTTGAGAAACGATGGTATCTGCGCCCCGAACCCTCATGAATTTATCCAAGGAATACTTGAAGCTTTTCTGGTTGCGATCAGCTGCGATCGTCCTCGTGGCGTATTGGGTCTGCGCCAGCGCCTGCAGTCCCTTTTTGCGCACCCCTGCCTTGCGGGCCTGTTTGGCGAAACTCTGTTTCCAGGATTCAAAACCGGCGCTGTTATTGCCGCATGACGCAGCCAATCCAACAGAGGCGAAAGAGATGGCAATGGCGGCAACGGGAGCAACGAGAAGCTTCATGAACAGCACTCTTTCGATCTGACTAATCCGAATTTCAGGATAGCTGGCTCGGCTATCGCAAAGAAGTGAATTGATCAATTTGCGCCAAAACAGGCGTAAAACTACTTTGTCTGAGGCGCGTCGCCCTTGCAAGTGACCGTGACTGGCTCCTTGACGGATCTCAGCCCTGCCATGTTCTATGAGTATGAAATCAGGTTTCTTTCTCAGGGGGAGGCGGAGTTCCGATGGGCAAGACGTCGAACAGTCGCTGGTGGGTTCTTACCGCGATGGGCGCAATTCTTGGGGTCATTCTTCTTGATGAAACCGTTGTGGGTGTTGCATTGCCAACGATCCAATCAGATCTTGGCCTTAGCAGTTTGAGTGCACACTGGGTCGTGAACATTTACCTGCTTGTGCTCGCAGCGCTTGCTGGTGCTGCGGGGCGGTTCGGTGACATCATCGGTACGCGGAACCTGATCATCGTCGGACTACTTACTTTCGGCATTGCGTCACTCGCCGCAGGATATTCACAAAGTGGTTCAGGGATCGTCGTCGCACGCGCAGTTCAAGGTATTGGGGCTGCCATTATCTTTCCGCTTTCACTTGTTCTGGTCTCGATGTCTTTTGATGAGGGTGAACGTGGAATGGCCCTTGGCATCTACGGCGCGATCGGGACAAGTTTTCTGGCACTCGGCCCAGTGGTCGGAGGCCTGCTGACCGACTATCTGTCTTGGCGCTGGATCTTTTGGATCAACCCGCCAATCGTTCTGATCGTAGCTTGCATCACTTGGGTGTTCTGGCGCGATCCACCCCGACGAGCCGAGGCTGGATTCGACTGGGCGGGTTTGCTGCTTCTGGTCGGAGGTCTCACCCTCACCGTTTTCGGCATCATGGAAGGGCCCGAGCGCGGTTGGGAGCGGATTGATGTCATCGGGCCTTTGATCACCGGCATAGTGATGTTGGCTTTGTTCGTATGGGTCGAGCTGCGCAGCACTGCGCCGCTTATCGCGATGCGACTGTTTTCCAATGGTACCTTTGCAGCATCAAACATGATCGTGTCGCTCGCCCAATTCGTCAAAATCGCAACCTTCGTCTTTGGTGCTTTGTATTTTCAGAAGTCTTCTGGTCTGTCTCCGCTGATGGCTGGGGTGGCACTGCTGCCAGCCGTGGTGCCACCTGTGCTAACCGCGACCTATGCAGGCAAAGCTGCAGATGCCTATGGAACCAGACTTCCTTCATTGTTCGGAGTTTTGGGCACCCTGATCGGACTGGTCTGTATGGCGATCGGTATGGGTCTGGATCAGAATGTGTTCGTATTTGCAGGGCTGTTGATTTCGGGTGTGGCTATTTCCTTCCTCTTTGTTCCTCCGCAGCGAGCCGTGATGATCTCGGTTCCGCCTGGAATGCAGGGACAAGCCGGGGGTATCGTGCTGAGCAGCCAGTTGCTGGGAGGAACGTTGGGAATGGCGGTCTGCAGCAGCACCTATGCAATGCTGGGATCGTTCGCTGCAGTGTTCTGGGTAACAGCAGCAATATCCGCTGCGGTTTTGATGTACGGCTACATCGCGATTGAGAGGAATGAGATCAACACGGCCGAAGGGACATGAAACGAAAAAGGGCGCCCATGAAAGGCGCCCCTGATCTTACCGCAAAGGGTTGAATTAGCAGCTGTAGTACATGCCGTATTCAACGGGGTGCGGGGTGTGCTCGTAGGTTTCAACCTCTTCCATCTTCAGTGCGATGTAGCCGTCGATCTGGTCTTTGGTGAACACGTCGCCCTGCAGCAGGAAGTCGTGATCGGACGCCAGAGCTTCCAGAGCTTCACGCAGTGAGCCGCAAACGGTCGGGATGTCGGCCAGTTCTTCTGCGGGCAGATCGTACAGGTTCTTGTCCATGGCTTCGCCCGGATCGATCTTGTTCTTGATGCCGTCCAGACCGGCCATCAGCAGGGCAGCAAAGCACAGGTAGGGGTTCGCTGCCGGATCGGGGAAACGAGCCTCGACGCGCTTGGCTTTCGGGCTTTCGGTCCATGGGATACGTACACAACCCGAACGGTTACGTGCCGAGTAGGCGCGCAGAACAGGAGCTTCAAAACCTGGGATCAGACGCTTGTAGCTGTTGGTCGCAGGGTTGGTGAAGGCGTTCAGGGTTTTGGCGTGCTTGAGAACACCACCAATGAACCACAGCGCTTCGTCTGACAGATCGGCATACTTGTCGCCAGCGAACAGCGGCTTGCCGTCTTTCCAGATCGACATGTTCACGTGCATGCCAGTGCCGTTGTCACCTGCGATCGGCTTGGGCATGAAAGTGGCCGATTTGCCGTAGGCGTGCGCAACGTTGTGGATGACGTACTTGTACTTCTGCAGCTCGTCGGCCTGTTTGGTCAGGCTGTCGAAGATCAGGCCCAGCTCGTGCTGGCAGGACGCAACCTCGTGGTGGTGCTTGTCGACCTTCATGCCCAGACGCTTCATGGTCGACAGCATTTCCGAACGCAGGTCCTGTGCTTCGTCGATCGGGTTGACCGGGAAGTATCCGCCCTTGACGCCCGGACGGTGGCCCATGTTGCCCATCTCGTACTCGGTGTCGGTGTTCCACGACGCGTCGGTTGCATCAACTTCGTAGGATACCTTGTTGATGCTGTTCGAAAAACGGACATCGTCGAACAGGAAGAATTCAGCTTCGGGCCCCATGTAGGCAACGTCGCCGATACCCGATGCTTTCAGGTAAGCTTCTGCTTTCTGTGCGGTGCCGCGCGGGTCACGCTCATAGGCTTCGCCGGTGTCGGGCTCAACGACCGAGCAGTGCACGCAGATTGTCTTTTCTGCGTAGAAGGGATCGACATAAGCGCTTTCGGTGTCGACCATCAGCTTCATGTCCGAAGCTTCGATCGATTTCCAGCCCGCGATGGACGAGCCGTCAAACATGAAGCCTTCTTCCAGAAAGTCTTCGTCAACCTGATCGGCCATCAGGGTCACGTGCTGAAGTTTGCCGCGCGGGTCGGTGAAACGAACGTCGACGTATTCGGCGCCTTCGTCCTTGATCAGCTGAAGAACTGCGTCCTTGCTCATTCTCTCATGTCCTCTGTTTGAGAATTCGATAATTGGCTTATAGAGCGTCCGAACCGGTCTCGCCGGTACGGATGCGGATGGCTTGTTCGACGGGCGAGACAAAGATCTTACCGTCGCCAATCTTGTCGGTTTTCGCTGCATCTACGATCGCTTCGATCGCTGCATCGACCTGATCGTCGTCCAGTACGACCTCGACCTTCACTTTGGGCAGAAAGTCGACGACATATTCCGCGCCGCGATACAGCTCGGTGTGTCCTTTCTGACGGCCAAAGCCCTTAACCTCGATCACGCTGAGTCCCTGGACGCCGACATCCTGCAGCGCTTCTTTTACTTCATCGAGTTTGAACGGCTTGATGATCGCTTCGATCTTCTTCATCCCGGGCTCCTATTAACTCTTGTCACTGTGGCACTGACCACGTCTAAATTCGGTCGGCAATGTGATTGCGAAAATGGTCCGGGTTGGGCGCTGAGAAAATAGGCGGCAGGTCAAATTTTGATCAGCTTGCACAAAAAGTAATCAAAATTGAATCGCCGAGGGATTTGAGATGACGGAATTGCTAACAGCGGCACAGATGCGGGCGATTGAACTTGCAGCAATCGAGTCTGGCGAGGTGACCGGTCTGGAGCTCATGGAGCGCGCTGGACACGGAGTAGTTGAGGCGATTTTTGAAGAGTGGCCTGAGCTGTCGAAAACATCTGGTACAGCCGTGGTTTTGTGTGGTCCCGGCAATAATGGCGGCGACGGGTTTGTCGTGGCGCGGCTGCTGAAGGAGTGGGGCTGGGAGGTTGCGGTGTTTCTCTATGGCGATCCCGAAAAGCTGCCGGCAGATGCGCGAGTGAATTATGATCGATGGCTGGAGTTAGGTGAGATTGTACCGCTGACCGAACAGAATATGCGCAAGGGTGGTTTTGCCGATCTATACGTTGATGCTTTGTTCGGGACCGGGCTGAAACGCGGTTTGGTCGGTGAATTGTTCAAGGTCGTTCGGCATCTTTCTGGTGCGAATGGGGACCATTACACTGACCGCATGATCAGCATCGACGCGCCATCCGGCTTGTGTTTGGACAGCGGGCGGGTGCTGCATCAAGATGCTTCGAACCCATGGTCTCGCGAGGTGCTGGACAGTTTTCCTGTAGAGATACGGAACAAGATTGCCCAAGCAGGCGGCGCGCGTGCTTTGTACGACCGTTTTGCGTGGTTGACTGTTTGTTTCGACAGCCCAAAGCCCGGGCATTTCCTGGCGCAAGGGCCGGATTTGTGTGGCAAGCTCGTTGTTAAAGACATCGGTATTTCCAAGCAGCGTTGCCGCTTTTACGGTGAACCATATGACGATGCTTTCACGTTGGGACCAAAGCCTTCTCGCAGGGCGAGCCGCCCTGCTTTTCTAACCCTTGCCGAGGCACCGGGCCGCGTGAAAGACGAGCGAACATGGGGTGGGTTGCCGCTCTATCGCTTGCCCAAATTCAAACAACATCACAAGTTCACCCACGGCCACGCCCTCATTTGCTCGGGTGGTCCGGCTAAGACCGGCGCTGCGCGGCTAGCCGCCCGAGGGGCTTTGCGCATTGGGGCTGGATTGGTGACGCTGGGTGTGCCTCCAGCGGCTCAGATGGAAGTCGCGGCGCAGGTGACAGCCATCATGCTACAGCAGGTTGAGGGGGCAGAGGGGCTGACCGACGTGCTTAAGGACGAGCGGCTGAACGCTCTCTGTCTTGGTCCTGGGTTGGGTTTAGAGTGTGCGCGGGATTTGGTGCCCGCAGCCCTTGAGGCAAAGCGCGCAACGGTTCTGGATGCCGACGCACTGACGGCTTTTGCGGATGATCCGGCATTGTTGTTCTCTCGATTGCACGAAAACTGCGTGTTAACCCCGCACGGAGGTGAATTTGCGCGGCTGTTTCCGGATATTGACGAAAAGCTGGCGGCAACGCCTACCGAAGGCCCGGCCTACTCCAAGGTGGATGCAACGCGCGATGCGGCCAAACGGGCAGGGTGCGTGGTTTTATTCAAGGGGCCGGATACTGTAGTTGCTGCACCGAATGGGCAGTGTGCGATTAACTCAGCGCACTACGATCGTGCAGCGCCATGGCTGGCAACGGCGGGCGCAGGGGATGTTCTTGCAGGTTTCATAACCGGTTTGCTGGCTCGCGGATTTAGTCCAATGCAAGCTGCCGAGACCGGAGCCTGGTTGCACGTGGAATGCGCGCGGCAGTTTGGACCCGGCCTGATCGCAGAAGATCTGCCCGAACAGCTACCTGAAGTTCTTAAAAAGCTGAATGTTTGATTGCGTTGCGCAAATAGTGGCCTACTGAGCGTAGGATTGGCGACTTTATGCCGGTTCATTCTGCGTTAATGCATAGCGAGTGTTTGCCAGACGCATAGCGGAAGGGCAGAATTTATTTGGGAGCAATTTGCTGCCACCTGGGCTTGTAAATGTAGCCTTTTGAAAAGAAATAAGAATGTGTCTTTCATCGCTGTGTCGGCTGTGGCGGATTTGCAATGAATATACGGCATGGACTGAGCGCCTCTGGAACCATCGCGTTCAGTAAACATTTGAGCAGTACCTGAAACCGGAACTTTTCATGGTGAGTGAAATGACCCTTAATCTCAAACTCTCTTCCGCAGCTGCAGTACTGGCCGCAACGACGGCAATTCCAGCCGCTGCCGAGTTGAAATACGAAAATAACAGTGGCGGATATGTCCTGCTGTACGGACAGTTCAACCCTGCACTCATCTCGGTAGATGATGGGCAGCAAACTGAGACCCGCGTGTTGGATAACGATCTGTCAAACAGCCGCGTTGGTTTGCGCCTGATGCAGCCGTTTGGCCAAAACGAGTTCACGTTCCGGTTTGAATCGGCACTGGGCCTGCCAAACTCGTCCGAATGGAACCAGCTTGGTACCAACTTCAGCGGCTGGACGCGTGAAGACATCCGCCACGTTGATTTTGCACTAAAGGGCAACTGGGGTAAATTCTCAGCCGGTCAGGGCAGCATGGTATCGGATGGTGCTGCCGAAGTAGACCTGTCCTATGTAGGTACGGCGCTTTACTCATTTACCAATGATGAAAACTCGGGCTTCTTTTATCGCGGCACTGACGGCATTCTGAGTGACATCACCGTCGGCGACTCCAGCAGCAACTTTGATGGCTCACGCCGCGGTCGTATTCGTTATGACACGCCCAGCTTCAACGGATTCTCTGCCGGTTTTGCATATGGTCAGAACATTCTGTCCAGCAGCGATGATGACGACTACTACGACGTAGGTGTTTTCTATAACAACACCTTCAGCGGTGGCGTCGAGTTCTCGGCGGGTGTCGCTTATGCAGTTCGTCAGGCAGACGATAACTCGGGTGATCGTAAGGACACCATCGGTTCGGCCTCAGTTCTGCTGCAAAACGGTCTGAGCTTTACCGTTGCAGGTGGTACGCGAAGCAATGATGCGGTCGGAGCGTCTGATCCGAACTACTGGTATGGCAAGATCGCATATGAGGATGACTGGATTTCGTGGGGTAAAACCGGGGTTGGTATCGACTACTACGACGGCGCTGATTTTGAGAATGACGGATCCAGCACAAGAGCCTGGGGTATCGCCGTTGTTCAGCGTATCGACAGCATTAACACGGATGCCTACCTGAAGTATCGCAACCATGACTTCAAAGACAGTGCGTCCTTTGACAAGAACGAAGCATGGGTGCTTGGCGCTCGTTGGAGGTTCTGACCAGATCTCTTTGTGATCTGAAAACGCCTCGGCTCGCACCGGGGCGTTTTTTTGTTTGTTAGGTCGGTAAAACAGGGCAGATCTGGCACTTGCCCCTTGCACGCGGGCGGCTGGGCAAATAGAAGGCGTCAAATTTGCCCGGCGCGCCGTTTTGCGCGCCCCGAATCCTATGGGGACTACCATAATGCAGGTTACCGAGACGCTGAACGAAGGTCTGAAACGCGGTTACAACATCACTGTCACCGCCGCCGAGCTGGACGAAAAGGTCAACGAAAAGCTGACCGAAGCGCAGCCGGAAATCGAAATGAAGGGTTTCCGCAAAGGCAAGGTGCCGATGGCGCTGCTGAAAAAGCAGTTTGGCCAGCGCCTGCTGGGCGAAGCGATGCAGGAATCCATCGACGGCGCGATGAACAAGCATTTTGAAGACAGCGGCGAACGTCCTGCCCTGCAGCCTGAGGTCAAGATGACCAACGAGGACTGGAAAGAAGGCGATGACGTCGAAGTCGCAATGTCCTATGAAGCGCTGCCTGAAATCCCTGAAGTAGACCTGAAGTCGGTCGAACTGGAAAAGCTGGTAGTCAAAGCAGATGACGCAGCTGTCGAAGAAGCACTGAACAATCTGGCCGAGACAGCGCAGGATTTCAAAGCGCGTCGCAAAGGCTCGAAAGCCAAAGATGGTGACCAGATCGTGTTCGACTTTGTTGGTAAAGTTGACGGCGAAGAGTTCGAAGGTGGCTCGGCAGAAGACTATCCGCTGGTTCTGGGCTCGAACAGCTTCATCCCCGGCTTCGAAGAGCAACTGGTTGGCGTAAAGGCCGAAGAGGAGAAGGACGTCAACGTAACCTTCCCCGAAGAGTACGGTGCCGAGCACCTGGCTGGCAAAGACGCTGTTTTCACCTGCACCATCAAAGAAGTGAAAGAGCCCGTCGCTGCTGAGGTCAACGATGAACTGGCTACCAAATTTGGTGCAGAAGATCTGGCTGCGCTGAAGGCTCAGATCGCCGAGCGTTTGGAAGCGGAATACGCCGGTGCATCTCGCGCAGTTATGAAGCGGGCCCTGCTGGACGCGCTGGACACCAAGGTATCGTTCGACCTGCCGCCGTCGCTGGTTGATGCCGAAGCCAAGCAGATCGCACACCAGCTGTGGCACGAAGAAAACCCGGAAGTGGAAGGCCACGATCACGCCGAGATCGAGCCGACCGACGAGCACAACAAGCTGGCTGAACGCCGCGTGCGTCTGGGTCTGCTGCTGGCAGAACTGGGTCAGAAAGCCGAAGTTGAAGTTACTGATGCCGAGATGACTCAGGCAATCATGAACCAGGCACGTCAGTACCCAGGACAGGAACGCCAGTTCTTCGAGTTCGTGCAGCAGAACGCTCAGATGCAGCAGCAGTTGCGCGCGCCGATCTTTGAAGACAAGGTTATCGACTACGTCTTCGAACTGGCTCAGGTTGCTGACAAAGAGGTCAGCAAAGACGATCTGCAGAAAGCCGTTGAGGCACTGGAAGAGGAATAATCTTCTTCCTTCCCCTGATCAGGGGCCAAAATAAAGCGGAGCCGTCTGAAATAAGACGGCTCCGCATGGGTGGCTTTGACTTATGAGGTGAGGGGGTCAGGCCTCATGAGCAAAAGCACGGGGGGTCTTTAACAGAGCAGTCTTTTGCTCTGGGGTGAACCGATCCGAAAGTGCCTCGATCAATCTGAGAACAGCTTCGACTTCGGTTTTCGTTGTTGCCGAGTGCATTTGCTCGACAAAGTACTTTTCCAGTTCAGTGAGCGGTTGGTGGTCTAAATTCGCGGTCGTGGCGTCTTGCTGGAACGCAATGCGGCCTGTTTCAAACCTTTCGAGTGCCTGCTCATCCGTCAGGAAGACGTCGTGATCAATATCGGCATATTCGCGAATGGCTGAGATACGTTCATCCGAGCAATCCATCAATGCCGCCATCGCAACAACCTTGCCCATTGGCTTTGCTGATCCGACATAATCGCACGGCGCATTGCCCGAACGCTGAAGAACCCGATTCATGACTGGGTCAATAACTGCGATCGCATCCAGAACACCCGCCTCCTGGGCGTATTCGAATGAGCCGATCATGACTTCGCTGGTTACGTATGATACGGAATTCTTACCGCGTCCACGTCCAAGTTTCTTTGTGTCTACACAGAAGCGGGTTGCTTCCCAAACCTGAGAGCTTCGAATGGGCGGTTCGCCGTCCATAATCGAGCTGAATACATCGGCCAGCATGTGTGGCCCGGTGGTCTGCAACAGGCGCATGCACCCAACGACGTCCCCCTCGTCGTTGATGCTGACCACGTGTGCAGGATGCAGGTCGTCGAACTGGTCTTTCTCACGCCCGTCTTGGATATTTACATCCCACCCAAGGCGATCCCCGAACACACGTGCCCGCAGTTTATACATGTCATCCAAGACATCATTGAACTTATGCTGGTTGATACCATCAATTACGATGATCATTCCATCCCCCTACAGTCTGGTTACCGTAGAGAGGAGATTAACTTAGTTTCGAAACAAGACTATTGGGGATTTCCCGTAATTTTGGGCCTAATTTGATTACCCAGGGTAGATTAAACCCAGACCTATTGCCCTTCCGATGGCTTGTGGGGTAGTCAAAGCACCCAATTTTTCGCGACCAGAGCGCATATGAACTTCGACAGTGCGGTGAGAGATGCAAAGAATATCACCGATATCCTGCTGAGATTTACCTTCAGCTGTCCATTGCAAGATCTCTTTTTCGCGCGATGACAGGGCAGGTAGATATAGCGCCTTGGCCAGCAATCCTGACTGCATAACGGTATCATGCGCCTGTACAGCTGCCAGCTGAAGATCCCCCATGACATGTTTCTTCAGCTTTTTCCATTCGGTGTCAGAGCAATCCTTGGTGACGCTCAACAAGCCACATTCACCATATGGCCCACGGATCGGTACGGTCAGCCCGCGGTCGGTAATTCCGAAATCATGGGCGTCACGGAAAACGGCATTGAACTTGTCATCATGATTGAAACGCCCCCAATCAACGGGCGCAATACTCAGCGCGGATTGATAGAGCGTTGGATCAACCTTATGAAAGCCTTGGCTTCCATAGTGAATCTTCCACTCGTCAGGGTAATTTGCATAACCCTGCACGTCGCCCTTAACTGGGTGTGTGGTCGCATAAGAGGCGTAGTCGAAGCCAAGCTCATCACATACAGAGTTAATGATGTCGTAAGCCGACTTCTCCTCGTGATCTATTGCGGCCAAGTCGATGAGCTTCAACTGTCCAACCTTTGTACCGTCGGCAGCGTTCCCCAACAAACTGCCATATCTTTCCCCATAGAAGTCTACGTTGCGTCAACCAAAGGGTCTTGTGCAAGCCATTTGTGTATATCACATGGGCTTATTGAGTGCTATTGGCAACAGATTAACGCGATTCTGTTAGTTTATTGCGGGTAATCCAAACCAAACGGTCCTTGGCCGAGGGTTTTTCGCAAATCAGACGACATTATTCTTTGACCAACCCGGTCTCGACCAACATTCCACGCTTTTTTGCCTCGGGATAGTAGCCCTTGGCATACAAAAAGATTGCTCGTTGCTGATCACCGTCCGACAGAAGCCATGCGCCGCGCAGGTATTTTCCTGCAAACTCGAGATTTGTATCTGCATCCAGCAACCCTTGAGCATTTCCGGTGTAGCCCATCGATCGCGCGGTAGCGGGAAGGATTTGCAGTAAGCCATAGTAAGGGCGGTTTACGGCCCAGGGACGGTGGGTGCTTTCGCGAATGGCAAGTTTATGCAGCAATTCACGCGGCAGCTCGTAGTGATCCGCCCATTTGTTGATTGATTCACGCAGTTCGGGCGTTTCATTGGGGTAGAGTGGGGGATTGAATGTATCTTGCGTCGGCGTGTCCGGGCCACCGCAAGCGGCCAGCGGAGCAAACAGAACAAAGGCCAATACGCTGCGGCGAAAGTAGTCAGTCATGGGGAATCTCCGAGATGCGATGGCCGATGATATGGTGCCATCATCAGACTGCAAGCTTAGGTCTGAATTCTGGCCAAATTTTGCTCGTATGGCGCAAAGAAAAAAGGCCGCGCAATCATACGCGGCCTT
>NZ_SMMF01000963.1:188419-197860 GCF_009711355.1 Roseibium sp. RKSG952 | reverse complement strand
TTGGCTTCGTCTTCTTCAGCCGGAGCAGCTTCGGGAGTCAGCTCTTCGTCTTCCGAAGCGGCCGAGCCGATGTCGTCGAACAGTTCAGCGATCTCGAATTCAGCAGCGGCTTCTTCTTCGGCTGCCAGTTCCTGGATCGATTTGCCCGATGCCTGCAGTTCGGCTTCTTCTTCCGAACGGGCAACGTTCATTTTGATCTCAACTTCGACTTCGGGGTGCAGCTTAACTGCAACCGAGTGCAGGCCCAGTTCCTTGATCGGTGCGATCAGGATGACCTGTTTCTTGTCGACGGTGAAACCAGCGTCGGTTGCGGCGTCTGCGGCGTCACGCGGGGTGACCGAGCCATACAGGGCGCCGGCGTCCGATGCCGAGCGAATCACGATGAACTGCTGGCCGTCCAGCTTTTCAGCCAGTGCTTCAGCTTCTTTCTTGGTTTCCAGGTTGCGTGCCTCAAGCTGCGCTTTCTGGGCTTCGAACGAGGCGATGTTCGACTCGGACGCGCTCAGCGCTTTGCCTTGGGGCAGCAGGAAGTTGCGGGCGTAGCCGGGCTTGACGTCAACGACGTCGCCCATTTGACCCAGTTTCGCAACGCGTTCCAGAAGGATAACTTGCATGTCAGTCTCTCCTTACTTCACGGCGTAGGGCAGCAGGGCGAGGAAGCGGGCGCGCTTGATAGCACGGGCCAGTTCACGCTGCTTTTTCGCCGAAACGGCGGTGATGCGCGAAGGAACGATCTTGCCACGCTCAGAGATGTAGCGCTGCAGCAGACGAGTGTCTTTGTAGTCGATCTTCGGCGCGTTGTCGCCCGAGAACGGGCAAACCTTGCGGCGGCGGAAAAATGGTTTTGCGGCCATGGTATATGTCCTTTCGTCAGGCGTTGATCAGCGGCGCTCGCGGCGGCCTTCGCGCTCATCGCGCTTCTGCATCTGGACCGAGGGGCCCTCGGCATGCTCGTCGACCTTGATGGTCAGAACGCGCATGACGTCGTCATGCAGGCGCATCAGGCGTTCCATTTCCTGAACGGCGCCGGCGGGGGCGTCGGTCTTCAGGAAGGCATAGTGGCCCTTGCGGTTCTTGTTGATCTTGTAGGCCATCGTCTTGACGCCCCAGTACTCGCTTTCGACGACGTTGCCGCCGTTGTCAGCCAGAACGGTGCCGAAATGTTCGACGAGGCTTTCTGCCTGCGCGTTGGACAGGTCCTGACGCGCGATCATTACATGCTCATACAGTGGCATGTGCACTCCTGTTTCTATCAAGGCGCATTTCAAAGGCGGGGCCATCTGGTCCTTCGCGACCCTGCCACGAGAGGCTGCGCGATTCATGTGTATTGCGAAGGATGGCCCCATATACACGTTTGTACGGCAGGAGCAAGTCCCGCCACATATGCCTTGGTGAAGTCGTCCAATTTCCATTGGGGTGCCCAATTCCTGACGCTTTTCGGCTCAAAGTTGTTTGCAAGCCGGGAGTTACCCGGGTGGTCGGAAAACACAGACAGGGCAAAAGCGATGGCCGTGATGAATACGAACACATTTCAACAAGCGGCGCCGAACTCGGCGTATGATGAATCTGTACCGGTGATGATCACCTTCGCGCCGAACTGGAAAGCGCGACTGATCCTGTTCCGCGTGCTCGGCGCATTCCTTATCGTTTCAGCGTTTTCGATGTGGCTGATGCCCGGTTCGGTGGCCGGTGCAGAGGTTTGGCCGATCAAGCTGGTGGCTTCGATGGTGTTCCTGATTGCAGGGGTAAGCCTGCTGACAATCGAAGTGCTGGATCCGCGCCCTGACGCTTATTTCGATCCGATCCGTCGCGAAGTACGCGTGTTGCAAAAGAACGAAAATGGACGTCCGCAGACGGTTCTGCGCCGCGGCTACGACTCATTGGGTGGCGCACGATTTGCAGATGATGAGGTCGAACTGTTTGATGTTGATGGCAGTGTTCTGATGAAGTTGCCGCTGGAATCGGCGGATGTCAGCCGAGCGTTGAAGGGCCAACTTAGCGGAAGTGTCGCGATTTTCGCTTAAAAACGCGTCTGTTCATTAAGGAACAGAATTTGTGAGAGAATAGAGGTTGTGTGCCGCCCTTGGGCGGCACATTTTCGTTGTTGAGCAACCCAATAGGTTTGCGAACACAAAATTGCGGAGATTGTCATGAAATCCACCCTCCTTGCTGCTGCACTGGCCGTATCAGCGACAACGGCGTTTGCGAGCGCCGAAAAATATGTTCTGGACCCCAGCCATAGCCAGGTCGTCTTCAGCTATAACCACCTCGGGTTTTCGACGACCTATGGCATGTTCTCAGGTTTCGAAGGCGAGATCATGTTCGATCAGGAAGATCCCGCAGCTTCGAGTGTAAGCGTCTCGATGCCTGTCGTTGAGATGATCACCGGCTGGAAGCCGCGCGAAGACCACTTCATGACTGAAGATTTCTTTGGCGTTGCCGAAGGTGACCTGATCACATTCACCTCGACCGGAATTGAGGTCACAGGTGAAGGCACTGCGAACATCACCGGCGATCTTACTATGAACGGCGTAACTAAATCTGTGGTTCTGGATGCAAAACTGAACCAGGTTGCCGAGCATCCGATGGCAAAGAAGCCATGGGCAGGTTTCGACGCGACCACAACGCTTGTACGCAGCGACTTCGATCTGGGTCAGTTTGCACCCTTCGTCAGCGATGAAGTTGAAGTCAGGATTTCGGTCGAAGCTCAGAAAGCTGACTAAAGATCCGGTCGTAAGACAAAAAGAAACCGCCGGTGGCCATCGCTCCGGCGGTTTTTTGTTTGTTCACATTTACTCGGACTCGGTTGCGGTAAGCTCAACCGAAACGGTGACGGCAAAAGCTAGCGAGTCTTCAGCGGGCATGGACTTTCCGACATCGAAATCAAGACGGTTCAGTTCCAATTCCCCTGCCATGGTCGCGGTGTCGTCTTCGATATCCAATGTGAAGGGTAGAACGACATCCAGTGTCTTATCTCTGATCGTCAAGGGGCCGCGGGCCTCGTATCCCTCGTCGGTTTTATAAAGATCGGCCGAGAACTGCGCCGTCGGGAACTGGGCATTGTCGAAGAAATCAGCTCCCATTGCCTGATCGGTAACGGTTCCAAGGCTGAGCGATCCAATTGCAACCGTAACGTCGACTGAACCGGCCAACCCGGGATCATCGGTCTCGTCAAAGATGATTGCAGCGGTCCAATCGGCAAAAGTTCCGGTCACCGGGCTGCCGAGCTGAGTTATTGTGATGGACAAGTTGCCATCCTGTACCTTCCAGTCGGATTGCACTTCGGTCAGTTCTGTCGCGTCAGTTTCGCCGTGCGCGTCATCATCGAAGGTACCGGTCATCCAGCCACCGGACAACACGCCTACCCAGACTATAGCAGCAGCTAAAGCAGGGACCATCGAATGATGCTGATCGGGAGGTTGAGGCGCATCAGAGCGTCCAGGCAGCATGCGGCGCAAAGTGCTGTCCTTGTCCACGACATGGTGTTTCAAAGCGCCCATAATATGAAGAGCCAGTGCCCCGACCAAAGTCCACATGAACAGCCAGTGAAGGTTTGCGGTCAATTCGGCCAGATAAGCCGATTTGGGGACCAAGGGCAGGTTTTGTCCAAAAGGCCAGAGGATCGGAGCAAACCCTTCGGCAGCGGCGTGGTGAACCCAGCCACTGAGCGGGACGAGCACAAGCGATCCGTATAGAAGCCAGTGAACGGTTTCTGCAGCAAAGGCTTCGGGCTTGTTTTCTGCGTTCAAAAGACCGGGCTTTGTTTGCGTCAAGGCCCATAGAATGCGCGCAAGCGCGACGAAAAACACCGTGATCCCAATCGTTTTGTGCAACGAGAAAAGACGGGCCGCGCGTGCGATATCTTCTTCGGTTGACGCAATACTTGGGTCGTAGATTGCATGGGCCATACTTTCAGCGACCCAGCCGAGGGGAAGGGCCGTCAAAATCAGCAGGGCGGTTAGCCAGTGGAAGACTTTGGTCACTCCGCCATAGCTGGATATGGTGTTAGTCAGGGGCATCTGTAGCAGGCTCCGGTTGATTGGCTGCGGACACCCTAATTGGCTGGTGCAAACACACAATAGCGTAGTGCGCACAGAATAAGTGTCAGAATGCAGAGCTTGTGCGGCGGCGTCACTCGGTTTACACCCCGCCGCAACCTAACGTCATCCAAGAGGTCGCAATGACAATCGCGTTCGTTTTCCCCGGGCAAGGTGCCCAGACCATCGGAATGGGCAAGGCGCTGGCTGACGCATATCCCGCCGCGCAAGCCGTGTTTGATGAAGTGGATGAGGCACTGGGTGAAAAGCTCAGCGCGCTGATCTGGGAAGGCGACATCGAAGAGCTGACTCTGACACAGAACGCACAGCCTGCATTGATGGCGACGTCGATGGCGGCGATGCGTGCGCTTGAGGCTGAAGGTGTTTCGATCGGCAAGGCATCTTTCGTAGCCGGTCATTCACTGGGTGAATACTCGGCATTGGCTGCTGCTGGTGCGCTGTCCGTTGCCGATACGGCTCGTCTTCTGCGGACGCGCGGTCAAGCAATGCAGAGCGCCGTGCCGGTGGGTGAGGGCGCGATGGCTGCAATTCTTGGTTTGGATCTGGATGCTGTGCGTGCAGTTGCAGAAGAGGCTGCTCAGGGAGAGGTTTGCCAGGCTGCAAATGACAACGATCCTACACAGGTCGTGGTCTCGGGTGCTAAAGCCGCCGTTGAACGTGCTGCAGAGATTGCCAAGGAAAAAGGCGCAAAGCGTGCGATTATGCTGCCGGTCAGTGCCCCTTTCCACTGCGCTTTGATGCAGCCTGCAGCGGATGTGATGGCCGAGGCGCTGGCTAAGGTTGAGATCAAAGCACCTGCAGTGCCATTGGTTGCCAATGTGCGCGCCGAAGCGGTCACTGACCCGGATCTGATCCGCCAACTGCTGGTCGAGCAGGTCACAGGTTCGGTTCGCTGGCGCGAGAGTGTTCAGTATATGGCTGGTCAGGGTGTGACTGGTGCGTGGGAAATTGGTGCTGGTAAAGCGCTGTCCGGGATGATCCGCAAGATCGAGCGGTCTATTGCATGTCAGGCGGTTGGTACGCCTGAAGATGTTCAAAAAGCCATTCAGGCAGACGCCTGATCATAATTCCTCGTCACTTTCGACGAACCAAGAGGGAAACCGAATGTTTGATTTGACTGGTAAGAATGCTCTGATCACCGGAGCTTCGGGCGGGATTGGCGGTGACATTGCACGCTCACTGCATGCGGCGGGCGCGACCGTTGCGCTTTCTGGAACCCGGGTTGAGCCTTTGCAGGCACTTGCCGATGAACTGGGCGAACGCGCACATGTATTGCCGTGCAACCTGAGCGATCTGGAGGCTGTGGCCGCGCTGCCGAAGCAAGCGGCCGATGCGATGGGTTCGGTAGATATACTGGTGAACAACGCCGGTATTACACGCGACAATATCTTCATGCGGATGTCTGATGACGAATGGCAGAGCGTAATTGACGTGAACCTGACCGCAACAGCAAAGCTGTGTAAGGGCGTGCTGCGCGGCATGATGAAGGCGCGTTGGGGCCGGATTATCAACATCTCATCCGTTGTTGGTGCAACCGGTAACCCTGGTCAGGTAAACTATGCAGCATCCAAAGCTGGTATGGTTGGTATGACCAAATCACTGGCCTATGAGGTCGCAAGTCGTGGAATCACAGCCAACGCAGTGGCGCCTGGCTTCATTACGACTGCAATGACTGCAAAACTGACAGATGACCAGAAAGAGGGCATCCTGGGACAGGTGCCAGCAGGTCGGATGGGCGAACCGTCTGAAATTGCTGCGGCAGTTTTGTACCTTTCAAGCCCCGAAGCAGGATATGTTACCGGAACCACCTTGCATGTGAATGGCGGTATGGCCATGTTG
Source organism: Roseibium sp. RKSG952 (assembly GCF_009711355.1). Taxonomy (NCBI): domain Bacteria; kingdom Pseudomonadati; phylum Pseudomonadota; class Alphaproteobacteria; order Hyphomicrobiales; family Stappiaceae; genus Roseibium; species Roseibium sp. RKSG952. Next base: position 191,963 of record NZ_SMMF01000963.1, on the reverse strand, counting down.
TAGGCGCTGTCGGAGGCAGGTGCGAAAGCGTTTGCCTCTTGCGTAGTCTGTGTTATTAGGCGGCGCATAAATGCAGAGGCCGGTCATTTTGGTCGGCCTTCAACTTTCCCGGTGACCCGGGACGCAAACCGCCCGGTAAGGGCAAACAAAGCCACCCCGAGCGGGCAAGGGCAGAACCGGGCAAAGCGCCCTGAAATGGAATGAGGAATAGACATGAGCGACGTCGCAGATCGCGTTAAAAAGATCGTTGTTGAGCACCTGGGTGTTGAAGAAGACAAAGTGACCGAAAACGCTTCCTTCATCGACGATCTGGGCGCGGACAGCCTGGACACCGTTGAGCTGGTTATGGCCTTCGAAGAAGAGTTCGGCATCGAGATCCCTGATGACGCAGCCGAGACCATTCAGACCTTTGGCGACGCCGTCAAATTCATCAGCGAAGCTTCCTAAGAGTTTCGAAATTGATCAAAAGCGGCGCTTCCGGGCAACGGAAGCGCCGTTTTTTATGCCTGCAAGAAATTCGAGCTTGCGTGGTGAATCTCGGGTTTGCACTGTGAACCAGAGGCAAAACCTGAGCGGGCAAGGGCATGATAAGATCCACCCCGATGATAAATACTGCGCGTCTGACGCTGTGCGCGATGCGGCCAGAGGATTTCAATCGGTTCGCCGAAATCTGGCGTAATCCCTGTGTTGTGCGACATATCGGCGGCAAACCCCGCAGCCGAGGAGAAGCCTGGGATTCCTTTCTGCGAAACGCAGGCCACTGGCAGATGGCCGGATTTGGTCAATGGGGCGTGGTCATGCAGTCGAATCGCGTACTCATTGGGCAAGCTGGATTCTTCTACGGTAATCGATGCCTAGGTGAGGATTTTGATACTTTCCCCGAAGCAGGTTGGGTGCTTGCTCCTGAGGCACAGGGGCAGGGGTTTGGTTACGAGGCTGCGCAGGCTGCGCATGACTGGTTCGACAGGGTCATTCCCGGGCCGCTTGTGGCGTTGGTGGATGCGACCAATACTGCTTCGCAGAACCTTGCCGGGAAACTGGGATATGTGAAACTGCGCGAGTCTGTATACAATGATACGCCGGTTCATTTGTTTCGCCGTGACGGACCGCCTGCACGGATCTGAAACATATCCGGCCGGATGAGTGCCGCAAATAGAACCCGGTTTGCCGATACTGTAAAATGTGCACGCAATTGCCGCTTGTATGTTATTCTGGATTACCAGAGCGTAGGAGCGGGCTCATGATGATTTACCCCACCATGGAATTGCAGAATGGCCGTTGTGTCACATTGGACAAAGGCCGTCTGGACGAAGCGATGATCTGGCATGTCGACCCCGCCGAAACTGCGCGCGGATGGTCTACGGCCGGAGCAGAATGGATGCATCTGACCGACTTCGATGCGATCGAAGGTCGTGATACCAATGCTGAGTTGGTAGAGGAGATTATTCGTACAGCAGAAATGCCGGTACAACTGGCGGGTGGTATGCGCAGCCGTGAACAGGTCGAACATTGGATCGACAAGGGGGCCGGTCGCATCGTCATCGGCACTCTGGCAGCGCGCGATCCGCATCTGGTCAAGGAACTTGCCAAATTCTACCCGGACCAGATCGTTCTCGCGGTAGACGTCTGGCAGGGATATGTCATGACCGAAGGTTGGCGTAGCCAAAGTGCATTCACGCCCGAAGCTTTTATTGATGCGTTCGAGGGTACGCCCTTCGCTGCGATACTTGTCACGGATATCGACAGCGACATGGAAGATGTAGAAGCGCAGCTAGGCTTGATCTCGGGGTTGGCGGCGCATTCTCGTACGCCAGTAATTGCCAGCGGTGTGGTCCGCACTGCTGATGACATTTCCCGGCTGGCTTACATTCACAACATTTCCGGCGCGCTGGTCGGTCGGGCGCTGTTCCGCAAGTCGCTGGATCTGGCCGAGGCTTTGGACGTTGCCAAAGCTGCTCATGAACCGGTGGCACAGTTCCAATAAAGCTGCCGAATTAAACGATGATCCGCTTCTTCTGATTTCTGGAAGGGGCGGATTTCGTTATTTCAATTCGAAATCTCCGGTTCAGAAGCCGGTTCTTACCCGTTTTGGCGGTATGATGCCGGTAGGGAATATGCTGTTGCTCTTGCCCCCGGACCCCGGGCCGGGGTATGAGCGGTTCTCAAACAGGAAGCAGGCAAGAGGCATTTCATGCGCAGAGTCGTTGTAACCGGTCTGGGATTGGTCACTCCTTTGGCCAGCGGGGTCGAGGAAACGTGGTCACGGTTGCTGGACGGAGAGTCGGGCGCGGGCCCAATCACTCAGTTCGATGCTGAAGCAAGTGGTGTAACCACCACCTATGCCTGCGAGGTTCCGCGCGGCGACGGGACAGACGGCACATTCAATCCTGACGACTGGATGCCGCCGAAAGAGCAGCGCAAGATCGAGGACTTCATCCTCTATTCAATCGCAGCTGCCGAAATGGCCTGCAAAGATGCTGACTGGTTGCCCGAGGACGAAGAATCGCGCCTGCGCACAGGTGTGCTTATCGGTTCCGGCATTGGCGGTCTCGGTTCAATTGCCGATACTGCAAACCTGATCCGAGACAAGGGCCCGCGTCGGGTTTCCCCGTTCTTTATTCCGGGTGCGTTAATCAACCTGGCCTCTGGTCAGGTGTCGATCCGTCACGGGTTCAAAGGACCTAACCATTCGGTCGTGACTGCCTGTTCAACAGGTGCTCATGCTATTGGCGACGCAAGCCGGATCATCCGCGCGGGTGATGCAGATGTTATGGTCGCCGGTGGCGGCGAAGGTTGTATCTGCGAAATCGGTATTGCCGGTTTCAACGCGTGCAAAGCGCTGTCCACCAAATATGCCGACGATCCGAAGAAAGCCAGCCGCCCATACGATATTGACCGCGATGGGTTCGTTATGGGCGAAGGTGCCGGTATTGTGGTTCTCGAAGACTATGAACACGCCAAAGCGCGCGGTGCCAAGATTTACGCCGAAGTGCTGGGCTATGGCATGTCGGGCGATGCTTATCACATTACTGCACCGTCTGAGGATGGTGATGGCGCGGAACGTTCGATGAAAGCCGCGCTGCGCAGCGCCGGACTTGAGCCGAATGATCTGGACTACATCAACGCGCATGGTACTTCGACCATGGCCGACACCATTGAACTGGGTGCAGTTGAGCGTCTGTTGGGCGAGCACGCGAGCAAGGCAACCATGACCTCAACGAAATCGGCTACAGGTCACCTGTTGGGAGCAGCGGGTGCAATCGAGGCGATTTTCTCAATCCTTGCTATTCGCGATCAGGTCGCGCCGCCGACGATTAACCTTGACAATCCGGCTGTTGAGACCCCGATTGATCTGGCACCTAACGCCAAGCGCGAGCGGGAAATCAACGTTGCACTGTCGAACTCGTTTGGGTTTGGCGGCACCAACGCCAGCGTGATCTTCGGAAAGGTCAGTTAAATGTGGCGGGCTCTGGCGTCAAACATGCTGACCATCCTGGTGGTCGGCCTGTTTCTGATGGGTGGTTTGATCTTGTGGGGTCAGTCG
>NZ_SMMF01000963.1:180369-188316 GCF_009711355.1 Roseibium sp. RKSG952 | reverse complement strand
GGCCCGCTTGAAACCGCCATGTGCCTGCAGGTGAAACCCGGTTCGAACATGACCAGGGTCAGCCGCGAGCTTGAGGATCAGGGGGCGATCAGCAGCGCTACGATTTTCCGGATGGCAGCCGACTATGCTGACAAGTCTCAGCAGTTGAAGGCGGGCAGCTTTCTGGTGCGTGAAGGCGCATCGATGGAAGAGATCGTCGATGAGATCACGCGTAGTGGCGCCAGCACCTGCGGAACCGAGATTGAATACCGTATCGGTGTGACCCGCACTCAGACGCGCGTGCGCGAACTGGACCCGGCGACACTGAACTTTGTCGAAATCGCTTCGTTCGAAGTCGGCGAGGATGAAGTTCCTGCAGTATATGGTGAGAAGCGGAATGAGGCGGATACGCGCTATCGCATCTCATTGGCTGAAGGGGTGACAAGCTGGCAGATTGTAGAAGCTCTGAAATCGGTCGACATGCTGGCGGGAGAAGTGGCTGAGATACCTGCTGAAGGTATGCTGGCGCCGGATAGTTATGAAGTAACGCCGGGTGAAGATCGAAATGCAGTTCTGCAGGAGATGCAGGACAAACAGCAGCTAAGAATTAACGCCGCTTGGGAAGCGCGTCAGGAGGGTCTTCCGCTGGAAAGCCCCGAAGAGATGCTGATCCTTGCCTCGATCATCGAAAAGGAAACCGGCGTTCCGGAAGAGCGCGGACAGGTCGCCAGCGTCTTTGTGAACCGACTGAACCAAGGCATGAAGCTGCAGACGGACCCCACGGTGATCTATGGTGTTACAAAGGGACAGGGTACTCTGGGTCGCGGTTTGCGGCGTAGTGAGCTGAATAGGCCAACCCCTTGGAATACCTATCAGATTGATGGTTTGCCGCCGACACCGATTGCAAACCCGGGTCTCGCAAGCCTTGAGGCAGCGGTATCGCCTGATCAAACGAACTACGTGTTCTTTGTGGCTGATGGTACGGGCGGGCATGCCTTTGCCGAGACACTGCAGGAGCACAATCGGAACGTTGCCAAATGGCGCGAAATCGAAGCCGAGCGGAATTCGGGTAACTGACCCTGTTAATAAAAGTTCGAAGCCATCTGCGTCTTGGCGCGGATGGCTTTCTTGTTCGGTGAAAGAAGGTGTTCTTGGATAATACGTGGTTCGCGACGAACCCTGAATTTCAAAGGCCTTAATCGAGAATGCGGATTTTAGAAGTTTCGCTTCCAAATGCAGAGCTTCGAGAGATCTTGGTCCATATCAATGGAACTCGCTGGACAGCACAACTGGGGCGCAGACCAACCGAATTTTTCTGCTATATGAGACTGGCAGTCACGAGGATCAAAGGGCACACGCCACTCTGATCCTCGAGTTTTGGTTATGCAGCCGGACGGCGACGCGGACGCCGTTTTTTGTTGGCGGGCTTTGATGCACCTTCAGGCTTGAACTGTGGTCCTCGTCCCCGGCGGGGGCCATTGCCGCGGCGTCCTGCTGGTTTCTTGGGCTCCACAGCTTCGGGCATGGTGCCACTGGCCACCGGGATTTCGATCTTCATCAGTTTCTGGATCTGACGCAGCAGATCGACTTCTTCCGCCGAACAGAACGCAATTGCTTCGCCCTCGCGGCCTGCGCGGGCTGTACGACCGATGCGGTGGACATAGTTGTCAGGAACTTCGGGCAGGTCGTAGTTGATCACATAGGCAACGCCCGGGATGTCGATACCGCGCGCTGCAACATCGGTTGCTACAAGTACGTTAATCTCACCCGCGCGAAAGGCCTTGATGGCACGATCGCGCTGTCCCTGGCTTTTGTTGCCGTGAATCGACGCAGCGTTGTAACCATCCGCCACCAGGCCCTTCATCAATTTCTCAGCACCGTGTTTGGTGCGGGAAAAGACCAGCGTGAGAGCGTCGGTATCCTGGGACAGGATTTCGCGCAGCTTTGATGGTTTTCCGGGTTTGCTGACGAAGTGGATCGATTGGGTGATCTTGTCTGCTGCCTTGCCCGGAGGCGAGACCTGAACCCTTTGTGGGTTGGTCAGGTAAGCGCGGCTGAGTTCTTCCATCTGCTTGGGCATGGTGGCCGAGAACAACATTGTCTGGCGCGGTGTGCCCAGCTGTGGAGCAATCTTGCGAAGCGCGTGAATGAAGCCGAGATCCAGCATCTGATCAGCTTCATCGAGAACAAGGTGCCGTACCGAGCTGAGGTCAACAGCACGACGCTCCATTAGATCGATCAGGCGCCCGGGGGTCGCGACGAGAATATCCGTGCCTCGTGCCAGAAACATGATCTGCTTATTGATCGACTGGCCGCCAACTACTGTCGCGACACGCAGTTTGGTTTTCTTTGTGAGGTTGCGCAGGCTGTCAGCGATCTGGTTCACCAGTTCACGGGTGGGGGCAAGGATCAGCGCTTTGGCAGTTTTGGGGTCCGGCTTTCCGGGCTGGGCAAGCAGATGGTCGATCAGTGGCAAGCCAAAGGCCAACGTTTTGCCGGTACCGGTCTGCGCCAGCCCAAGAATATCATGCCCGTTCAGCGCCAGCGGGATTGCCTGGTTTTGAATTGGAGTGGGTTGAGTGAAATTGGCGCTTTTGAGCGCATCGTTAAGCGCTGGCGCAAGGCCAAGCATGTCGAAGTCGAACAATTAACTATCCTTTTGCGTCCATGAGGATGACTCATGGACAAGTCATGACGGGCCGCATCCGCGACCGACAGGGGTTGTGCGAGACCTCAGAAGATGCAAGCGCACCCTGCATCATCCGGTCGTCGCGTCAAGAACCCTGCGTGATGGGGAACTGGTGAAAGTCGGGCGCTGTGGGGGCTGTTCAGGGCCCACGTGCTCACGCGGCAGCGCGGTGTTGTGGTCGCTCATGCGGGGTATTGGGGGAAATGTCAAGTTTTGCCTCCAATCCGGGTTGATCTGGCGCTGGATTAGCGACGCAGGGATGTGTACTCAGAATATCCGAAAGCCATTCGTTGGAGCTTTGTCCTTGAAAACTATTGGATCGATTGTTTTTGCGGGCCTTCTAGTGGCCAGCGATCCGGTTTCTGCCGAGGTTGATACATGTCTGGCCGAGCCGACGCGCGATTGCGTGTTTGGTCTCGCGACCGAAGCTGCCGAGGCCGAGTACGATCCTGGCTATTGGATGCGGAGCACCCTTAGGATTTTGGTTCATCAGGAGCGTTCGGGTGCGCCTGATCACGCAGAAACGCGGGCAGCGTTTCTTGCCCATTTTGCAGAAAAATGGCCCGATGTGGCACGGCAAGGCGCACTGTTGAGGTTTCATTCAGACGTTTTGATTGGACCGTTGATGAACGAAGCGCCGGAAACGGCGGCGGATTTTGCGACGTATATTCTCGATCTCATGCCGGAGATTGAGCCCAAGAGGCAAAAACACGCAAAGGCCGCGGCGGGCTATTTCCTGATGTTTGCAGGAGATCGAGCAAAGGTTGAAGCGCTGCTTGAGGCGGCAACTGCCGAAGAGCAGGCCTTGCTTGAGCGCGAAGTGGTCAATGTTCTGATTCTGCAAGGGCGTTATTCGGAGGCGCTGCAACTTATCGAGACAGTTGGAGTGCCCAAGGAGCGGTTATTTCTGAAGGCTGACGGCATTGATACTCTTGTGAAGAAGAAAGAATATCAGAATGCGCAAGATCTTGCAGGTCATCTGCTGGATGCTGAAAATCGCGCTTTGCATCTGTCAAATATAGCCTTGGCCATGGCGATGGACGGCGAGGTAGATGGGGCTCTGGAACTGCTTGAGTTCATGAAGCAGCAAAATCTGGATCGCTACGATTCGAGCACCGATGACTTTGCCCTTGTCCATGCGGTTGCGGGCGATACGAAACAAATGGAGTTGCTGATTTGGTCCATTGAAAATTCTCATGTGTTTTCGAGCGTCACAGTCGACGGGATCAGAGCCGTTCATGCGGCATCTAGCGGGAACAACGGCGAGATATTACTATATTTGCAGGATGCAGAGGATCGCTTTGACTACGAGCGACGGTTGTGGACCGTGGGGCGTGCTTATCTGCAGTCCGGTTACAATGACTTGTCGCTGTTGGGTCTAAGTATTCCTGCAGAATATCAACGCGAAGGATTGGGTGTTCTTGGGTATTTGCAGATGCAGCAAGGGGATATAGAAGGTGCTCTGGACACGTATGAGGACCTTTGGCGTTTGCACCCCAACTCAAATGGGCGTTCTGTTTTTGACGACCGGAATTTCGCGCTTGAGCGACTGATGATAGCGCAAGGTAGGGTCGGGGAAGCGGTCAAACTTGCCTATGAGCGCAAGGATTCCCCGGCTTTGTCGTTTCTTGCAACGATGGTTCCGTAATGCGTCGCATTGCCTTTACGGGAATTGTTTTTGGTAAACCCAGGTGAGCGATTGTTGGGCCCTGTCTTAATGTTTCGTTCGGTTTCCGTACGCTCCGTGTTGCATCCATGTTGCGTAACTCATTGACTTTGCGAACTTAATCATATATACCTTGTGTCATGCTAGAAGACGTGAACAACGGCCCTGGGGCGACCCGGTGGCCGTTTTTCGTTTCTCTCGTGCGGAGAAAACTAACGCATGAGGTCACAGGCAAACATGACTTTGATTACCCCGGAAGAGCGGATGTCCCAGACGGCAGAACTTTTGCAGTCGCTTGAGGCATCCATTCGCGGTTTGCGCCAGGCAGCGGAAGAACTGCGCAGGCAAATCGGAACCGGGGAGGATGCAGATCTTGCTGGTTCAGCCAAGCAACTCGGGCAGTTAGAGGGGCTGATCCGAAGTTGTCAGAAAGTGGAGACAAGCTTTGTCGAACAACATTACAGACAAGCCGGAATTGCCCAAGGGGGATACGCGCTCGACCTTAACCGAGCTCGATTTGAGGTCGGGTGCCGGTTGGCTCGCCTCCGCACCTGTTGCGCTGCAGGACAGATTTCTGAGTGAGATCGGGGAGGGAGGGCTTTGTGCCCTTCCTTTCCTGTTCGAGTTCTGGGCGTTGCCGCATCAGTTGCCACCCGAGGGAGACTGGCGGTCATGGGTCATTATGGGTGGGCGCGGCGCGGGTAAAACGCGAGCCGGGTCAGAATGGGTGCGGTCGATGGTCGAAGGAGCAAAGCCTTTGGACAGAGGTGAGGCCAGTCGGGTGGCGTTGGTTGGTGAGACCTTTGACCAGGTGCGCGATGTGATGATCTTTGGTGATAGCGGGATATTGCAGTGTTCTCCGCCGGATCGCCGACCCACCTGGAAGGCATCGGAACGGAAACTGATCTGGCCCAACGGGGCCGAGGCGCAGGTATTTTCTGCGCATGATCCGGAGGGGCTGAGGGGACCTCAGTTCGACGCAGCCTGGGTGGACGAGTTGGCCAAGTGGAAGAAGGCCGGAGAGACCTGGGATATGCTGCAATTCGCGTTGCGATTGGGGGATCAACCGCGCGCGTGTGTGACCACCACCCCGCGCATTGTTAAAGTCTTGAAAGACTTGTTGGCGTCGCCGTCCACCGTGCAGACCCATGCGCCGACCGAGGCGAACCGGGCCAATTTGGCAGACTCCTTCTTGCAGGAGGTGCGCGCGCGCTATGCGGGCAGGCGGTTGGGGCGGCAGGAGCTGGACGGGGTGCTGTTGTCGGATGCCGAGGGGGCGTTGTGGACTGGATCGATGCTTGAGGCGGCGCGGTGCGGGCAGGTGCCTGCGTTGGATCGCATCGTTGTTGCGCTGGACCCGGCGGTGACCTCCGGTTCAGATGCGGATGCATGCGGGATTGTGGTCGTGGGCGCCCAGCTACAGGGGCCGCCCGAGGAGTGGCGTGCCTACGTGCTGGCCGACCGGACAGTGCAGGGGGTCGGCCCGGCGGGGTGGGCGCAGGCGGCGATTGACGCGATAGACGAATTCGGGGCCGAACGGCTGGTGGCCGAGGTCAACCAAGGCGGGCAACTGGTGGAAGAAGTCGTGCGGCAGGTGGACCCCCTGGTCCCGTTCCGCGCGGTGCGGGCCTCACGCGGCAAGGTCGCGCGGGCCGAGCCTGTGGCGGCTTTGTACGAGCAGGGGCGAGTGAGCCACGTGGCCGGGCTGGACGCGCTGGAGGAGCAGATGTGCCAGATGACCGCACGCGGGTTCGAAGGGCAGGGCTCGCCCGACCGGGTCGACGCGCTGGTCTGGGCGCTGCATGAACTAGTTGTGGGGCCTGCCGGGGCGTATCGGCGGCCGAGGGTGCGGAGTTTGTGAAGTTCATTCACTAACTTCTCAGCGCGCCGTACCAATGAAACGAAGTCAACAGTTTTGATCGTTCTATCCCGATAGGGCGCAATACTGGGCTTGATATTGGTGAAGCAGGCTTAGTAGCCGATGAGGCTGCTCAGCGTCTTGCAATTCGTTCATCCCGAACCAGTAAGATTTTTCGGGAGAAAACTCCATGGAACCGTAAAGGTCGCCTGTTCCATACGGAGTAGGACTATGCGGTTCGATAAATCTAAACACTATCTCCCCGAATTGAATATGCTCCGCTAGGCTGACAGTACCCCAATCCGAGCTGTTGGGATCATTGGGGTCAGGTAGGTCAGTTCTCGCGAGATCAAAAGTGATGCTGAGAGTTCGTATGCCTTGATCTGTCGTTTCTTCAGCCACGGCAGTCAGATTGCAGCCGCGCACATCAATGTAGTTTCGAAAACGTATTTCAGGGAAGTATACACGACTGCCAATCTTGTTTCCTCCCTCGATCCGTCGGGTCTCGGAAGATTTCTCTATTTCTTGAGCAAGCGATGACTGGGCGTCTTGCGCTAGTGAAATTTCAAGGGGAGTGAATACCAATAGGCTTGAAAATACTATGTTTCTCATAGGTTTCCCGACTTTACGTTTCTTCTTCTATAAGGGAGCGTGAAGCGAGATAGAATGATCACAACCGAAATTTTAGAACCAGTCGTTATGTTTTGATTGGGCTACGCGTTACCAAGTGTGGGTTTAGCTGTCTCAAACCCGTTGCCCACCCCCCGTACGCCCAGTTCCCGAGGCTTAAACTTCTTTCCGTCATAACTCCTTTCAACAAGCCGGGCAGAGCGGCGGCAGAAAGGAGCACAGATGGTATTCGATTTCTTGCGTCGTGGAGCGGCCGGGGAAGCGCCCGAGGCGAAGGCCAGCGCGGCAGGCCCCGTGGTGGCGTGGCAGACGGGTGGGCGCGTGGCGTGGAGCCCTCGGGATGCGGTGTCGCTGACACGCACGGGGTTTTCGGGAAACCCGGTGGGGTTTCGCTCGGTCAAGCTGATTGCCGAGGCGGCGGCGGCTTTGCCACTGGTGCTGCAGGATCAGGCGCAGCGGTTTGATGTGCATCCGATCCTGTCGCTGATGCGCCGTCCGAATGCGGCGCAGGGGCGGGCGGAGTTGATGGAAGCTCTGTTCGGGCAGTTGCTGCTGTCAGGCAATGCCTATGTCGAGGCGGTACAGGCCGACGAGGGGTTGCCGGTTGAACTACATGTGCTGCGATCCGACCGAATGAGCGTGGTGCCAGGCGTAGATGGTTGGCCCAAGGCGTATGACTACGCGGTCGGCGGTAAAAAGCACCGGTTTGCGGCGGAAAATATCTGCCATATCAAGTCGTTCCACCCGCAGGATGATCATTATGGGTTCTCGCCGATGCAGGCGGCGGCGATGGCGATTGATGTGCACAACAGCGCGTCTCGGTGGTCAAAATCGCTGTTGGATAACGCGGCTCGGCCTTCGGGGGCGCTGGTTTGGAAGGGCGGCGATGGCCATGGGGTGATGGCAGAAGATCAGTTCCGCCGACTGTCAGATGAGATCGAGCAGAACTATCGCGGGGCGCGGAACGCCGGACGGCCGATGGTTCTGGAAGGGGGGCTGGACTGGAAGCCGATGGGCTTCTCTCCGTCCGACATGGAGTTTCAAAAGACCAAGGAAGCCGCCGCCCGCGAGATCGCGCTGGCCTTTGGGGTCCCGCCGATGCTGCTGGGGATCCAGGGCGACGCA
>NZ_SMMF01000963.1:149227-180243 GCF_009711355.1 Roseibium sp. RKSG952 | reverse complement strand
CCCCTGGTGACGCGGGTGGCGGCGGCGGTGTCGGAGTGGCTGGCAGGGTTCTCAGGTGAGGATTTGGTGCTGAAGCCCGATCTGGATCAGGTGCCCGCGTTGTCGGCGGAACGAGATGCACAATGGGCGCGGGTCAACGGGGCCGATTTCCTGTCGGATGCCGAGAAGCGCGCTTTGCTGGGGCTGCCGGAACGTGCCGATGGCTGACGGGTACCCTCCGTTCGAATGCGCGCCTGGTCTGCGTCTGGCTGCGCACGAGCGGGTGGCTGAGATCCAGCACGCGCATCTTTGTCGGCGGCTGGATCAGATCGAAGAGATGATGGAGCGGCTGGAGCGACGGTTGTGGCTGACGGTCTACGGCGTGGTCGCTGTCATTCTGGCGCAGGCGCTTCAGTCGATCTTGGTGGTAACGCCATGAGTTCAGTGAGTTACATGGAGAATTTCATGGATTTGGAACGTAAATTTGCGCGGTTCGGAGACGGTCTTTCGGTGACGGAAGATGCGGTGATCGAGGGCTATGCCAGCCTGTTCGATCAGGTCGATCAGGGCAGCGATGTTGTGCAGCGTGGGGCGTATCGGGGCTCGCTCGAGGGGCTTAAGGCCGCTGGCCAGCGGGTAAAAATGCTGTGGCAACACGACCCGGCCCAACCCATCGGAGTCTGGAACGAGGTGCGCGAGGATGCGCGTGGCCTGTGGGTCAAGGGCCGTCTGTTGGAGAGCACTCAAAAAGGTCGCGAGGCAGCGGAGTTGATCCGTGCCGGGGCCATTGACGGGCTGTCCATTGGCTATCGCACCAAGCGAGCTGTGAAGAATGACAAGGGCCAGCGGGTCCTGATCGAACTGGAGCTGTGGGAGGTGTCGCTGGTGACCTTCCCGATGTTGCCCAGTGCGCGGGTGGCAGCGAAGGGCATTGAGCCTGATGTTGAGAATACCTGGCGCAGTATTGCCGAGGTGTTCAGCGACGCCCGGCAGGAGCTGGCGCGGACATAGCGCGCCTCAATACCCACCCCAAAACAGGACATGCTGATGAGCAAGACCGAGACCCCGGCCTTGACCGGAGAGGGTGCGCCCCTGGTTCAGGAGGTGAAGCAGGCGATGGCTGGCTTCGTGAATGAATTCAAGGGCCTGAAGGCTGAAGTTAAAACCAAACTGCAACAGACAGAAGAGCGACTGACTATGCTGGATCGTAAATCAACCATCGCGGCGCGCCCGCATCTTGCGGCTTCGCTTGAGGACGGAGCCCCGCATCAGAAGGCCTTTGATGCCTATGTGCGGTCAGGTGAAGATGACGGGCTGCGCGGGCTTGAGATGGAGGCCAAGTCGCTGTCCAGCGCGGTCAACAGTGAGGGCGGCTATCTGATCGACCCACAAACGGCCGAGACCATCAAATCCGTTTTGAACTCCACCGCTTCGATCCGTTCCATTGCGTCTGTGGTGAATGTAGAGGCGAATTCGTTCGATGTACTGATTGACCATACTGATGTCGGCGCGGGCTGGGCCGACGAGAGCTCGGCCACAACCGAGACTTCGACACCGACGATTGATCGCATCTCGATCCCATTGCATGAGCTCAGCGCATTGCCCAAGGCGTCGCAGCGCCTGTTGGATGACAGTGCCTTTGACGTCGAAGGCTGGCTGGCGGCGCGTATCGCAGACAAGTTCGCGCGAGCCGAGGCAGCGGCGTTCATCAATGGGGATGGCGTGGATAAGCCCAAGGGCATCCTGAACCACGGCACCATGGCCGAGGACAGTTGGTCCTGGGGGCGTCTGGGTTATGTGGCTTCCGGCATTGATGGTGGCGTTGATGCGGACACTATTGTCGATGTGGTCTATGCGCTGGGTGCACAGTATCGGGTCAATGGCACCTTTGTGATGAACTCGAAAACCGCGGGTGTGATCCGTAAATTGAAGGACAGTGATGGCCGCTTCCTGTGGTCGGATGGTCTGGCCGCGGGTGAGCCTGCACGTCTTATGGGCTATCCGGTGCTAATCGCGGAAGACATGCCGGATGCGGCGACCGACAGCTTCTCAATCGCCTTTGGTGACTTCCACTCTGGCTACACCATTGCTGAGCGTCCTGATCTGCGTGTGCTGCGGGATCCGTTCAGCGCCAAGCCACACGTTCTGTTCTATGCAACCAAGCGCGTGGGCGGCGACGTGAGCGATTTTGCCGCGATCAAGCTGGTGAAATTCGGCACCGCTTAAGCGGTGACGGATCCGAGGGGTCTAGTGCCCCTCGGACGGCGGGCGCGAGCCGGGGTGAATCCCCTGCGTTGTCTAGCTGCTCCCCTCCGTCCGAGCAACGTGGGGCGGCGCGTGCCCGTCATTTTCCAAGAAGCGGCCCCGGAGGGGTCCGAGATTGCGGAGTGAATGGATGATGTTGATCGAAGAAACCGCCATCGCGGATGCGGCGCTGCCGGTAGATCAGTTCAAAGCACACCTGCGGCTGGGAACGGGTTTCACCGAAGCCACCGTGCAGGACGAAGTGTTGAAGGGGTTCTTGCGTGCAGCAATCGCAGCGATTGAGGCGCGCACGGGCAAGGTTCTGATCGAGCGCGAGTTCTCGTGGAGCCTGAACAAATGGCGCGACCAGGCGGGTGAGATTTTACCGGTTGCACCGGTGACGGAGATATCTGTGATGACGATGTCGGATGCGTCAGGATCCGAAACCGCAGTGGTGACTGATGCCTATCGGTTGGAGCGGGATAGTCAGCGGCCCAGATTGCGCCCCAAAGGTGCGAGTCTGCCTGCGATTTCTATCGGAGGTTCGGTCAAGATTGCCTTTATTGCTGGCATGGCAACAGATTGGGGTAGCCTGCCGGCTGATCTTGGTCAGGCGGTACTGCTGCTGGCAGCGCATTACTATGAATATCGAGATGAAACCGCACTGGGTGATGGGTGCATGCCCTTTGGTGTGACCAGTCTGATCCAGCGCTACCGCATGGTGCGCTTTGGGGCAGGGGTGGCGCGATGAAGGCACCGCATTTGAATCGGAAGCTGGTGCTGGAGTCACCAGTGAGAACTGCTGACGGAGCGGGTGGATACACCGAGACCTGGGAGGCTTTGGGAGAGCATTGGGCCGAGATCACTGCCCGTACTGGTGCAGAGCGATCAATCGCCGGAGTGCCTGTTTCGCGGGTTCGCTATCGCATCGTGGTGCGGAATGCACCTCAGGGATCGACAGCGCGACCTGCACCGGATCAGCGATTTCGCGAGGGTGAGCGCCGTTTCGTAATTCGCGCTGTCGCGGATCGGGACGCTCGAGGTCACTACCTGACCTGCTTTGCTGATGAAGAGGTGGCGGCATGAGCTATGGCGTTTCAGCTGCTTTGCAAGCGGCAGTGTATCAACAGCTTTCGAATGACGCGCAGGTCAGCGCGCAATCTGGCGGTGCAATCTATGACGCCGTGCCCACTGGGACAGTTCCCCAGACTTATGTGTCGCTGGGTCCGGAAGAGGTTCGTGAAGCCTCGGACCGGTCCGGCGCGGGCGCGGTGCATCGGTTCACGGTTTCGGTGGTATCCGAAGCAGCCGGGTTTGGCGCGGCCAAAATACTGGCTGGCGCGGTCTGTGATGCGCTCGAGGATGTGCCTTTGACCTTGGATCGTGGTCGGCTTGTTGGGCTGTGGTTCGAGCGTGCTTCGGCCAGGCGTACCGGCACCGGTGGCGCAATTCGTCAGATCGATCTGAGATTTCGCGCGCGCGTGGAAGACAATTAAGCAATCATTGGAGAGAGCATATGGGTGCCCAGAATGGTAAGGACCTACTGGTCAAAGTAGACATGAACGGATCGGGTCTGTTCGAGACAATCGCGGGGCTGCGCGCCACACGGATCAGTTTCAACGCCGAAAGTGTGGACGTGACATCTCTAGAAAGTCAGGGCGGATGGCGAGAACTTCTGTCGGGGGCGGGTGTCAAGTCCGCGGCTATTTCGGGTTCGGGTGTGTTCAAGGATGCAGGAACGGATGAACGGGCGAGGCAGCTGTTCTTTGACGGGGAGACGCCAGGCTTTCAGGTAATCATCCCTGATTTCGGTATCGTAGAGGGGCCTTTTCAGGTGACCGGCATCGAATATGCGGGCTCGCACAATGGCGAGGCGACTTACGAGATGAGCATGGCGAGCGCGGGCGCTCTGACATTCACGGCGCTTTGACCAATGGCCAATCCTTGGACGGGTGAGGTGGCACTGACCATCGATGAAGAGCGGCATGTGCTCAAGCTGACTTTGGGTGCCTTGGCGGAATTGGAAAAAGAGCTGGGGGCGGGATCGCTGGTTGAACTGGTGCAACGGTTCGAAGGTGGAGCCTATTCCAGCGGCGATGTGCTGGCATTGATTGTGGCCGGGCTGAGGGGTGGTGGGGCCAAGGTTACCCGATCCGATTTGCTGAGCGCCGAAATCGAAGGCGGTCCGATGGCGGGCGCGTGCGCGGCGGCTGAGTTGTTGGCGCGGGCCTTCATGGTCCCCGAGCAAGTATGAGCGGGTTCGACTGGCCCGTCCTGATGCGGGCAGGGTTTGTTGGCCTGCGTCTGACGCCAGACCAGTTCTGGCGTCTGACCCCGGCCGAGCTGCGGCTGATGTTGGGGCAAGGCGCGGGGATGCCCGCGATGAACCGGGCAGGCCTGGATGCGTTGCTGTCGGCTTATCCGGACAAGGAACAAGGAGTGCGTGATGACGGATCGTGATGGGTTGGAGGATCTGCAAGAACGTGGCGAGGCGCTGGGCGACTCGCTGGGCGATGCGGCTACCATGGCGGCAGCCTTTGATGGGCAGATGAAACGGATCAGCGCCGCTTTTGAGGAAACGGGTAAGGACGTTGCCACGCTGGAACGCGGCATGTCCAGCGGGTTGCGCAAAGCCTTTGATGGGGTCGTGCTGGATGGGATGAACCTGTCGGATGCGCTGGATGTGCTTAAAAACTCGATGATCCGCACTGCGTATTCAGCAGCGATCAAGCCTGTGACGGACCACTTCGGTGGAATTTTGGCCAACACCGTGGGCGGATTGGTGCAGGGCATTCTGCCTTTTGCAGATGGCGGCAGCTTTTCACAAGGCAGGGTGATGCCCTTTGCAAATGGAGGGGTGGTCAGCGGGCCGACCACCTTTCCGATGCGGGGTGGCACCGGCCTAATGGGTGAGGCCGGTCCAGAAGCGATCATGCCGCTGGCCCGTGGTCCTGATGGAAAATTGGGTGTCCGTAACTCTGGCGGCGGTCGCGCAGTGAGTGTGGTCATGAATATCACCACGCCTGACGTACAGGGTTTCCGCCGTAGCCAAAGCCAGATTGCAGCACAAATGAGCCGTGCTCTGGGGCGCGGCAATCGCAACAGATAATCAGGGGAGCAGGTCATGAATTTTCACGAGGTAAGATTTCCCGCAAGTCTGAGTTTCGGCTCAGTCGGTGGGCCCGAACGACGGACCGACATCGTGACGCTGGCAAATGGTTTTGAGGAGCGGAACACGCCCTGGGCGCATTCCCGTCGCCGCTATGATGCGGGGTTGGGAATGCGATCACTGGATGACATTGAAACCTTGATCTCGTTTTTTGAAGCGCGGCAGGGCCAGATGTATGGATTCCGTTGGAAAGACTGGTCTGACTACAAATCGGGCGCGTCTTCGGCTGATGTGGACAAAGCCGATCAGATCATCGCACGGGGTGATGGGAAACAAACTGAGTTTCAGTTGATCAAGACTTACAGTTCGGGCGGGTTCAGCTATGTGCGCCCGATCGTGAAGCCGGTACTTGGAACGGTGAAGCTTGGCCTCGAGCAAGATGAAATGCGCGAGGGGACGGACTTTGAGATAAATCTCGCTACTGGCGTGGTTACCTTCGAGAACGCACCACCTGATGAGGTTGAGATTACGGCCGGTTTTGAATTCGATGTGCCGGTGCGATTTGACACCGACAAGATCCAAACCAGCGTTTCGAGCTTTCAGGCAGGAGACGTTCCGAATGTCCCTGTGGTGGAGGTGCGGGTCTGATGAGTGGTGACAAGCAGGGACTGCAGACCCATTTGGAAAGCGGTTTGACGACGACCTGTCGGTGCTGGGCGATCAAACGCACCGACGGAGAGGTTTTTGGCTTTACCGACCATGACATGGAGCTGAGCTTTGAGGGGGTGGCTTTTCGGGCAAGTAGCGGTTTGACCGCTGCCGCGATTGAGCAGGCAACCGGATTGTCGATCGACAATTCCGAGGCCATGGGCGCTCTGTCGGATGTCGCCGTTCGCGAAGAGGACATCGAGGCTGGCCGCTTTGACGGGGCCGAAGTGCGGGCGTGGTTGGTCAATTGGACCGCGCCCGAGCAACGTGTGCTGCAGTTCAGAGGAACGATTGGTGAGCTGCGGCGTGGCGGTGGGGCATTTCATGCCGAGCTGCGCGGGCTGACTGATCTATTGAACCGACCCATGGGGCGCATCTATCAGAAACCTTGCACCGCCGTTCTTGGGGATAGCTCGTGCCAGATCGATTTGAATAAGCCGGGTTATTCAGCCGAGGCAGAGGTGGCCAAAGCCGAAGGCGGAACTTTTTTGGTGCTGCGCGGCGGAATTGAGCCCTTGGACCATTGGTTCAAGCGGGGAAGGTTGGATGTCCTGTCCGGTCAGGCCAAAGGGTTGTGGGCTTCTATCAAACTGGACCGGCGGATTGAGGGCGGACGCGAGGTGACTTTGTGGTCTGGCATCAATGCGCCGGTGGCGGCGGGTGACCGGGTTCGTTTGTTGGCGGGATGTGACAAGGCCATGAATACCTGCCGGTTAAAGTTCAACAATCTTCTGAATTTTCAGGGTTTCCCGGATCTGCCCGAAGAAGATTGGGTGATGGCCGTGCCCAAATCCGGCATGCCCAACAAAGGGGGTAGCAGGAGATGAGCGTTTCACAGCAATCCATCGTCGCCGAGGCCAAGCGTTGGCTCGGAACGCCCTATGTCCACCAGGCCTCGGTTCGGGGGGCTGGGGCGGATTGCCTGGGCCTCTTGCGTGGTGTGTGGCGCGCCGTCATGGGATGCGAGCCCGAAGCGGTACCCGTCTACAGCATGGATTGGTCCGAACCACAGGGTGAAGAGCGCATGTGGGCTGCCGCACAAAGACACCTTGTCGAAAAGAGTGCGGCCGACATGCGGGTCGGTGATGTCCTTTTGTTTAGGATGCGCGACCAGAGTGTGGCCAAGCATCTGGGCATCGTAAGCGCTGACGGTGCAGTGCCGCGCTTCATCCACGCATATTCCGGGCATGGCGTTGTCGAGAACACATTAAGCGATCCTTGGCGACGCCGGGTCGTCGCTTGTTTTGAATTCCCGCTGGAGAATGGCTGATGGCTACTATCGTTTTGTCTGCAGCAGGAGCTGCAATCGGAGGATCCATTGGGGGGACGGTCGCAGGTCTTTCAACGGCAGTCATCGGTCGCGCCATTGGAGCAACTCTGGGCCGCGTCATTGATCAGCGGTTGATGAGTCAATCGGTCATGGGCGGAGGCAGCGAAGTTGTCGAGACTGGCCGCCTGGATCGTTTTCGTCTGACCGAGACTGGCGAAGGCGCACCGGTATCTACAACGTTTGGTCGGATGCGCGTTGGTGGGCAGGTGATCTGGGCCTCGGACTTTCTGGAGACCAAAAGCACGTCGACCCAAACCCAGACAACGGGCGGTGGCGGCAAAGGCAAGCCGAAACAGCCACAGGTGACGACAACGACCACCACGCATACTTACAGTTATTCGGTATCACTGGCGATTGCAGTGGGCGCCGGGATAATCTCGGATGTGGCGCGGATCTGGGCAGATGGAGAAGAAGTTGAGCGGTCTTCTCTGAACATAAGAGTCTACCATGGTGGTCCGGATCAGCTACCCGATCCTCTGATTGAATCCATCGAGGGCACGGGTCAGGTTCCAGCTTATCGCGGCACCGCTTATGTGGTGATAGAAGATCTGCAGCTGGGCTCGTACGGGAACCGGGTACCGCAATTCTCGTTCGAGGTCGTGCGGCAGGAACAAGGCACCATGCCCCGTTTTACCGACGCGCTGTGTCAGATCATCAAGGGTGTGGCACTGATGCCGGGCACGGGCGAGTATGCGCTTGCCAGCACTCAGGTGAACTACACCAAAGGCCAGGGTCGTAGCTGGGCTGCCAATGTAAATTCGCGCTCAGGGCGTCCTGATCTGGTGACGTCCGTCAGGGCATTGCGGCACGAATTGCGCGAGTGCCGGGCGACGTCACTGATCGTATCCTGGTTCGGTAGTGATCTGCGCTGTGGTCAGTGCAAGATCACCCCCAAGGTAGTGCGCGGAGATGTAGACGGTGAAAACATGCCGTGGAAGGTTGCGGGCCTGACCCGGCACTCTGCTCAGGTCGTCAAGCACGAGAATGATCGGCCGGTTTATGGTGGTACTCCGGCGGATGACGCTGTGGTGCAGGCTATTCAGCATCTGCGACAGTCTGGTCAGCGTGTCATGTTCTACCCGTTCATTCTGATGGACCAGTTGAAAGGGAATGGTCTGCCCAATCCCTGGTCAGAGTCAGGAGAGCAGCCGCATTTGCCCTGGCGTGGGCGCATATCTTTGAGTGTGGCTCCGGGACGCGCGGGATCGCCCGACAAGACAGCAACCGCCGATGCACAAGTGGCTACATTTTTTGGCGGCGCCCGAGCCAGCGACTTTGCGGTCGCAAATGGCAAAGTCTCGTATCACGGTCCGCAGGACTGGGGTTTGAGGCGTTTCATCTTGCACAATGCCGCTTTGTGCAAGGCGGCAGGCGGGGTCGAGTCGTTTTGTATCAGTTCGGAAATGCGCGGGCTGACACAAATCCGGGGAGCGTCAGGGTTTCCAGCGGTTGTTCAGTTGCGCGCTCTGGCAAATGAGGTTCGTCAGCTTCTTGGGCCCAATACCAAGATCGGCTATGCAGCGGACTGGTCCGAATACTTCGGATACCAACCCGAGGATGACAGTGGCGACAGGTATTTTCACCTCGATCCTTTGTGGGCAGATGCAAATATCGATTTCGTTGGAATCGACAACTACATGCCAATCTCAGATTGGCGGGACGGCGATACGCACGTGGATGCAGAGGCCGGTGTCCATTCAATCTATGATCTGGACTATCTGCGCAGTAATGTCGAAGGCGGGGAAGGCTACGATTGGTTCTATGCATCGCCAGAAGAAGCCAAAGCCCAGATCAGAACTCCGATCAAAGATGACGAACACGATGAGCCCTGGATCTGGCGTTACAAGGATCTGAGCAACTGGTGGTCCAAACCGCATCACGAGCGGATCGGAGGCGTCAGGCAGGCGACGCCGACGAGTTGGGTGCCAGGATCAAAGCCGATCTGGTTTACCGAACTGGGGTGTGCGGCCATCGACAAGGGCACGAACCAGCCGAACAAGTTTCTGGATCCCAAATCGTCGGAATCAAGTTTGCCACGCTATTCCAATGGAATGCGTGACGACTTTATGCAGATTCAGTATCTGAAGGCCGTATTGGGCTATTGGAACGCACCTCAGAACAACCCTGTGTCGCATCACTATGGTGGCAGGATGGTTGATATGTCGAATGCCTATGTCTGGGCGTGGGATGCGCGACCGTACCCGACGTTTCCCAACCTTGGTTCACAATGGAGCGACGGGGTCAACTATGCCCGTGGGCATTGGCTGAACGGACGATCAGGCTCGCGCTCATTGGCTTCGGTTGTAACGGAAATTTGCCATCATGCCGGTGTCACGCAAATCGATGTTTCCCGCCTGTATGGTGTTGTCCGCGGGTATGCGGTTGAGGATGTGATGGATGCGCGTGCTGCGCTGCAGCCGTTGATGCTTCGCTATGGATTTGACGCTATCGAGCGTGATGGCATTCTTCATTTCCGAACGCGGGGCGGGTTGGGGGTACAGGAGATCACCCCGGACAAAATGGCGATGAGCTCGGAAATTGAAGGTACAGTTGAGTACCGTCGAGAAGCCGAGGCGGAAATGAGCGGCCGTGTGCGCCTGAGGTTCGTGCAATCGGATGCGGACCATGATGTAGTGGCAGAAGAGGCAATTCTGCCCGACGACAAAACCCATGCCGTGTCCGTGAATGAGATGCCGTTGTCGATGACACGAGCTGAAGGG
Source organism: Roseibium sp. RKSG952 (assembly GCF_009711355.1). NCBI lineage: Bacteria > Pseudomonadati > Pseudomonadota > Alphaproteobacteria > Hyphomicrobiales > Stappiaceae > Roseibium > Roseibium sp. RKSG952. The sequence continues at coordinate 170,153 of NZ_SMMF01000963.1, read as the reverse complement.
CGTCAAACGGCTGAGCGCTGGCTGAGCGAAGCGCGAACATCGCGCGAAACAGCCCGGTTTGCCTTGCCGCCGTCTTTGTTGCACTTGGGTGCGGGCGATGTGGTTCGATTGGCAGGGACGGATCAGGATAAGGGGGCTCTTTACCGTATCGACCGGCTGGAACAGGCCGAGATGCAACTGGCGGACGCCGTTCGGATCGAGCCGGGTGTCTATGCACCCTCGGACCTGCCAGATGACGAGGTGAAAGCCAAACCCTACAACGCCCCGGTACCAGTGCTGCCCGTATTCATGGATCTGCCATTGATCACAGGGGCCGAAGTCCCGCATGCGCCATATCTGGCTGTGACCGCTGATCCGTGGCCCGGTAATGTAGCAGTTTACGCAGCAGCGAGCGACGAGGACTATGTGCTACACGAACTGATCTCGGGTCAGGCAGTTATCGGCTTTACTGAATCCCCGCTGTTCAAGGCTTCTACGGGGCTTTGGGATCAGGGTAGTCCGCTGCGTGTGAACCTGATCGACGGTGTTTTAGAATCGCGCCCTCGGTCAGCATTGCTGAACGGTGCCAATCTGGCCGCCATAGGAGATGGCACGACAGGAAACTGGGAGCTGTTTCAGTTTGCGAATGCAGAATTGAAAGAGACCGGAGTTTACGCGCTGTCCGGGCGATTGCGGGGGCAGTTGGGTACAGACACCGCGATGCCCGATGTATGGCCCGAAGGTTCGATGTTCGTATTGCTCGATGAACGGGTCTATCAGACTGGGCTTCTTCCAACCGAGAGACGTATTGCAAAGCACTATCGGATCGGCCCAGCCACGCGGGGCTACGAAGACCCGGCTTATGTACATCAGGTCGAAACATTTCAGTGCAACGGACTGCGCCCCTATGCACCAGCGCATTTGAAAGTGAAAAGATCGAACTCGGGAGATGTGATTGATTGGATACGACGTACGCGCATCGATGGAGATGACTGGAGCGGCCTGGACGTGCCGCTGGGCGAGGAAAGCGAGTCCTATCTGGTGCGGGTGCGATCCAACGGCGCCGTTCTGCGCGAAGCAGTAACGAATACCCCGAATTGGCAATATACCAGCGCCATGAAAACAGAGGATGGCCTAGCAGGCGCCTATGATTTCGAGGTGGCGCAGGTATCAGCAAGTTTCGGAGCAGGGGCATTTGCCCATCTGGCCATTGGATAGACAATTCTATGCGCCCACTTCTCCACGGAGATGTCAGTGCTGCGGCACGGGTTCTGCTGGCCCTGCCGCAGTCAGAGCGAGACCGGATCTGTACTGAGATGATCACCGAGGCGGAACTTGCTGATCAGCATGTTGCGCAAACGGGGAAGTTGCATCCAGCCTATGGAAACGGTTCGTTGATGGCTGCAGCACGGACCCGAACACTAGCTGATGAACCAGCCTTCGATGATGTGGAGTATTGCCTGTGTTTCGAATTGGTATTGCGCCAATTGGTCCGGTTTCACATCAGCCAGAGGCACAGCTGACGCATTTGCTTGCTGCCAGATCAAGCTCCAGTCGCCCGCGTGGAATCTCATCTCCACAGTCTTCGCAATACCCGAACTCGTCCTCTTCAATGCGGGCGAGTGCTGCGTTCAAGCGATGAGATTCCATGTCCCGCCGTGTCTGCTGTGCCTTGGCCATCGCCTGATTCTGCAACGCGTCCATTCTGCTGAGCCTGCCGATTGCTTGCTGGTCCAGTTCCACAACCGACTGGGCATCTTGTCCGGCGACGGAATTTTGTTCCAGTTCGGCCAGCCGAGCAAGAATAAGCGTTTTGAAATGCTGCAGATCGGTCTCGTTCATTTTTTGTTGTGTCGCACATCAAGGGTTTGCGTTTGGCCTTTTTGAGCCTAGATGGCTATTCTAGGCGCAGCAAAGGATGAAAAGCCATGTTCGAAACGCGCACTCATGTGACCCCAGTGGACCCTGTTTGGGATCGTATCACGTCAGAGGCCCAGGCAGCGGTTGAAAAAGAGCCATTGATGGGCGGGCTGGTGCATGCCTGTATTCTGCACCATCGCAGCCTCGAGCGCGCTCTATCCTATCGCGTGGCTGCCAAGCTGTGTTCGAACGAGATGTCGATGATGGTTCTGCGTGAAATCGTTGACGAAGCCTATGCCGACGACAAAAGTTTGCTTGAGGCTGCACGCGCGGATCTCATGGCAGTCTATGAACGTGACCCGGCATGCCACCGGTTGCTGCAGCCGATCCTTTACTTCAAAGGATATCAGGCGATGCAGGCCTATCGCGTGGCACATTGGTTGTGGCGCAAGGGTCGTCACGATCTGGCCTATTTCTTCCAGATGCGCTCCTCTGAGATTTTCGGGATCGATATTCACCCGGCTGCGAAGATCGGTAAGGGGATCATGATCGATCATGCCCATTCCATCGTGATCGGCGAGACTGCGGTAGTGGGCGACAATGTATCGATGCTGCATTCGGTAACACTGGGTGGAACCGGCAAGGAAGAGGAGCAGCGCCATCCCAAGATTGGAGATGGTGTACTCATCGGTGCCGGGGCCAAAGTGCTCGGCAATATCGAGGTCGGCCACTGCAGCCGCATCGCCGCAGGTTCTGTGGTTCTTCAGGAAGTTCCTGCTTGTAAGACCGTGGCGGGTATCCCCGCCAAGATCGTAGGAGAGGCTGGGTGCGACCAGCCGTCAATTTCGATGGATCATATGCTGGGTAAAGACCAGTAAGCTCTAGTCAGTTAACAAAAAAGCCGCCTCGATCTTCGGGGCGGCTTTTTTGATGTTTGGATTGCTGGCTAGGCCAGCATGACCATCGGGTTTTCTAGATTGTCGACGATGGCCTGCAAGAGCTGAGCCCCCAGAGCACCATCAATAACCCGATGGTCGACGGACATCGTCACTGACATCACGGTCGCGACGGTCAGCTCGCCGTCGTCGCCGACAACAGGTTTTTTCAGGCCTGTGCCGACGGCCAGGATGCCGGCATGGGGCGGGTTCACGATCGCATCGAAATTATCGATGCCGAACATGCCAAGATTTGAAACCGCGAAGGTGCCGCCCTGATACTCGTGCGGGGCTAGCTTGCGTTCCCGTGCCCGGGCCGCGAGATCCTTCATCTCGGTCGACAGGGCAGACAGCGATTTGGTGTCGGCATCCTGCAGAACCGGCGTGAACAGACCACCTTCAATCGCAACGGCGACTGCCACGTCCGATGGTTTCAGTTGCAACACACGATCACCTGCCCAAACAGCATTGCACTCAGGGACCTGCTGCAATGCATTCGCGACCGCTTTGATGATGAAGTCGTTGACGCTGAGCTTAATACCCCGGCCTTCCAGTTGCTTGTTCAACTGGCTGCGGAACTTCAACAACGCGTCCAGCTTGATATCGCGACGCAGGTAGAAATGTGGGATCGTTTGCTTGGCCTCGGACAGACGCGCAGCAATGGTCTTGCGCATGCCGTCGAGGGTAATCTCTTCGTATTCACGACCTTCGTAGATCCGTGCAACAGCATCGGCGGAAGGACCAGCCGGTACTGCCGCAGCGGGGGCCGCCGCCGCAGTTGCAGGAACTGCAGTCGGAGCGACAGTAGTTGCTGTTGCACCTTCGACATCAGCCTTGACGATACGACCATGCGGACCCGAACCGGTGATCTGCGCAAGGTCGAGACCTTTCTGAGCGGCAATCCGACGGGCCAACGGCGAAGCGAAGATACGACCACCATCGGCTTTGACCGCAGCAGCCGGAGCAGGGGCGGGCGCCTCGGGTGCCGCTGGGGCGGCAGCCTCGTTGCCCGCGGCGGCTGGCGCCGCTTCCGGCGCTTTGGTCGATGTGGTCGCCATATCATCCGCGCTTTCGCCATCTTCCAACAGCACAGCGATAGCTGTGTTAACCTTGACCCCTTCGGTGCCTTCGGGGATCAGGATTTTGCCGACTACGCCCTCGTCTACGGCCTCGAACTCCATCGTAGCCTTGTCAGTTTCGATCTCGGCCAGCAGGTCGCCAGAGGAGACGGTGTCGCCTTCCTTGACCAGCCATTTGGCAAGCGTGCCTTCCTCCATTGTCGGTGACAGGGCGGGCATCAGAATTTCTGTAGGCATCTGCGTCGCTCCTTACCGGTAAGTCACTTGTTTGACGGCTGCGATCACCTCATCCGTGGTCACCAGCGCCAGTTTTTCGAGGTTAGCTGCATAAGGCATTGGTACATCTTTGCCTGTGCAGTTGATGACCGGTGCGTCGAGATAGTCGAACGCCTCTTGCATCACCACAGAGGATATGTAGCTACCAACGGACCCTTGCGGCCAGCCTTCTTCGACAGTCACCAAACGGTTGGTTTTCATCACCGAGTTGATGATCGCGCCGGTATCCATCGGGCGGATGGTGCGCAGGTCAATCACCTCGGCGTTGATGCCTTCCTCAGCCAGCTTGTCGGCAGCTTCCAGAGCGAACTGCATACCGATGCCGAAGCTGACGATGGTTACGTCGGAACCTTCGCGCCAGATGCGGGCTTTGCCCAACGGGATAGTCAGATCATCAACCTGCGGAACGTCGAACGACCGTCCGTATAGGATTTCGTTTTCCAGAAACACCACGGGGTTGGGATCGCGGATCGCTGATTTCAGCAGCCCCTTGGCGTCGGCTGCCGAATACGGCATCACCACCTTCAAACCAGGGATTTGCATGTACCATGCAGCGTAATCCTGAGAGTGCTGCGCCGCCACGCGGGCCGCTGCGCCGTTAGGTCCCCGGAAGACGATGGGACAACCCATCTGACCGCCGGACATGTAAAGCGTTTTAGCGGCAGAGTTGATGATCTGGTCAATCGCCTGCATGGCGAAGTTGAAGGTCATGAACTCGACAATCGGTTTCAGGCCACCAAAGGCCGAACCAACCGCGATACCGGCAAAGCCATGTTCGGTAATCGGGGTGTCGATTACCCGCTTGCTGCCGAACTCATCCAGCAGACCTTGCGAGATTTTGTAAGCGCCCTGATATTCGGCGACTTCTTCACCCATCAGGTAGACATCTTCGTCGCCGCGCATTTCCTCGGCCATCGCATCACGCAGGGCCTCGCGGACGGTTTCAGATTTCATCTCTGCATCTGCAGGCCAGTCGGGGGACAAGTCCACCACGGGTGCGGCAGGGGCTGCTGCGGCCGGAGCAGGGGCTTCAACCGCCACTGGGGCAGCTTCGGCCACTGCAGCGGCTGCGGGCGCAGCTGCAGGCAGAGCGGAGACGTCTTCGCCGTCTTCGATCAGAACCGCGATGGGGGTGTTCACTTTGACCCCTTCTGTGCCTTCTGCGATCAGGATCTTGCCAACGATGCCTTCATCGACAGCTTCGAACTCCATGGTCGCTTTGTCTGTTTCGATCTCGGCCATAATGTCGCCGGATGATACGGTGTCGCCTTCCTTGACCAGCCACTTGGCCAATGTGCCCTCTTCCATCGTGGGCGAAAGGGCGGGCATGAGAATTTCGGTTGCCATGTCTTATTCGTCCTCTCAGGCGTAGATATCAGTCCAGAGCTCTTCGACCGAAGGCTCAGGGCTTTCTTTCGAGAATTCGGCGGCCTGGTTCACGATCTCTTTGATCTCTTTGTCGATCGCCTTCAGGTCATCCTCGGTCGCGTGCTTGCCGGACAGCAGCAGCTCACGCACGTGTTCGATCGGGTCGCTTTGCTCGCGGACTTTCTGAACCTCTTCGCGTGTGCGGTATTTGGCCGGGTCAGACATCGAGTGGCCACGATAGCGGTAGGTTTTGATTTCCAGAATGTACGGGCCTTTGCCTGCGCGGCAATGTGCAACTGCCTTTTCACCGGCTTCCTTAACCGCCAGCACGTCCATGCCGTTCACGATCTCACCCGGAATACCGAAGGCCTCGCCGCGGTGATAGATGTCTTTGGTCGAGGTCGAACGCGCCTGAGCTGTGCCCATAGCGTATTGGTTGTTTTCGATCACAAAAACGACCGGAAGATCCCAGAGCGCCGCCATATTGAAGGTTTCATAAACCTGGCCCTGGTTCGCAGCGCCATCACCAAAATAGGTAAAGGTGACACGGCCATTTCCTTTGTATTTGTCCGCAAAGGCTAGACCTGCACCCAACGGCACCTGCGCGCCGACGATGCCATGGCCGCCGTAGAAATGCTTCTCTTTCGAGAACATGTGCATTGAGCCGCCTTTACCTTTTGAAAGGCCGCCCTCGCGCCCGGTCAGCTCGGCCATAACGCCACCTGGATCCATTCCACAGGCCAGCATATGGCCGTGATCGCGGTAAGAGGTGATGCGCTTGTCGCCTTCTTCGGCGGCAGCTTCGAGGCCTACCACAACAGCCTCTTGTCCGATGTAAAGGTGGCAGAACCCCCCGATCAGACCCATTCCATAAAGCTGACCGGCTTTCTCTTCGAATCGACGGATCAGCAGCATTTCACGGTAGTAGAGTTTCAGCTCATCCGCCGAAACGTTTGGTTTCTTTGTGGTTTTTCGCGCGGCCATCGTGGCGATCTCCCCCTTACGGCAAGATAGTTTAGCGTTAAACTATCTCATAAAGCATTTGGCGCGATCTGGCGAGGGGAAATGTGACGCGACGTTGCCAGGGCTTTATCGTTGCGATTTTTCGCCTGTCAGATCAGTTGAGTTCTCGCCTGCCTGATAGGTGATCCACTTTGTTTTAAAGCCTATTCGATCATAAAGTGCTCTGGCTCTGTAGTTGGTTTCAGACGTCATCCAGCGCACGACGTCCCAGCCGTTTTGAGATGCCGATTCACAGACACTTTCGATCAATAGTTCAGCCAGACCGAGACCGCGGGCAGATGGGCAGACGAACATGTCATCGATATAGCAACCGATGGTGGCGGGTAGGGGCCTTTCGTATGCGCGAAAGTGAATGAAGCCTACAGAACCGGCCTCATCCGTACCTGCCATGTTGCAAAATACCTGCCTGTCAGGGTTTTGGACCCAATCCCAGACACGTGCGCGCATTTCAGCAGTCTGATGTTGCCGTCCGACGCGGGCGTAAGCTTCAAACATGCTTTCCCAGCGCGTTTTGTCACCAGGGCAGACGGGTCTGACCCATTTTTTGATTTTTACGTGGTCCATTGTTCTGTCCAAGTAAGGGAAACAGAAGACCTTGAATGGCAGAGCGGACTTAGCGGATCACAATTTCATCCGCACGGATCATGCCAAGGACCGAGCGTGCCTGTTGATCCAGCAAATCCAGATCCAGATAGGTATCGGACAGACGGCGCGTCAGGTTTTCCATTTCCGTGATTTCGGAATTCAGGGCTGCTAAATCGCGTGACAGAGCGTCCCGTTCCGCTGCGATCTCAACCCTGCGGAAAAGACCATAGTCGCCCTGCACGGCAGCGAAGGTGAAATAAACACCCAGCATGAAAGCCACCGAAAAGAAGACAACTGCGCCCAAACCGGGCCGATGGGAACGGGACACTCTGTTTACCGCCGTATGAATACTGCCTCAATAACGTGCCCTTTTCGGGCATCTCCCGGCACTATGTCATAGGTGATTCGGGTTGTGAATCCCCGAATGCACAAAAAGTTGCGACCTGAGTCGAAAATGAAAAAGGCGCCTCGGTTGAGGCGCCTTAATCTTCCAGTCACTGATCCAGTGCAGCAACACCCGGCAAGGTCTTTCCTTCCATCCATTCAAGGAAGGCCCCACCCGCTGTTGAGATGTAAGAAAAGTCTTTCGCCGCGCCAGAGGCGTTGAGTGCCGCCACTGTGTCGCCACCTCCGGCAACCGAAATCAACTTGCCTGCGCGGGTTAGTTCAGCGGCTTTCAAAGCTGCTGCATCTGTTGCCGCATTGAAGGGTTCGATTTCAAAGGCGCCCAAAGGGCCGTTCCAGATCAGCGTCTGACTTTGTTCGAACACATCGACAATTGCCGCAACGCTTTCAGGACCGGCATCCAGGATCATACCTTCGTTAGGACACTGATCTACTGGCAGTGTTTGATGCGAGGCATTGGCCTCAAATTTCTCGGCGACAACAATATCGCGCGGCAGGATGATCTTGCATCCGGTGCTTTCGGCTTTGGCCATGATATCTGACGCGGTTTCGGTCATACCATGCTCGGCCAGAGATTTTCCGACGTTCAGGCCTTGCGCCAGCAGGAAGGTGTTCGCCATACCCCCGCCGATCACCAGATAATCCACTTTCTCGATCAGGTTGCCCAGAAGATCCAGTTTGGTTGAAACCTTGGCACCACCAACAACAGCTGTAACTGGGCGCTTGGGTGACCCCAGCGCGTTTTCCAAAGCGCTGAGTTCCTGCTGCATCAGGCGTCCGGCACATGCAGGTAGCAGGCGGGCCAATGCTTCGGTCGAGCTATGCGCGCGGTGCGCGGCGGAGAATGCGTCATTGCAGTAGACATCGCCCATCTTGGCCATGCCCTTAGCAAGATCGATGCTGTTTTTGGTCTCTTCTGCATGAAATCGGGTGTTTTCGAGCAAAAGGACTTCACCTGTGCCCAGTGCAGCCTCTGCTTTTTCGGCCTCATAGCCGACGCAGTCATCTGCAAATCGAACTGTTGTGCCAAAGGCCGCTTCCAAAGCCGGAACCAGCTGTTTGAGCGATAGGTTTGGACGGGGTTCACCACCCGGGCGTCCGAAATGGGCCAGCAGGATCGGTTTGCCGCCTGCCTTCAGGATATCCTGCACAGTCGGTACGATCCGCTGGATACGGGTGTCGTCGGTGACCTGACCGTCGGCGACAGGTACGTTGATGTCCACACGCACCAATACTCGCTTGCCGTTCAGGTCCATGTCGTCCAGTGATTTCCAGCCCATTGTGCATACCTCGACCATTGCAACAGAATTAGGCGGTTCTTTTCCTGCATTTTGCCCTCAGGTCAATGCGTGACTTGGCATTCGCGCGCCCGGCGCATAGGTATTTGCGCAAGACCAATCGACAGGAGGGCCAGATGGCCGAGATCAAGGATCCCGAAAACACAATCATCGTCGAACTCAAAGACGGCAATGTCGTCATCGAGCTGCTGCCTGATGTGGCACCGCAGCACAGCGCGCGGATGAAAGAACTGGCCCGGGCTGGCGAATATGACAACGTGGCCTTCCACCGTGTGATCGACGGCTTCATGGCGCAGACCGGTGATGTACAGCACGGTGACATGGAAGACGGGTTCAACCTGCGTATGGCGGGGACCGGGGGTTCGTCGCTGCCGAATGTTCCGGCTGAATTCTCCAAGCTGCCTCATGATCGTGGCACACTGGGTGCGGCACGCTCGCAGAATCCAGACTCGGCCAACTCGCAGTTCTTTATCAACTTCAAGGACAACCACTTCCTGAACGGTCAGTACACGGTCTATGGCCGCGTTATCGACGGGATGGAGCACGTGGATGCGATTGTTCGCGGTGAGCCGCCAATGAGCCCTGACCGCATGATTAGCGTCAAGGTGGCCGCCGATGTATAAGCTGGCAGCTGCATTTGCCCTGCTGGCCAGCCCTGCGCTGGCCACCGGCCTGGAAATTGAGGTCGAAGGAGAGGGTGCTAACGGGACGATCACCGTTGATCTGCTCGAGGACGTCGCACCGAAGCATGTCGAGCAGATCACCGCTCTGGCTGGTGAAGGCAAGTATGACGGCGTGGTGTTCCACCGGGTGATCGACGGATTCATGGCGCAGACAGGTGATGTCGAATACGGCAACATGAACTCTGACAACTTCAACGTCAGCGCGGCAGGCCGTGGAGGTTCTGAGCGCCCCGATCTGCCTGCTGAATTCTCGGATATTTCGTTTGATCGCGGTGTCGTCGGAATGGCGCGGGCTCAGGATCCCAACAGCGCCAATTCGCAGTTCTTCATCATGTTTGAGCCTGGTCCGTTCCTCGACGGCCAGTATACGGTCGTCGGGAAAGTAACCGGTGGTATGGATGTGGTTGATGCCATTAAGCGCGGCGCCGGCCAGAACGGTGCCGTCGTTGGTCAGCCAGACGTCATGAAAAAGGTCACCGTCGTCGAGTGACGCTATCGACCGGCACCAACCCTGGTGCCGGTCATTCTCTCTCATCTCATTTCCTGCACAATCCCTCACGTCTGCGTGTTGCAGGCTGTTTGCGTTATTTCGTCTGTATAAGATGAGGCAAATGGCGAGGTAACGAGATGCGCATCTTTACCTTCTTACTGATGATCCTGTTTGCATCCACGGCGCAAGCAAACCCGGATCAATGGCGTGGTGAGTGGCCTGATACCAATTTCGGAAAGACAAACATCGGGAGTTGGTCCGAGGTTCAATCGGGCGGTCCACCCAAAGATGGGATCCCGGCGCTAAGTGATCCGGCATTTGTGCGCGCATCGGGCAAATCAGGTCTCGCGGCATCAGAACCTGTCATTACGGTCGAACTGTCAGGCCAAAGCCCGCGCGCTTATCCCATTCGATACCTGATGTGGCATGAGATCGTGAATGACCGTGTTGGCGGAAAGCCGATCGCAGTAACCTATTGCCCGCTCTGCAATTCCGGCATCGTGTTCGACCGCCGCACTCCCCGCGGTGTGCTTAGTTTCGGGGTCAGTGGGAAACTGCGAAACTCGGACATGATCATGTATGACCGCGAAACCCAGAGCTGGTGGCAACAGGCCACCGGCGAAGCGATTGTCGGACGCCTGACAGGAACTCAACTCAAAGCGCTACCTGCTTGGATGGAAAGCTGGGCAGAGTTTCAAGAGCGTAACCCGAGCGGGCTTGTCATGGCTGTGCCGGGCTTCAATCGCGACTACGGGCGCAACCCCTATCGTGGTTACGATACTTCACGCCGACCATTCCTTTATTCCGGCGAAATGCCTCCGCATGGCATCGATCCGCTGGAACGGGTGGTGCGCGTGGATGATCGAGCCTGGCCGTTAACACGTCTCAGTCGCGAAGGAGAAGTGAGCGAGGCGGGTGTGACAATCAGCTGGGTGCCGGGGCAGTCTTCGGCTCTGGATACCAGCCGCATTGGAAAGGGGCGGGATGTCGGGTCAATCCGGGTGCGGGACAGTAACGGGCGCGATGTTGTCCACGACGTGATGTTCGCCTTTGCCTTCCATGCATTCTGGCCCAACGGGACGTGGATGATTGATCCTTAAGAGGGGTAAGCCCGCTCAGTTTCAAGAACCCTTAACTTGTTTGCTTGGGACGTTGACGCGCCCGCCCGGATACACTGCGCCTTACGCGCGCCAGCATTCCATGTTCATTGATATGGCTCTTGTAGGCGCGATAGGATGGGGCTCGGGACAAGCATCTTTCTTCGTGCCATGCCCGAAAATAGTAGATCCCATTGACCCCGAGCAGAGCAGTGCAATTCGCGATACCGGTCCAGAAATCAACCGCGATAAAGGGGATCGAAATAAGCCACCAGGTGATGTTTTTGCTGATATAGGACGGGTGCTTGCTGATGTTGTAGGGAAAATCACATGCCAGCCCGCGATAGGTAAGATTTGAGAATCTGATCCCCATACGCGCGGCAGTCAGGCAGTAAATCGCCAGGAAGAAGAGGATCGTACTGCCCCATAAGACATAGAGCACCGGGTAGTCCCACAGCCAATTGCCCCATGCGAAACCTTCTTCGACATAGTTGAAGTAGTTGCGCGACAAAAGTTGCCAGAACGGAGCGTAGCAGATGATGCAAACCAGCCATCCGCTTACTGTGGCCTCAGTCCAGCGGATATGTGAGATCAGCAGGCGTGTTGCTGTGGCATAGCCAATCACAACGATCGTCAGATCCAAAAAGAAGGCAAATCGGTAGAGATAGCGATAGGCTTCAGCGAAACTTGTTGAATCCCAAAGGGAACGGGTCTGCAGGAAAGACCAGTCGTAGACGAGATAGCAGAACATCAACGGCAGAAAGTACCCTTTGATCCCGAGGCCCAGTAGATGAACCTTCAGCCCGGGGGCATCAGTCGACTGACGACCAAAGGTCAGGACCACGCGTCCCAGATGCCAAAGCCCGTCGCGCGGGTGCCGCATGCAAAAATGAACCGCAGTTACTGTCAGCAGGACAACAGCCAAGATCAGGCCCCAATAGTCCACTAGCAGGGAAAAGAAGGGCTGATACCAATCCCTTCGATAGATATCCGCAGTCAGATAAAACAGCGCCAGAAGTCCAAAACTGGCGGCCAGTCCGACAAGTTTGATCTGAAAGTCCAGAATGTATTGCGGATCTGAGAAGTTCTTGGGCCTGTAAACCAGACCGCTGCCCGGCTGGAGGTGGATCTTTGCGATGAATATCTCGGACAGGGCGAGCAAACCAAATATCGACAGGGCAAACAGCACTGTCTGATCCCGATCCGATACCCCTGGCATGTCAGGCCATAGGTAATGCAGGATTGGAATTGCGGTAATGGCGATCACACCGGTTGTAGCCGGGATCGCCGATGCGGGGCGTTTAAAGCCGGGGCGGGAACTCATGAACTTGCTCTCTTGCACATGCGAATGGATTTTCGCGGCTTAATCCCGGATTTCAACACACCAGAGCGCGAAGGTCCAATTCTTGTCTCGGGTGTGTCTTGGTGAAGTCAAAGAAGCTGTCCGTTTGGGTGGACCAGAGATTGCTGAATTTCCATAAAAAAGACGCTGCCAATTCGGCAACGTCTTTGTGGATTTATCTGTCTGAGAATTTGCTACTCGTCAGATGCCATCACCTTCCAGATAAGCGCACCAACGGCGCCGCCGATCAGCGGAGCGACCCAGAACAGCCAAAGCTGTGCCATAGCCGGGCCATCTGCAAACAGCGCCACACCTGTCGAACGTGCGGGATTTACGGATGTATTCGTCACCGGGATCGAGATGAGGTGTATCAGGGTCAGGGCCAGACCGATGGCTATCGGAGCAAAACCGGCGGGAGCCCGATCAGATGTTGCACCGAGAATGATCAGAATGAAAAATGCGGTCAGGACAATCTCGATCACCAAAGCCGACATCATCGAATAACCCTCTGGTGAGGCCTCGCCATACCCGTTTGTCGCAAAGCTGCCGACACCCTCAAAACCCGGCGCGCCGCTGACGATCAGATACAAGACTGCTGCAGCAGCGATTGCACCGATGACCTGAGCGATCCAGTAAGGCAGAAGATCTTTCGCCGGAAACCGTCCACCGATCATCAGACCAAGACTGACAGCAGGGTTGAAATGTCCGCCCGAGATATGTCCAACGGCGAAAGCCATGGTCAGAACCGTTAGGCCGAAGGCAAACGCGACGCCCAGCCAACCGATACCAACATCAGCGACGCCTGCCGCCAGAACCGCACTGCCACAGCCGCCAAGAACCAGCCAGAAAGTGCCGAAAAATTCAGCCAGAAGTTTTGATGACATTGAAAGTCCTCCACAAAACAATGGAGTTAAGGTTAATTCAAAAAATACTTTTTGTGAAACTGTGCCTTATGGGGAGTTTTTGCGCGTTGTCGTCAATTGCGTAAATTGTGGTGGTCAGAACGGTGTTCTGAGCCTTTGTACGATACCCGCGCCACGCTGATTTGAGGGTGGTTACATGTCTTGGGGCAGCAGATAAGCAGATACACTTTTTGCCGATGTCACTAAATTATTGGTGCGTATTCACGTCCAGTTCGCTGGCCAGGACTTCGATCGCGCCCCATATCCTGCGCGGTATCCGTAAAGGTTGGTTTTGCGAATCCGCAAACAGGTTTCGTTCGCGCTCACCCGGCACTTCAACCACGTCGTGCCCCTTTGCCGGTGCCGAGCTGCGAATTTCAGATAGTATCTCTTCGGCAGCGATCTGCATCGATGGGGACGTGTTGTACCGACGACAATCGAGGGCCAATACCAACCAGTTGATCTCACCCGCCAGTACCGGGCCAAGCATCGCTTCGCCGATCAATTCCGCAATCAACGCCAAGCCATATCCCAGCGGGCCACCTTTGGGTAGGATCGCTCCGCCATCAAAATAGTCTTCGGGATTTCGCGTTGGTTCACCATCGCGGTTCACAATCAAACCGTCAGGGAGTTCTACACCCGCAGCACGTGCGGCATAAATCCAGCCGCCAGCAGCTTGTGAGGTTGCAATGTCGATCACAACTGGCCCCCGTTCTCCGCCGGGCATTGCGATGCAGTAGGGGTTGGTTGGAAGCAGCGCCGTACGCCCTCTATAAGGCGCTACCATACGCCAGCGTTTACGATTGCCTCCGCCAATTGCGATAGAGAGACAACCTTTTTCAGCTGCGATTTCGCCAAACGCTCCGAGCCGTCCCGTATGTCCGGCACCGAGAACCGCAACAGCTGAAATGCCCCTGTCGATCGCGTTCTCTGCCGCCAGCTGGTGCGCCATTCGCATTGCGGGGATGCCGATACTGCCACGCGCATCGACGATTAGGCGGCCACTGTCGCTCTTCTTGATCTCAGGTTTTGCGCCGGTATTCAGCGTACCGTCCAACATCTCTCGGGTGTATTGCAGCACACGTACGATTCCGTGGGATTCGACACCGCTTTGATCAGCTTCCACAAGGTGCTTTGCCACTTCTTCCGCAACCTCGGGCGTGGTGCCAGCCGCTATGAAAAGCGCCTTTGCTGTCAGAATGGCTTGTTCGGAGGAGACCTCGATCCGATCATCAGCATGAAGTTTGCCCACTGTGCCTCCTGCAACACTCTGTTCCGGATTCGGAGTGATTGCCTCTGACGGTTGCACATCTAAATCGGAACTGCAGTAATTTTCGAACAAGCGCCGATGCATCTGTAGCGAACAAAAAAAACACCGCAGACTGCTCTGCGGTGTTTGAAACGATTTGGATGTCAGCTGGATTACTGGCTGACTTCGGCTGCCGGGTTTGCGCCCGACTTGCCGCTGCGGCCCGGATTCAGGGGGTCGTCCTGACGCTGAACCGAACCTTCGAAATGTGCGCCGCTTTCGATGGCGATGGTCTTGTGGATGATGTCGCCCTCGACTCGTGCGGTCGAAGTCAGGCGTACTTTCAATCCACGCACGCGGCCAACGATACGACCGTTGATTACGACGTCATCAGCGGTAACTTCACCTTTGATGGTCGCGGTTTCACCGATGGTCAACAGGTGCGCACGGATGTCGCCTTCGACAGTGCCTTCAACCTGAATGTCTCCGGTGGTCTTGATATTACCTGTGATATGCAGGTCAGAAGACAGTACCGACGCCGGTGGCTTTGGCTTGGGCGCAGTGCTTGCCTTTGTCTCTGCAGGGGCAGGGGTTGCCGGAGTTGCCGGAGCGGCGGGTTTGGCCGCCTCAGAAGCCTTGGGTGCGGGCTCGTTCATTTTGCTCTTAGAAAACATTTCTCGCAGCCTTGATGTAAGTCATTGGATTTACAGGTTTACCATTCACGCGTACTTCGTAGTGCAGGTGCGTGCCGGTCGACCGTCCGGTGCTACCCATATCAGCAATATGATCGCCGCGCGAGACCCTTTGACCGACCTTTACACGGATCTTGGTATTATGAGCATAAAGTGTCTCAATCCCGAAGGCGTGCTTGATCTTAACCAGCCTGCCGAAACCGGATTGCCAGCCTGCATGGGTTACAACGCCATCTGCTGTCGCAAAGATGTCGGTGCCGGTTGCACCAGCGAAATCAGCGCCATTGTGCATTCGGCGGCCCCCCGTCTTAGGGTCGCGTCGGGTGCCGAAGCCACTGGTAAAGCGCACGGCCGCGCGCACTGGACTCGCAAAGGGGGCTTTTTCTGCAGCGATCCTGTACAGGTTCAACTGATCCATTTGCTGTAGCAGAGTATTCGCACGCACTTCGTCGGCAGAAAGTTCTGCCTCTTCACCGCGCGTGCTGAAGGATAAAGGGGTCAGCGGACCGCCCATACCGCTATATCCGCGCCGGACCTCTTCGATGATGCGATCTGTTGGCATGCCAGCCTGCCGGAACATCTTATCCAGCGGCTCGACCGAGATCACCATAGCTTCTTCCAGCTGACGGAAAATCTCGTCGCTGCGCTCCTGCATCAGCCGGATTTCAAGCTCAAGCTCATCGCGCTGCTCCAACGCATCCTGGGCGTTCGCGGCGATCTCGTCGCGTTCAAGTGCAGTGCGTGCCAGCGCATCTGTCATGAACGCCATCTGCGCAGGATTGGCCGAAGCCACCATGTACATCTCGTCGCTGTCTGTTTCCTGCTGGAGCTCAGCGAGTTCAACCCGTGCCTCTTCACGCTGCTTCATAGTCGCGCGGAGGGTGGTTTGAATAACTTCGATCCCGGTTTCCAGTTCGCGACGCCGGTTCTCCGACTTGAGCAACTCGGATTGCATTGCCGAGATTTGCTCCAGTGCGGCGTTGAACCGATCATGCGCAGCCAGTGCCTCTTCGGCGCGCGCATCGCGTTCTGCGGACAGAATGTTGAGACGTTCCTGATAGGTCGCCTGGTCGCGCTTGGCCTGATCGCGGAAATTCCCAGATCCGATACTGTCCATAAGCAATATTGCCGTTGAGACAGCGGTCCAGCCCACCATAACGGCGACGCCAGCAACAGCTGCGACCTGAGTTTCCGAACTCAGACGGATGAACCGCGTGTCATTATCGGACTTTAAAAATACCCGGCGTTCCGGAAAGTGCCGCTCGAGCAGTGAGTGTAGTTTGATTGCCAGACGTGTTCGCACGCGTCTTTACCTCTCATCCCCTGTTCGGGACCGGTCATGAGTGGGTAGCCGTCCCTTGGGCCGATTGCATAAAGGCCAAGTCGCGTTTGGGCAAGATTGTTAACAATCAGGTCTGCCCGGACAGAGAATTACCGCACGGCATCGGCAGGAAATTGCCGATCTGGGGGAGGAATATCACTCCTTCACAACCCCAGGTGGTGGCATATCATCCGCCAGTGGCCAGTAGAAATCCGGAGGCAATCCGGCCTCGGCGCGTTTCTCTTCATTGAAAGGCGGTTTGAGCGCCCCGTGAAAATAGCGGCGTACAAGCTGGTGAAACACATCTTTTGGATCTGCGTTTTCCCGACCGCACAAAAAGTGGAACCACTTTGATCCATACGCTACGTGGCCGACCTCTTCGGAATAGATGATTTCCAGCGCTTCAATCGCCAGTTTGGCGTCAGCTTTGCGGAATATGTCAATCATGCCGGGGGTTACATCCAGCCCACGCGCTTCAAGCACCATTGGCACGACTGCCAGCCGACCCATCAGGTCTTCGGCGGTGTCTTCAGCTGCGCGCCACATGCCGGCATGGGCGGGAAGGGCGCCATAGTGGCTGCCCATTTGTTCCAGACAGTCGCACACCATTTCGAAATGGCGCGATTCCTCTTCGGCGCACTTCACCCAGTCGTCATAAAACCCGATTGGCATGGGCACATGCCCGAACCGGGCGATGATGTCCCAGTGCAAATCCACAGCATTTAACTCGATATGTGCAACAGCATGCAGCAGGGCGATCCTGCCCGCTTCACTACCGGGCCGGCGTCTAGGAACATCGCGGGGCGACAACAGCTCGGGACGGTCAGGCCGCGCCGGATTAAGCGGAGGAGTTGCCGTTCCGACTTCGATCGGCTCAGAATCGCCTTTTCTGGATTCGAACCACGCAGCCGCATATTTCTTTGACAGGGCGGTTTTCGCCCTGCCGTCCGCGGTGGTCAGAACCTCGGTCGCCATCTGAGTCAATGTTTTTGGCACGGGTTTCCTCCGCCAATCGCTGTTCGTGGCGGGTGATAAACCGGATCAAGCCAAGGGTCGAGAGGACTGTGAACTTGACCGTTAAAGCGCCTGAACAGCTTCCAGCACTTCCTCGACATGGCCGGGCACTTTGACCTTGCGCCAGACGTGGGCGATCTTCCCCTCTGCGTCGATGATGAAGGTCGATCGTTCGATCCCCATGGAGGTTCTGCCATACATCTTCTTTTCCACCCAGACGCCGTAATCTTCGCAAACAGATGATCGCTCGTCTGACAGCAGGGGCGTCGTCAGGCTGTGCTTGGCAACGAACTTGTCATGCTTTGCGATGCTATCACGCGAGATGCCAAAAACCTGAGCACCCGCATCGGCAAAGGATTGAAGTTGTTCCGAGAAACCGATGGATTCCTTGGTGCAGCCCGGCGTATCATCACGGGGATAGAAAAACAAAACGACGGTACCGCCGCGCAGATTCGACAAGGTCACTTCTCCGCCGCCATCGCGGGGCAAAGTGAAATCGGGGGCGGTGTCTGAAACGTCGGGCATTGGAAACTCCGGCAAAGGTTTTTAATTGATGCTCGACATCATAGGGCGGCGTAGTCGGTTTGAAAGGCGTGGATAGCAAATTGATCCAGCAAGATCAGGAAGGTGCTGCGCAGGCAGAACAACAGCCGCGCCGCCGATCCCGTCGGCGCCGGGCTGGTCTGTGGACTTTGCGCGGCGTTGTCTTGTTGTTGTTTCTCGCGCTGTTCACGGGATTTATGGTGGTTGGTCAGCGGCTGCATGCACCTGAGTGGCTCAGCGATCGCGTCGAAGCGCGTCTTGAGCGGGCCTTAGGTGGTTTGCAGATCAGGTTCGGTGACGTCAGCTTTATCATTCACGAAGGTTGGCGACCCAGATTGCGACTTACGGATGTGACCGTAAGCGATGCGGCGGGACAGCAAATCGCTCAGGTCGCAGATGTCCGTGCAAGTCTGGCGATGAGGCCGCTGTTGCGCGGCCAGGTGCGCCCCAAGCGCATCATCCTGAACGGAGCGCTGATTGCATTGACGCGCGGTCCCGATGGCGCGCTGTCGCTGACCGTCGGATCTGGAAGCACACCTTTGCAGGAGGCACCGAATTTTGCTCAGCTACTGGAAGGCTCGGACAGGATATTCCAATCCCCGGCATTGTCGGCCCTGACTTCGGTCGAACTTGATGCAATCACTCTTGATTACAAGGATTTGCGACTGGGCCGGTCGTGGCTTCTGGATGGTGGGCATATTCAGGCCAACCGCAATGACAACGAAGTACGTTTGGCAACGGGTTTCTCGGTACTGGCAGGGCGTGATTATGTCAGTTCTATCGAAGCTAATTATACGAGCACACTGGGCTCACCCGCGGCCCGGTTTGGCGTATCAATAACCGACTTGCCTGCCGAAGATATTGCCGGGCAAACCCCGGCTTTGGCATGGTTGCAAGTGCTCAACACGCCAATTTCCGGGGCACTACGAGGCAGCATTGATGCTCAGGCGGCCCTGGGTCCGGTCTTTGCGACCCTGAACTTGGGCGCTGGTGCCGTGCAACCGAACCCCGAAATCAAACCGGTGCCGTTTGAATCCGCGCGCACGTATTTCACCTATGATCCGGTCGGACAGGTTCTGGATTTCAACGAGGTTTCGATCGATTCTGCCTGGGGGTCTGTGCAGGCTGAGGGCAAGGCTTTTCTGCAAGGCGTTGATAGCGGCATTTTAGAAAGCATGGCGGCGCAATTTCGTCTGATCGGTATTCGTGTGAATCCGGCAAATCTGTTCACTGAGACTCTGGAGCTGAGACGCGCTGATCTGGATTTTCAGATGAAGCTAAATCCGTTTCGGGTGCAGTTGGGACAGGTCACGATCGAGGATGGTGCACATCGATTGCGCGCTTCAGGAAACTTGGTCGGTCTGACTGAAGGCTGGAGCGTGGATCTGAATGCGAATATTGACCAGATGCCATCTGAACAGGTCTTGCAATATTGGCCGCCACGGCTTGCACCCAAACCGCGTATTTGGGTGACTGAAAATCTGTATCAGGGTGAAGTATCTGACATGGATTTTGCACTCAGGTTGCGACCACAATCTGAACCCGACATTTATCTGGATTTCGATTTCGATAAAGCTCGCGTTCGGTTTGCCAAGACATTGCCTCCTGTGGAGGATGCTCAGGGTCAGGCAAGCCTGATTAATGACCGCTTTACGGTAACGGCTCAAAAGGGTGTCGTTGTCGCAGACGAGGGCGGATCAGTTGATGCATCAGGCACGTCCTTCATCATCCCGGATGTGAGTATCAAGAAAACGACACCCGGTATCGCCCGGATTGTTGCAAACGGTAGCGTTACAGCAGCGCTTTCGTTGTTGAACCGGGCTCCTCTCGAAGTGATGACCAAAGCCGGTTTGCCAGTTGATTTGGCCAATGGCCGGGTTGGCTTGGTGGGCACACTGTCGCTACCGCTGAAAAAGAAGCTGAAATTTGAAGAAGCGGAGTTTCACTTCACAGGAAGTCTCGATGACCTGGCGAGTGATAAGCTGGTTCCCGACGTCAACGTCAGCGCAGATAATCTGCAATTGAGTGGAGACCAGACCCAGGTCAGCATTCAGGGGAATGGCTTCTTTGGGGTGGTGCCGATTCAGGCTCGTTGGCAACAACCGATCGGAGGCGAAGAACCTCAGCGCAGCGAACTGACAGGACAGATCGAGTTATCACCCCGGTTGATGGATGAACTCAGAGCAGGGCTGCCCAAGGGGATGTTGACCGGGCAGGGTACGGCAGCACTCCGATTGGGGATTGGCGCGGGCGAGCCTCCAAAATTGTCCGCGGAGTCCGATCTGGTCGGAGTGGCGCTGGCCATCCCTGAGCTCGGCTGGCGGAAAGGAGCAAACAGTAGTGGCAGCCTAACGGCAGAGGCCACATTGGGTGACCAGTTGCGGGTGGATTCGCTCAGGCTTGATGCAGCTGGCCTCAGAACGGTCGCGTCGATATCGTTCCGAGATGGTGATGAGCTGGATCGTGTTCAGTTCAGTTCGTTTGAGCTGGGTGAATGGCTGGCCGTTCCCGCCGAGCTGATTGGGCGAGGAGCCGCGTTGCCGGATATTCGCGTTCTCGGTGGCGTTATGGATCTGGGAAAGGCGACCTTTGGAAATGGAACGGGTGGTGGAGGCAGCTCTGGGCCGGGACCAAAGCTTGAGGTTGCATTGGACCGGCTGCAGGTCACCGAAGAGGTTGCTCTAACAGGGATGCGGGGTACGTTTGAAACCACAGGTGGTCTTCGGGGGCCATTCTCAGCGCGGGTGAATGGAAAAGCAGCGATCAACGGTCAGGTATCCCCTCG
>NZ_SMMF01000963.1:120506-149114 GCF_009711355.1 Roseibium sp. RKSG952 | reverse complement strand
CCTAACCTCGAATGATGCAGGTGCGGTTCTGAGTTCTGCCGGGCTTTTGACGCAGGCAAGAGAAGGTAACCTGCGCGTACAATTGGATCCAATTGCCGAAGCCGGGAACTATGATGTCGACCTAAAGATCACCGATACCCGTATCAAGGATGCCCCGGCGATGGCTGCTTTGCTCAATGCCATCAGCCTTGTTGGCTTGCTGACCGAGATGGCGGGGCAGGGCATCTATTTTTCGTCCATTGACAGCAAGATGCGGATTACTCCCACCGAAGTCAAAGTTCTAAGCGGTAGCGCGGTAGGCCCGTCAATGGGCCTATCCTTTGATGGCACTGTGGATACGGTCAGGCAGACGCTGAACCTGCGTGGAGCGATATCTCCGATATACCTGGTCAACGCGATTGGCAGTGTTCTGACGCGAAAAGGTGAAGGGATATTTGCATTCAACTATACATTGACAGGGCCGATTGGCTCGCCTCAGGTTTCGGTAAACCCACTATCCGGACTCGCCCCACTGTTTCTTCGCGATCTGATGCGCGGACCACGACCTACGGTTTCTGACGGGCCTAATGCGCAGCCGCAGAATTCAGGTGGGACCCAACCCACTCAGGGAACTCGTGGTGAGGATCGGTAAGTCAGGCTGTGGCCGAATCTGTCAGAGCCCTGTAATGCGCCGCCATGCAACTGAGTGACTTTGATTTCGACCTGCCCGAAGACTTGATCGCGACGCGGCCTGCCAGCCCGCGCTCCTCTGCGCGCCTGCTGGTGGCAAATGGGGGTGAGATCACGGATCAGCAGGTTTTGGATTTGCCCAATTGGCTGCGCCCGGGTGACCGTCTTGTCCTGAACGATACACGGGTGATTCCTGCGCGACTGAATGGGCGTCGCCATCGCAATAGCGCGCAAGGGCCTGTCTCGGCAGCCATTGAGGCAACTTTGCTTGATCCGCAATCTGATGGCACATGGGCGGCACTGATCAAACCGCTAAAGAAAGTGAAGCTTGGCGAAGAGATCGTGTTCTCGGAACGGCTGAGTGCGACGCTGGAACGGGTCGAGGACGGACAAGCCTGTTTGCGTTTCAATCTGCAAGGCGATGATTTCGACGAAGCGCTTGAACAAGCAGGCGCAATGCCATTGCCGCCTTACATCGCAGCCAAACGACCTGCGGATGAGCAGGACAAGACAGACTATCAAACTGTTTGGGCTCAGAATTCCGGAGCGGTCGCAGCCCCAACCGCATCGCTACATTTCGATGAGGCGCTGTTGCATGCGCTGGGCGAACGCGGGGTGACGTTTACACATGTTACTTTGCATGTTGGAGCGGGGACGTTCCTCCCGGTCAAGGTCGAGGACGTCACCACACACAAGATGCATGCCGAATGGGGGCGCGTCAGCGAACAGGCCGCCGAGGAAATTCGCGCGACCAAATCCGCCGGTGGACGGGTTATTCCCGTAGGTACGACTGCCCTGCGCCTGATCGAAAGTGCGGCCCGCAGCGGCAGTATTCAACCGTGGGAAGGCGAAACCGATATCTTTATCTATCCGGGTTTCGAGTTTCATGTGACAGACGCGTTGATGACCAACTTCCACCTGCCGAAATCGACGTTGCTGATGCTGGTTTCGGCGCTGATGGGGCAGGATCGGGTCAACGACATCTACGCGCATGCCATTGCTAGGAAATATCGTTTCTTCTCTTATGGGGATGCGTCGCTTTTGATGCCTTGAAAGCCGTGTTTTCCGGATCGCGCCTTTAGAATGTCGTAGACAAGCGCGACCAAAGGGTTTTTTGATCTCAAGACGTACAACACGTCGGCAATTCCGGGTGGCAGCATGCTTCAGGTACTTTCCAGCGCTTGGGCGCTTCTTCTTGGTATGGGATTGCTGATGGTCGGCAACGGCCTTCAGGGTACGCTGCTGGGTGTGCGGGGTGAGATCGAGGGTTTTTCGACTCTGCAGATGTCATTCGTGATGTCGGCTTACTTTGTCGGTTTCCTTGGCGGATCGCGCCTTGCGCCTGAGATGATCCGGCGCGTAGGGCATGTACGCGTATTTGCGGCACTGGCGTCTTTCATCTCTGCCGTGATGATCATGTATCCGATGCTGACCGACCCAATTGCCTGGTCACTTGGGCGCGTTGTGATCGGGTTCTGCTTTTCCGGGGTGTATGTGACGGCTGAAAGCTGGTTGAACAACGCCGCAAGCAATGAAAACCGTGGGCAAGCGCTGTCGCTGTATATGATCGTTCAGATGACGGGTATTGTCAGCGCGCAGGCACTTTTGTTGATAGGCGATCCCGCAGGTTATGAGACATTCGTGATCGCATCGATCCTTGTCTCGGTTTCTTTTGCGCCAATTCTGCTATCGATTTCACCAACCCCAGCATTTGACACGACCAAACCCATGACATTGCGCAAGCTGATGGAAACATCTCCGTTGGGTTGCGTTGGCATGTTCCTGTTGGGTGGCATTTTCTCGGCCCAGTTCGGGATGAGCTCGGTTTACGGCGCTCAGGCTGGCTTGTCGCTCGTCGAAATCTCGACGTTTGTAGCCTCGTTCTATGTAGGCGCGGTGTTGCTGCAATATCCGATTGGCTGGATTTCTGACCGTATGGATCGACGCATCCTGATCCTGCTTGTCGCTGTCGTAGGGGGCTGTGGTGCGTTGATCGGCATGTTCTTCGGTGCCACATTCACGATCCTGTTGGCAGGCGCATTCCTGATCGGTGGCATGACCAGCCCGCTCTATTCGCTGCTGATTGCCTATACCAATGACTATCTTGAGTATGACGATATGTCAGCAGCCTCTGGCGGCCTGATATTCATTAACGGTCTTGGTGCGATTGCAGGCCCGCTCATTACAGGTTGGTTGATGGGTGAAGGCATCGTGGGACCTGCAGGCTTCTTCCTGTTTATTGCGACGCTCATGTTCATCATGGCGGTTTATGCGCTCTATCGTATGACACAGCGTGCCTACGTACCTGTTGATGAGACCAGTTCGATTGCTTCCATTCTGCCTACTTCGTCACCAGTTGCGCTTGAAGTGGCGCAGGAGGTTGCAATCGAAGCTGCGCAGGATGAACCGGATGCGCAAGAACCTGCCTGAGCGCCGGATTTGTGTCGCAAATGTTGCAATATGTTACTGTAACAATTCTGTAAAACGGACTTAAATGACCTTACGTCCCTGGGGAGGGCAATTACGGAGTCAAGGGCATGGTAGGTCCTGAAGAAGTATTGAGTTTTTGGTTAGATGAAGTTGGCCCCGAGGGGTGGTATCTGCAGGATGAAGCGCTTGATGCGCAAATCCGTGAACGGTTCCTCGAAACATGGGAAGCGGCGTGCGAGGGCAGGTTCTCGCTCTGGCTGACCTATCCCAGCGGCTCACTGGCGTACATCATTCTGATGGACCAGTTCCCGCGCAATATGTTCCGGGGTAGTGGAAAGGCGTTCTCGTCTGACAGGGCAGCTTTGACAGCCGCGAAATGTGCGGTCGACAAAGGCTGGGATTTGAAGATTGACGAGCCGGCACGGCAGTTCTTTTACCTGCCGATGATGCACTCGGAAAACCTGTGTGATCAGGAACGCTGTGTGCGGCTCATGTGTGAGCGTATGCCGGAAAACGGCGCAGGCAACCTTTTGCATGCAAGAGCCCACCGCGAAGTGATCCGCAAGTTCGGTCGGTTTCCATATCGGAACGAGGCGCTGGAGCGTCCGACAACCGAACACGAGGCTGCATATGTCAGCAGCGGTGGTTACGGCTCAACCGTTCGCGAGCTTCAGGGGGCCGCGACCTAGGTCGCGGGCTCACAGCCCCGAATAACAAGAATTCGGTCGGTCACGACATCAGCCGAAGTGGTGATGGCGTGATCGATAAGCTCTTCGGGTTTTTCTGCTAAACCCGCGAGTTGCGACTGGGTAGTCTCCAGTTTGGTTTCCAGATCATTCAGCCGCTGCAATGTGGCATTCAGTTTCTGACTGACTACACTGTCCAGTGTACCATCCTGTGCGCGAATAGCCGCCAAATCGCTGCGCACGGCTGCAAGCTCTCCCCGAATACTCTGCGCCTGATCCCGCAAAGGTGTCACCAGTTGCAGGTTCTCAGCAAATCCATCCCGGATACTTTCGATAGATTGGCTAAGTTTCAGTCCCAGAAACAGGCACAAGGCCACAAGGATCAAAGTTGCGTTCAAAAGGGCGAGCACTAAATCTCTGAGCGTTTTGGCCATGATACGCCTTTCGGAAATCTAAGAGAATGAAATACCCGGTGGTCCGGGCACCTCTGTTCTAGCTATTGGTTTATCTCGGGTATAGGCTCAAATCTGTGTAATTCAGACACGCTGACCCCGCGTCATATATGTCGCGGGAACGGACATTGATGAGTTTGAAAAAATAGTTTAACGGTAAACTAGTTTTCAATCGACCTGCGCCGAGAGGTACACATGGCTGCACAATCCTTTGATCTGATCGTAATCGGGGCAGGGCCCGGTGGCTATGTCGCTGCTATCCGCGCGGCCCAGTTGGGACTGAAGACGGCCGTGGTTGAACGCGAGCATCTGGGTGGGATTTGTCTCAACTGGGGGTGCATCCCAACAAAGGCGTTGCTGCGATCTGCAGAGGTGTTTCACCTCATGGAGCGTGCCAAGGATTTTGGTCTGAGTGCTGACAAGATCGGCTATGATCTCAATGCCGTGGTCAAACGTTCGCGCGGGGTGGCAAAACAGTTGACCAGTGGCGTCGGACATCTGCTCAAAAAGAACAAAGTCACCGTCGTGATGGGGGAGGCAACGATCCCAACCAAGGGCAAGGTCAGTGTCAAAACCGATAAAGGTACTGAAGAACTGATGGCAAAGAACATCATCCTTGCGACCGGTGCCCGGGCGCGCGAACTGCCTGGCCTTGAGGCTGACGGTGATCTGGTCTGGACCTACAAGCACGCTCTGCAGCCACCGCGCATGCCCAAGAAATTGTTGGTCATCGGCTCAGGTGCAATCGGTATCGAGTTTGCAAGCTTCTACCATACGTTGGGTGCTGACACGACCGTGGTCGAGGTGATGGACCGCATCCTTCCCGTCGAAGATGCCGAGATCAGCGCATTCGCTAAAAAGTCCTTTACCAAGCAGGGTATGACCATCAAGGAAAAGGCGATGGTCAAGCAGCTGGATCGTGGCAAAGGCAAGGTCACGGCGCATATCGAAGTCAATGGCAAGGTCGAGAAACACGACTTTGACACCGTGATTTCTGCAGTTGGAATCGTTGGTAATGTCGAAAATCTCGGCCTCGAGGCGCTTGGTGTCAAAATCGACCGCACCCATGTCGTGACGGATGAGTTCTGTCGCACCGGTGTCGAGGGTCTTTATGCCATCGGTGATATCGCTGGTGCGCCTTGGCTGGCACACAAGGCCAGCCACGAAGGTGTCATGGTTGCCGAATTGATTGCAGGCAAACACGCGCACCCGGTCAAACCGGAAAGCATCGCAGGCTGCACATATTGCCAGCCGCAGGTCGCCTCGGTCGGTTACTCGGAAGCTAAGGCCAAAGAACTGGGCTACGAGGTCAAAGTTGGCCGTTTCCCCTTCATCGGTAACGGCAAGGCCATCGCTCTCGGTGAGCCCGAGGGCCTGATCAAAACCGTATTTGATGCCAAAACCGGAGAATTGCTGGGCGCGCACATGATTGGCGCAGAAGTCACAGAGTTGATACAGGGTTATGTGGTTGGTCGCCAGCTTGAGACCACCGAAGAAGACCTGATGAACACCGTCTTCCCACACCCGACCTTGTCCGAGATGATGCACGAAAGTGTGCTGGACGCTTATGGCCGCGTGATTCACATGTAAGTTTGGGATGATCCCAAGGGAAAAGGCACCGCCACATCGGCGGTGCCTTTTTTTGTTTACTTATTCAAAGCATCCAGAATGCGTGCCCACGAGCGGATACCCTTGTGGAAGCTCTTTACGTCATACTTTTCGTTCGGTGAATGGATAGCGTCATCGTCGTTGGCATAACCGACCAACATCGAATCCAGTCCCAGAACTGTATCGAAGTAGCCGACTACGGGGATCGAGCCGCCCATGCCGGTGAATACAGCCTCGCGATCCCACTCGTCGGACAGTGCGCCGCGCGCGGCTTCGAATTCGGGGCGGTCAAGGTTCATGACTGAAGCAGGGGAGCCTTCGAGGTCATTGTCCCAAACAACCTTCGCATCGGGGGACAGCCGCTCTTCCACGTGTTTGCGGATCTTGTCGCGCAGGGCATCCGGGTCCATGTCACCGACCAGTCGGCAGGTGATCTTGCAGTGCGCCTCTGACGGGATCACCGTTTTGGATCCGGCACCATTGTAGCCACCCCAAAGTCCGTTAACTTCCAGCGTCGGGCGCGCCCATTGCTGTTCAAGTGTGGAGTAGCCTTTTTCGCCGTGGGGTTGGGTATACCCCACCGAGTTCAGGTATTCAGCTTCGTCAAATCCGCAGCCTTCCCATTGACGCAGCTGCTCGGCGGGAACTTCATGAACACCTTCGTAGAAGCCTTCGACCGCAACGCGTCCGGTGTCGTCGTCATAGAAAGAAGCAACAATCTTGGAAAGCTCACGCAGGGGGTTCAGGCCCGGCCCACCGTAGTGGCCGGAATGCAGGTCGATACGGGGGCCGATGATTGTGAACTCATCCTTCAGCATGCCGCGCAGTTGCGAGGCGATCGAAGGAACGCCGCGCGAGACCATCGAGGTATCACAGACGAGGGCCAGATCAGCTTGCAGTTCTTCCTTGTTGGCTTCGAGGAACGGCACCAGCGACGGAGAGCCCGATTCTTCCTCTCCTTCAAAGAAGAACGTGATCCGGCAGGGTAGTTTACCATGAACTGCCTTCCAGGCGCGGCAAGCCTCGACAAAGGTCATCAACTGACCCTTGTCATCCGACGAGCCGCGGCCGCGAATGACTTGCCCATGCTCGGTATCTTCCAGCGCCGGATCAAACGGATCACGGTTCCACAGATTTAGCGGATCAACCGGTTGTACGTCATAATGGCCATAGAACAGCACATGTGGCCCATCGCCATCTTCACCGACGTGCCCAACCACCATGGGGTGGCCGGGGGTTTCACGCTTTTCCGCCTTAATGCCAATGCTTTGCAAATCTGCGACCAGCCAGTCTGCTGCCTGATCAACGTTCTCCTTGAAGGCTGGATCAGTTGAGATGGACGGTATGCGCAGAAACTCCATCAACCGGTCGATGGAAGTGGTCAGATCGGTGTCGATCCTGCTCAGAACAGCGTCAAGCGACATAGGCTTCTCCTGAATGGATGTGAATTTGCGCGGAGCCTAGCAGCGCTGGCGGTGTCGTCCAGTGTGTATCGGCGGGAATTGGAGTATACTATCGGAAATAAGGAAAGAGCCGTAGAACTACCTGCGTCGTTTCCTCGCGTCTTATAGCCGTAACTTTACTTGTCCGAGGGCGTGTTAAGGGATAATTGATGCAAATCAAAGTTAGGTCCCACTGATCAGCAGTAGGTAGTTGATACAGAGGAACGCAAAGTCGTACTAATGGTCTAGGCCAGGAGATACGGCGAACAAAGTGGTCCGGTTGTGGTCAATACAATCGGACATCGAAGGAGGGTCCGTTGGACTACACTGCTCAGCTCGATTCAGCGATTGCCAGGCTGCATGAAGAAGGACGATACCGGACCTTCATCGATATCGAACGTCGCAACGGCCATTTCCCTCACGCCGTTCGGACCCGTCCAGACGGTTCGCAGCAGAATATCACCGTATGGTGCGGCAACGACTATTTGGGCATGGGGCAGCATCCCGTCGTCCTGAACGCAATGCACGAGGCCGTTGATGCCGCGGGTGCAGGGTCGGGCGGCACACGCAACATCTCTGGCACAACTGTCTATCACAAGCGGTTGGAAGCCGAGCTCGCAGATCTGCATGGTAAAGAGGCTGCGCTTCTTTTCACCAGTGCCTATATCGCAAACGACGCGACGCTGAGCACGCTACCTAAGCTGTTCCCGGGCCTGATCATCTATTCCGACGCGCTGAACCACGCCTCGATGATCGAAGGTGTGCGTCGCAATGGTGGCGACAAGCGGATCTTCCGCCACAATGATGTCGCGCATCTGCGTGAACTACTTGAGGCCGACGATCCTGCAGTGCCCAAGCTGATCGCGTTTGAATCGGTCTATTCGATGGATGGTGACTTTGGTCCGATCGAAGAAATTTGCGATCTGGCAGACGAATTCGGCGCGCTGACCTATATCGACGAAGTGCACGCGGTCGGCATGTACGGCCCGCGCGGCGGTGGTGTAACCGAGCGTGACCGGCTGGCGCATCGTATCGACATCATCAACGGAACGCTGGCTAAAGCATACGGCGTGATGGGTGGCTATATCGCCGCCAGCGAAAAGATGTGCGACGCTGTACGCTCTTACGCGCCGGGCTTCATCTTCACCACGTCTCTTCCGCCCTCGGTTGCTGCGGGTGCTGCTGCCTCTGTTGCCTATCTCAAAGGTGCATCGGAACTGCGGGAACAGCATCAGACGCAGGCCAAGGTGCTCAAGCTGCGTCTGAAAGGGATGGGCTTGCCGTTGATCGACCACGGCAGTCACATCGTTCCGGTGATTGTCGGCAACCCGGTACACACCAAAATCCTCAGTGACAGGCTGCTGGATGATCATGGAATTTACGTTCAGCCGATCAATTTCCCGACCGTTCCTCGAGGGACTGAACGCCTGCGCTTTACGCCGTCACCTGTACACGGGCCCGGCGAGATGAACCGTTTGATCCAGGCGATGGACGAACTTTGGTCACATTGTGCGCTAAATCGCGCCGAACTTGCCGGTTAACCTCACGCCAAAGTGTGCAACACGTTTGCCGCGTGTTAAGCTTACGCTAACAAACAAACAGACGAATCGTTATGGGGACGATTCGCTGTTCGCGCTAAGCACGCGGCAGGCAAAATGGGGCAGCAGGGATGATTGGGCGCAGGACACAGCGCGATTCCGAGGAAGACGTAGACGTCAGACCAAAGGGTTTCGACGACTTCGAAGTACGGCTTGGTGACATGATGCGCGGCGAGCGGGCAACCATGGGCAAGTCGCTACTGGATGTTCAGCGCGAACTGCGGATCAAAGCCAACTACATCGCTGCCATCGAAAATGCTGATCCTGATGCATTTGACACACCCGGCTTCATTGCCGGGTATGTTCGTTCTTACGCCCGCTATCTGGGGATGAACCCGGATGATACCTTTGCTGCCTTCTGTCAGGAAAGTGGATTTGAGGTCGCGCATGGCATGTCGGCAGAGGCATCGGTTGTAAAAAAGGCAACTGGGGATTTGCCAAACCGCGGTCCTATGGGGCGCGATCCGTTCATCTCTCCCAACACGCCATACCTGCCCGGCAATGAATCGGTTTTCAGCCATATTGAGCCTCGCGCAATCGGGTCGTCTCTCGTCCTTCTGGCGCTGATCGGTGGGATTGGATACGGCGGTTGGTCCGTGCTGAACAAGATTCAGCAGGTACAGGTGGCACCGGTTGAACAGGCCCCGGTCGTGCTGTCGGATCTTGATCCGTTGCACGAAGCGCAAAGCCGTTCGCAGGAGCCAGAGATAGCCGGGTTGGAAAGCCCAAGTGCAGAGGCGCTTGACCGCCTCTATCGACCGCAGGCGTTGGACGTACCCGTTCTTGTTGCCCGTGATGCGCCGATATCGACGCTTGATCCGCGTACGGTAGGCACCTTCAGACCGCCAGAGGTTCCTGAAACGCAGATTGCCGATGTTCACACCGTAGAACGCCCTGCGTTGCCGCAGGTTGTAGAGAAACTTGATACTGCACTGCGGATTGTTGCTGTTGACCCAGCTTGGATGCGTGTTCGAGCGGCCGATGGTAGTGTGATTTTTGAGGGAACTCTTGGAACCGTTGAGCATGGCAACACCTTTGAGGTGCCTTTGACAGAAGAGCCACCTCAATTGCGCGCTGGTGCTGCTGGTTCGGTTTATTTCCAAGTAAATGGCAAACACTATGGGCCTGTCGGCGCGCCCGGAACAGTAGCTAAGGGCGTTGTGTTGTCCAAAGA
This sequence comes from Roseibium sp. RKSG952, assembly GCF_009711355.1. Classification (NCBI taxonomy): domain Bacteria; kingdom Pseudomonadati; phylum Pseudomonadota; class Alphaproteobacteria; order Hyphomicrobiales; family Stappiaceae; genus Roseibium; species Roseibium sp. RKSG952. The sequence continues at coordinate 139,055 of NZ_SMMF01000963.1, read as the reverse complement.
CTCGGTGTCCGAGCATTTCACCGTGGCGGATTTGGAAGCAGACCATAACAGTGCGCTCAAGCAATTGGTCGCCGAATTGCAAACTCAGGCGACAGAAGCGCCCGCCGAGTGATCTAACCATTGCGGTACCCCGGTCGCCGAACTATCTAAGGCGCAACCTAGGCAGACGCGGACCGGTTTTCATGTCTCTCAATCACGTACGTCCCTGGCGCGATATCTATCGCCGCAAATCCCGCCAGATCATGGTTGGGAACGTTCCGGTTGGGGGTGATGCGCCCATTGCAGTCCAGACCATGACCAACACGCTGACGACTGACGTGGCAGGAACCATTGCACAGGTCCAGGCAGCAGCTGAGGCAGGCGCGGATATCGTGCGGATTTCGGTGCCGGATGAGGCGTCGTCAAAAGCGCTAAAAGAGATCGTGCGCGAAAGCCCCGTTCCGATCGTCGCTGATATCCATTTCCACTATCGTCGTGGTATCGAGGCTGCTGAAGCAGGCGCTGCATGCCTTCGCATCAACCCGGGTAATATCGGTGACGAAAAGCGTGTGAAAGAAGTCATCAAGGCTTCACAAGACCACAACTGCTCGATCCGCATCGGCGTGAACGCGGGCAGTCTGGAAAAGCATCTGCTGGAGAAATATGGCGAACCGTGCCCTGAGGCGATGGTCGAAAGCGGGCTGGAACATATCCGCATCCTTCAGGACAACGATTTTCATGAGTTCAAGATCAGTGTGAAAGCCAGCGACGTATTCCTGTCAGCGGCAGCTTATCAGGGTATTGCCGAGGCGACAGATGCACCGATCCATCTGGGGATTACCGAGGCTGGTGGACTGGTCAGTGGTACGATCAAATCTGCCATCGGGCTAGGCAACCTGCTTTGGATGGGCATCGGGGACACGATCCGTGTCAGCCTGTCGGCCGATCCTGTCGAAGAGGTCAAGGTGGGTTTCGAGATTCTCAAATCTCTGGGTCTGCGTCACCGCGGCGTCAACATCATCTCTTGCCCGTCCTGCGCGCGTCAGGGCTTTAACGTCATCAAAACCGTTGAAGAGCTGGAAAAGCGCCTTGAGCACATCAAGACACCCATGAGCCTGTCGATCATCGGTTGTGTTGTGAATGGTCCGGGTGAGGCGCTGATGACCGATGTTGGCTTCACCGGCGGTGGGGCAGGGTCTGGTATGGTCTATCTGGCCGGTAAGGCCAGCCACAAGATGTCGAACGATCAGATGATCGACCACATCGTTGAAGAGGTCGAAAAAAAAGCGGCAGAACTCGATGCTGCCAAAGAGGCAGCTGAGTAAAGCACAGCTTATTCAGGGCGTCGCACGCGACCCGCGATGCAGATCAAGTGACTGCTGGCATCTGTTGCGTTGCGCAGTGAATGCCGCCTCCCATCTCACCCAACGTGTCGACGTTAAGTGTGATGATTTCGCGGCCAGGGTAGTGCCGGGAAATCGCGTCCTGCGCGATCTGGTCGGTTTCACGATCACCGAATTCGGCAACAATTACGGCGCCGTTGCAAACGTAGTAGTTTGCATAGGATGCGACGAATTCCTCATCGTCGATGCGGCGCTCAACCGGCTCGGGGATGACATCTACTTGTAGCCCGGCAGCGACAAGCACATCATGAGTGTCCAGGGCCGCCATATGGAACGGGTCAGCTGGATCCGGATCGTCCGGCAGGTTGATCAGGACACGCCCGGGGCCGGTAAACCTCGCCAGGCTGTCGATGTGGTAATCAGTAATATCCTCGTCCCAAACGCCTGCGGACCAGATCATGCGGTCGGCCCCGTATGCCTTCAGCAGTAGCGCTTCAATTTCATTGCGCGACATCCCCGGGTTTCGGTTGTCGTGTACCCATGAACTCTCATGTGCCATGAGCAAGCCGTGGCCGTCTTGTTCAACGCCACCCCCTTCACCGATCAGACCGGATTTGAGGAAGGGCAGGCCCAGATGTTCGGAAACACGTCTGGCGATTTGCGAGTCATTCGTGTTGATCTGCCTCTCGCCCCAGCCGTTGAACTGGATATTTGTGATGGCGAGATCGCCGTTTTCATTAACTACGAAAATCGGTCCAGAATCGCGGCACCAGAGGTCGTCGGTAGGAATGTCCCAAAGCTCGACGCTGGCAGAGAGCTTTTTGCGTGCCGATGAATGATCTTCCTTTGCAGCAAGCAGAGTGACGGGTTCAAAATCGGATATCGCATTTGCGATATCAGCGATCGTCTGCTGCGCCATTTTCCGGAAAACCCTGTCAGAGTGCACCCTGCGGTTCGCCGGCCATTGCATGAATGTACGCTGATGCGGGCCTTCCTCGGGTGGAACGAAATAGCCGGTGGCAGGGTTTGCGCTAAGGATACCTGGGCGTGTCATGAGGCCGAATGCTCCGCTGGCCAGCAACATTTCTCTTCTGTTCATCGCTATCTGCCTCTCAAGATCAACAGATTTGTTTGTGCAATCCAGCGGGCTGGCTGCGTATACGTCATCCAGGCCTGGTAAGTTCTCGCGATGGATAAGGGGCGGGGTGTCCGCCCCCTCTCAATCAGCTTTGATCAGCGCGAACGCCGTCGGCGATTTGCTGCATCTGATCTGCAGTCAGATAACCGCGCAACATTTCGGTTCCCAGAACAAAAGAGGGCGTGCCTGAGATTTTCATCTTTTGCGCCAGTGCGCGGGTTTGAGCTATTTCGTTGTTTACTTCGTCACTGTCCATGGCGGCAATGATCGCATCGCTGTCCAGCCCCAGACCGTCCGAAATACGACGCAGAGTCACCTCGGAAACATCGCCACCGAATTCCATCAACGCATCGTGCACCTGTTTGTACGCATCATCGCCAGCTACGTTCTTGGTGGCCACGGCAAATTGCGATGATAGCAGGGACGCTTCGCCAAGGATCGGGAATTCCTTTATCACCAGACGGATGTTGCCGTCCTCTGACAAAAGGCTTGCGACTTCTGGTACCGCTCGGCGACAATAGCCGCAGCGATAATCCATGAACTCGACAAGAGTGATATCACCATCAGGATTGCCGCCTACCCAGCTATATCCATCATTGAACAGTTCATCCGCATTCGCCGCGACCAGTTCCTTGTCGGCGACGGCTTCGGCGGCAGCCTGCTGTTGTTCGAGGATGGTGATCGCTTCGACAATAACGCTGGGGTTTTCCAGCAGATACTCGCGGACCTGTTCGCCAAAAGCAGCTTTCTCCGCATCGCTCATCGAGTTGAGATCCAGCGCCGCCGCAGGGCTGGAGATCAGGGAAAGCCCCAGAAGGGCCGGCGCAGCATGTCTGAGGATCATTTCCGTTTCCTTTTCTCTTTCTTTGCTCGTTCCGAGGCAATCAACACATCTTGCGCCCTTTGCCAACCCGGAGAGCCCACGGGCAATTGCCCGACAGCACGTTTTGCATGGATGCCTGCATCGGCCAACCGGCCTTGCAAAGCATATCGTTCTGCGGTGACGGTCGATGCCATCCCATTGTTGCCCACCTTGGAATAGGCAGAACCCAGATCTTGCATTAGCCGCGCGTTTCGATAGTCTCTTGCGCGAGCCTTTTCAAGGGCTTGCAGGGCGTTCTTCGTCTGGCCATCGCTCAGCAGCGCGCGACCATAGCCAGCCAGAATGAGCGGGTCATTGGGCGCAAGCTCTACTGCTTTGCCATAGGCGTCAACAGCTTCTTTAACCCGACGGTTTTCCAGCAAGATCTGGCCTTTGAGCTCGTAATAGAACGGATCGTCAGGACGAACCTCGAGAGCGCCATCAATTGCGGCACGTGCACTCGCCAGATTCCGGTTCTGGTGATGTGCTGCTGCTTCGCGCATCAGGCGGATATCTTGCGCCGTTTCTTCTTTGGAGCGACGCAGTGTCCATCCGGGGCTGCGCAGAAAAGCTGATAGTTTGCCTTTCACACGGGCAAACCAGTAGTCGGCATTCGGGTTGGACTTGGCCCTATCAGAAAACTCTTCCAAAAAGGCTTCGGCGGCACGCAAACGCTCACGACTGGTCGGGTGCGATCGCATGTAAGGGTCCTGATTAATCGTACTCAACAACTCCTGACCCGCGAATTTCCGATGCAGCTCGACCATGCCGATCGGTGAAATCTCTGCCCATCGCAGATAGCTGGCAGCGCTTCGGTCAGCCGAAGATTCTTCGGCCCGTGTATGGCCCAAAAAGCTGCGTAGCGCAGAGGACGAGGTTCCGGCTGCGATGCCCGCTGCAGCTTCGCCTCCACCAGCAGCCGCAGCGACCAGTGCGAGTGCCAGACCCAGCTGGGCATTTCGCTGAGCTGCCCTCAGGTTCTCGGCGCGCCGGGCCAGATGACCGTTGGCGATATGGGCGGCTTCATGGGCAATAACGGCCTGCAGCATCTCGGGGCTATCAACCGCCAGAATGAGGCCGTAGTTCACGTAGATCGTGTTGTAGTCGATGACGAAGGCGTTGAAAGTGCTGTCGTTTACGACAAGGACCTGTACCCGGTTGGTGTTCAGCCCAGCCGCGCGAAGGATTGGAAAGGCGAGTTCTCGTAAACCATGTTCGATATCCGGATCGCGTATCAGGCTTTGCGCATAGCTTTGAACCGCCGTTGCCATCCACATGCCAACAGCCAGTATCAGAGCCGGGATTGACGCCAGCCTGGATACGCGTTCAAAAGCCATGGCTGCAACATGGGAGATGGGCATGAGAAACTCAACCCGGTCCGGGGTCGATCCCTTCATCGTGATGGACGTGATGGAGGCTGCACGAAAAGCAGAAGAGGACGGGCGCCACATCATTCATATGGAGGTTGGTCAGCCAGGAACAGGCGCACCCAAAGGGGCGGTGCAGGCGCTGGCCAAGGAAATGGAGCAAGGACCGCTGGGCTATACAGTAGCGTTGGGTCTGCCTGCATTGAGACAGCGGATCGCCCGGATGTATGGCGATTGGTACAATGTCGATCTGAACCCTGAGCGTGTTGTTATCACACCGGGGTCTTCTGGCGGCTTTCTGCTGGCATTTACAGCGTTGTTCGATAGCGGTGATCGCGTGGGCATCGGCGCGCCGGGTTATCCGTCTTATCGCCAGATACTCAAAGCGCTGGGGCTGGTGCCTGTCGATCTGCCCACCGCACCAGAACATCGGCTGCAGCCAGTGCCGGCAGATTTTGCGGGTCTAGATCTGCAAGGGCTCATGGTTGCTTCGCCAGCCAATCCGACGGGCACCATGCTGGACCATGCCGCCATGGGTGCGCTGATCGAAGCGGCGCAAGGGCAGGGAGCATCGTTTATCAGCGACGAAATTTATCACGGTCTGGAATACGAGGCCAAAGCCGTCACCGCGTTGGAGCTGACGGATGAGTGCTATGTGATCAACTCGTTCTCAAAGTACTTCTCGATGACCGGATGGCGTGTCGGTTGGATGGTCGTTCCCGAAGATCAGGTGCGTGTGGTCGAACGTATTGCCCAGAACATGTTTATCTGTGCCCCACACGCAAGTCAGGTCGCGGCACTGGCGGCGATGGATTGCGATGAAGAACTGCAGGGCAATCTGGATGTCTATCGCCGGAATCGTGAATTGATGTTCAAGGGTTTGCCCCAAGCAGGATTTACCAACATCGCGCCGCCGGATGGGGCATTCTATGTTTACGCGGATGTCTCGGATCTGACCAATGACAGCCGCGCCTTTGCTGCCGAGATTTTGGAGAAGGCAGGTGTTGCGGTGACACCGGGTCTGGATTTCGATCCCGAACGTGGTCATGAAACGCTGCGCTTCTCCTACGCGCGTTCAACGGTCGATATCGAGGAGGGTCTGGAACGTCTGCGCGTTTTCATGGCCGGACGCGGTAATGTTGCACTCAGTAGTGCTTGACGCCAAAAGCGTTCACAAAACCATGTCGGTGCTATAGGCTTTGCGCCGAACGATCTCGGGAAAACTTGAGGCCATGAGCAGGATTTTCTATGTTCTCGCGCTGTTATGGGCGCTGACCGGCAATGCGCTTGCGCAGGATTTCAGTGCGCTTGCCCGAGTTGTTCCCGATCAAAGCCAGATTACGGACAATGGCGCTTCGGGTGTTCGTCTGCGTATTGGTCTGACCCAGGGGGTGCCATATCGCGTTTTCACACTGCAGGATCCGTACCGGATGGTGCTGGATTTTCAGGAGGTTGATTGGACCGGCCTTGACCGCGAGGCGTTTCTAAAAAGCAACCGGATCACCGGTGTACAGTTTGGAGCTTACGTCCCCGGCTGGTCCCGCCTTGTGATGGAACTTGGCGCGCCGCTGGCTGTGGATACGGCTGATATGCGCGTTGACGCGGCAACGGGGGCAGCGCTGCTGACGCTCAATCTGCGTGGAACTGACTTTGATACATTCGCGGAAGGTGCTGGTGCCCCACGCAACCCCGGCTGGGATTTGCCCGAGCCCGCGATCACGGAAGAGGCTGAACCTCCCAAGGGTGATCAGCCTCTGCGCGTCATGCTGGACCCTGGACATGGAGGGCTTGATCCGGGTGCCGAAGTGTCCGGAACCGATGAAAAAACGCTGATGCTGACCTTTGCGCGTGAACTGCGCGAGTTGTTGCTGCGGGCTGGCGGGTACGAGGTGGTCATGACCCGTGTTGATGATCAGTTTGTCTCGTTGGAACGGCGCATTGCGCTGGCGCATCGGGCGGGGGCGCACGTGTTTATCTCGCTGCATGCAGATTCGCTGTCCGAAGGGCAGGCTCATGGCGCGGCGGTCTATACACTGTCCGAAGATGCCTCCGACGTTGCCAGCCTGAAACTGGCGGAACGCCATGATCGGGGCGACTTGATATCGGGCATCGACCTCAGCGGGTCCGATGATCAGGTCGCGGACGTGTTGCTGGACATGGCTCGGCAGGAAACGAAACCGCGCACAGACGCGCTGGCACGGGCGATTGCCAACGGGATGGCACAGCAGGGCGGCCCGATGAATCGTCGCCCGATCCGCACCGCTTCGTTCTCTGTCCTAAAGGCAGCTGATATCCCTTCGGTTCTGGTAGAGCTTGGGTTTCTGTCCAGCCCCAGAGATTTGAAAAATATCAGGAATCCTGAATGGCGCGCATCGATGGCGCAAGGCATTTACAAAGGGCTTGAGAAGTGGCGACAAGAAGACGTGATCAAACGGTCACTGATTGGACAGTGACCTGACGACGCAAACTGGCTAGAATGCGCCAAGGTGTTTTGACCCTTGGGCTGAGCGTCACTATATAGACGGCACCGCGAATAAAAGGCAGCAACGTGATCCGGTTCATTCTTTCGATTTTCGGGGCGATTTTCAGCCTCGTGACTTTGGGTATTTTTATGGCCGCGCTGGTTGTTGGTGCGGTCTTCTGGATGTATGGGCGCGATCTGCCCAGCCATGAATCCCTTGCACAGTACAAGCCACCGACCATCAGCCGAATCTATTCGGGCAAGGGCCAACTGATCGACGAATTCGCGCAGGAGCGCCGACTGTTCACTCCGTCCGAAGAAATTCCCGACTTGGTGAAGCAGGCGTTCATCTCGGCTGAAGACAAGAACTTTTACACCCACCAGGGCTATGATCCACGCGGTATCGTTGCTGCCGGGGTTGAGGCAGTGAAGTCCAAGGGTGAAAACGTTCGCGGTGCTTCGACCATCACGCAGCAGGTGATGAAGAACTTTCTACTGTCGGGTGACCGTCGTGCAGAACGTAAGATCAAGGAAATTATCCTCGCCACCCGGCTTGAGGATACGCTCGACAAGGAACAGATTCTCGAACTCTATATGAACGAGATTTTTCTTGGTCAGAACTCCTATGGTGTGACCGCTGCTGCACAGACCTATTTCAACAAGACACTGCAGGAACTGGCGCCGCATGAGGCTGCAATGCTCGCCGCCATGCCCAAAGCGCCATCGGATTATCACCCTGTCCGCCAGAAAGAGCGTCTGCTGGCTCGCCGCAACTACGTTCTGCGTGAGATGCAGCAAAACGGCTATATCGATCAGGCAACGTATGAGACCGAAGTCGAGATGCCGTTGCGTTCTGTTCAGAACGGGGATTTCGAAAGCTTCCGTACTGCTTTGCCACCTCGCGACTACTTCACCGATGAAATTCGTCGCCAGCTGAGCGAGGACTTTGGTGAGGGAGAGTTCTTTACCGGCGGCTTTACGGTTCGCGCTTCGGTGGACGAAGAGATGCAGGTCGAAGCGGCCCGCGCGCTGCGTGAAGCCCTGCAGAAATATGACCGTTCCCGCGGCAAATGGCGCGGCACGGGTGAGGTGATCGCAGAAGAAAAGCTGGGTGATGAGGCGCAGTGGCGCGAAGCCCTGGCGATTCTTGAGATTCCGCGCGATGTTGTGCTGCCGACGCAGTGGTATCCCGCTGTTGTTATGGATGTCGCTGACCAGCAACTGACTGTTGGTATCGAAGATGGTCCTGCCAACGGTGTTATCCCGCGTTCAGACATCAAATGGATGCAGGGCGATTTTGCAGCCAACTTCAAACGCGGCGATGTCATTTTGGTCGTTGCTGGCGAGGAAGGTCAGTGGTCTGCACGTCAGGTGCCTGAAGTTCAGGGCGCGTTTATGGCGATGGACGTGAATTCGGGCCGCGTATTGTCGATGCAGGGCGGCTTCTCGTATCAGGACACGGTATTCAACCGCGCGACACAGGCGCAGCGACAGCCGGGTTCAAGCTTTAAACCCTTCGTCTATGCCGCAGCTTTGGACAGTGGCTACAGCCCGGCCACCATCGTTGTGGACGCCCCGATTGAAGTGAACACCCCTCAGGGGCTGTGGCGTCCCAAGAACTCGACAAACAAGTTCTACGGTCCGACACCACTGCGTACAGGGATCGAGATGTCCCGGAACCTGATGACCATTCGTCTTGCGCAAGAAGTCACGATGCCGGTTGTCGCCGGGTATGCCGAGCGGTTTGGTGTCTATGACCGGATGGGCGCATTTCTGGCCAACTCATTGGGGGCCGAGGAAACCACGCTTTACAAGATGGTTGCGGCTTATGCCATGTTTGCCAATGGCGGTGAACGCGTAGAACCCACGCTGGTTGACCGTATTCAGGACCGGTTCGGCAAAACCATCTATCGCCACGACGACCGTCAGTGTCTGGATTGCAACTCTAGCTGGTTGGAACCGGATGAGTCACCAACCATCGTCACCGACCGTGAACAGGTCATGGATGCGGTTACGGCCTATCAGCTGACGTCGATGATGAAAGGTGTGGTGGATCGTGGAACGGCATCCCGCGTTGTGAACCTGCCGGTGCCGACAGCAGGCAAAACCGGCACGACCAACGAATCCAAAGATGCATGGTTCATCGGATTTACGTCGAACATCGTTGCAGGCTGCTATATTGGCTATGACCGACCGCGTCCGATGGGGCGGGGGGCTTATGGTGGTACTCTCTGCGGTCCGGTTTTCCAGAGCTTTATGGAAAAAGCAGTCGAGAAATACGGTGGTGGTCCGTTCGAAGTGCCTCCGGGTGGGCATTTCATCAAGATCGACCGGTTCAGCGGCGCACGCCTGCCGGATAACGCCTCAGGCGATTACGTCGTTGCCGAGTATTTCCGTGACGGCGTCGATGGCTTTATCGATCGTATCTATGACGGTGGTTTTGCCATGGGATCCGACTTGCCTCTGTTCGAAGAAGCCAGCTCGGGTCGTCAGGTAACCACGTCGACGGGTAACACCATCACAGTAGGACCAAACGCAAGCCAGGGTGATCTGCAGGGGGGCGGGCTTTACTAAGCCGCCGCTTGCAAGAACAGGCGTAGCAGGTCTGCCTCTTTGTCTTCCGAAACCTGTTGGTGCGAACGCCAGTAGATTGACAATGCACATTTTGCGGCTGCCCATTTGGCAAGGCGTTCGGGCGTAACCGCCATCGCCTCTGAATATAGCTGTAGGCATTTCGCGATCTGTATGGGATCTCGCACAAGGTCCGGCATCCCTTTGGGATGTCGCAACGCGTTTGCAAGCTCAAACGCCGGATCGCCGAGATAACCCTTGGCATCGATCACCTTCGGGCCAGCCTTGGTCAGTATGACATTGTCGGTGTGCAGATCGCCATGCAGCGGAACCAGTGTCTGCTGACTATCCAGCAGTTCTCTGGCCAATGCTGCAGACTGCTGCATGGCAATCTTTAGTTTAGGGTCACAAGTGTCTGTAAATTCACAGCGAAACAGAGGGGTGAAAACATCGTTTAGTGTTCTGAGACCGGAAATCTCCACCCGGGGCGAGCGATGCAGATGTGATGCAGCTTCAGCCAATAAATTCACAGCAGTTTCCGGGGCACCGTCGCGCGCCACATCCCCCAGTGACGGACCATCCAACCACTCCATCAGAACTGCGTTGTTCGCCTCTTCGAGTATTTGAACCGCACCGCGATCCTGCCAAGCAGACAAAAGCCGCGATCCCGGGCCTTCGTTGCCGCGATCTGACCGGCGATACACCTTAAGCGCCGCAACCGCGTCAGCCGTTTCGACCTTCCAGATTCGCGCATGGCCGGTATCTGCCGCCATTGACAGGATGGTCAGGCCCCATCGGTCCAACAACTCGTCCGGTGTATCCTTCATTCGCATCTCACTTGTCTTGTGGTGGCACGCACCTCTTGCTATCACGCAGGCCTGATTGAGCAAGTTGGGACCAGACCATGCGCGCCGAAACCCAGAACATCGTGGCGGAAATCCAAAAGTCGCTGGAGCTGCTGGAGCAGCGTATGGACTATGAGACCGCACCGCACCGGTTGGAAGAATTCAACGCGCGTGTCGAGGACCCCAACCTTTGGGACAACCCCGAGAACGCGCAAAAACTGATGCGCGAGCGTCAGATGCTGGTCGATGCGATCGAGACATACGAGACGATCAAAACCGATTTGAACGACAATATCGAACTTATTGAACTCGGTGAGATGGAAGAGGACGAGGAGGTCGTCCAGGACGCCGAGGAAGCGATCAAGAAACTTGGGGCAAAAGCTGCCAAGAAAGAGCTCGAAGCACTGCTGGACGGTGAGGCCGACGGAAATGATACCTTCCTCGAGATCAACTCGGGCGCGGGCGGAACCGAAAGCTGCGACTGGGCCTCGATGCTGGCGCGCATGTACGTGCGGTGGGCTGAGAAAAAGGGATACACGGTCGAGCTGCAGTCAGAGACTGCGGGTGAAGAGGCCGGTATCAAGTCTGCAGCGTACAAGATCTCAGGTCACAACGCATATGGCTGGCTGAAATCGGAAAGCGGCGTGCATCGCCTCGTGCGTATTTCTCCCTTTGACTCGGCGGCGAAACGGCATACATCTTTCAGCTCGGTCTGGGTCTATCCCGTGGTCGACGACAATATCGAAATCGAAGTGAACCCGGCGGATATCCGGGTTGATACGTATCGTTCGTCAGGCGCTGGTGGTCAGCACGTCAACACAACCGACTCGGCCGTGCGGATCACACACATTCCAACGGGTATCGTGGTTACAAGTTCGGAAAAATCGCAGCACCAGAACCGCGATATTGCGATGAAAGCCCTGAAATCCCGCCTTTATCAGCAAGAACTTGATCGCCGGAACGCCGAAATCAATGCGGCGCACGAGGCCAAAGGTGACGCAGGATGGGGCAACCAGATCCGGTCTTACGTATTGCAGCCCTATCAAATGGTTAAAGACCTGCGGACAAATTTCGAAACCTCCGACACCAAGGGTGTTCTGGACGGCGACCTTGACGGGTTCATGGCAGCTACGCTGGCTCTGAACGTTGCGGGCAAAAGCCGGTCCGAGGCGCAGGGCGAAGATTGACGAGAGGCGTCGGGACAGCATGTTCATGACGCTTCTGAAAGGGCACTGGCAGCTGATCCTGATCACCGTGCTGGTGTTCGTGTTTTGGAACACGTTTGTTATTCTGCCGCTCAAAATTCTGGTGGTGTTTCTGCATGAGCTGTCCCATGGCATTGCAGGCATCCTGACGGGCGGTTCCATTGAGCGTATTTCATTGTCGATCCATCAGGGTGGCTATGCCCTGATCCAAGGTGGTAATCCGTTCCTCATCCTGACCGCAGGTTATCTTGGGTCTTTGCTGCTGGGGATGTTGTTGTTGACAGTTGCATTGCGTTCTCATGCAGACCGGTTCGTGCTGGGCTTATTTGGTGGTGTGATGCTGTTGGTGACGCTGCTTTACATCCGCGATCCGTTTCCAATGGCCTTCTGTGCAGGTGTCGGGCTGGCGATGCTGGCAATGGCCCGGTTTCTTGAACGTAAGGCCTGTGACATGGTTCTGCGGATCATCGGGCTCACCAGCATGATTTACGTGCCTTACGACATTTTCGATGACACGATCCGTCGTCCGGGGGTTCGATCTGATGCCTATATGCTGGCAGAACAGTTTGGCGGAACCACAATGATGTGGGGCGGGCTGTGGCTGATGATCAGTGTTGTCGCGATCTATTTTTGTCTGAAGAACCTGCTTGGCCGCGAAAGCAATCTGAGGTTCGATCTCAAGATTCGATAGCGATCTCTGTCGAACAGGAAAAGATACATCTAAACAGTGGCTTTAAATGATCCAAGCGCGTCGCTAGGCTGCCCGTGAGCAGCCAAAGGACACCTACCCATGGATCTGACCAAGGCATCTGCCAAGGACCTTCTGAGCGATCTGTCTGATCGTCGCCTGTCAGCTACAGAATTGATGCGCAGCACTCTGGACCGGATCGCGCAGGTCAACGGTCAGGTCAACGCCATCGTCGCATTGCGGGATGATGATGATTTGATGTCCGAGGCGCAGGCAGTGGATGATGGGCCAAACCGCGGTGCCCTGCACGGCTTACCCATTGCAATCAAGGATCTGGTGAATGTGGCGGGTATTCCTTCGACGCAGGGATCACCGATCTACAAGGACCACGTTCCCAAATCCGATGATCTGATCGCCAAGCGGTTGCGCGATGCAGGGGCAATCCTGATTGGCAAGACCAACACGCCAGAGTTTGGCTTGGGCTCACACACCTTCAACCCGGTCTACGGTGCGACCAGCAATCCTTATAACCCTTCGCGCACCTGCGGAGGTTCATCCGGGGGTGCTGCTGTGGCACTGGCCACAGGCATGGTCGCGCTGGCGGATGGGTCTGACATGATGGGTAGCCTCCGCAACCCGGCAGCCTGGAATAACGTTTACGGGTTCCGCCCAACATGGGGCCGCGTCCCGTCCGAGCCGGTAGGGGACGGGTATCTACATCAGTTGTCCACCCTTGGCCCGATGGCGCGTAGCCCCGAAGACATAGGCATTCTGCTTGATGTCATTTCCGGTTCCGACATGCGACATCCGCTAGCTGGGCAAAGCGATCCCGTTTCACCCGTTCAGGTCGCTGATCTCAGAGGGATGCGAATTGGTTGGCTTGGTGACTGGGGTGGGGCGTTTCCCATGGAGCAGGGTATTCTCGATCTCGGTACGGACGCTCTTAACGTCTTCGAAGAAACCGGAGCTGCGGTTGAGGTCGTGCCCCCTCCATTTGACGCGGATAAGATATGGGAGAGCTGGATTACGCTAAGATCGTGGAGCGTTGCCACCGGTTTGGAACCATTAATCGCTCAAAAGGCCGCTCTGAAGGATACGGCGCAATGGGAACTCGATCGGGGACTATCGTTCAGCGCGATGGATATTCACCGTGCAAGTTTGCTCCGAACTGACTGGTTCCGTCGCTCTGTTGACTTGTTTGCAGATTATGATGCGCTGGTTCTGCCTGCTGCGCAGGTTTGGCCGTTTGAGATCGAACAGCCGTACCCGACTGAGATTGGCGGCGTTTCGATGGACACCTACCATCGATGGATGCAGGTGGTAACGCCGGTCAGCCTGTTGGGGCTGCCGTGCCTGTCTATTCCCGCCGGGTTTGGTTCTGCAGGCTTGCCAATGGGCCTGCAGTTATTTGGCCCGAAGAACGCAGATGCAAAGCTGATTTCGATTGGTGCAGCTTACCATCAGGCGACTGAATGGCCGCAGAAGCGACCGGCAATGTGATGCAAGAATAAGAGCAGAGGAGAGACAGATCATGAATAGGCCCTTTGGTGTTCCCAAGATGAAACCTGTCACGACCGAAATGCTACGCGAGTCGCTGAGATGCGCATGGCAGGATTTTCGGCGGGCACCTGTCTTTGGCCTTCTTTTTGCAGGGTTTTATGTCCTGGCGGGCTGGCTGATGACGTGGGTAACTCTCCAGACCGGGACAACGTACTGGCTGGTTCTGGCAGCTATCGGTTTTCCGCTGATCGGTCCTTTCGCAGCTGTCGGGCTTTACGAAGTTTCACACCGCTTGGAACAGGGCGAACCATTGAGCTTCGGAGCGATTTTCGGCGTGGTCATCCAGCAGAGCCGCCGTCAGCTTCCGTCGATCTGCGCGATTATCGTGGTGATGTTCCTGTTCTGGTTCTTTCTCGGTCACATGATCTTTGCGCTTTTCATGGGGCTTGCCACGATGACCAATGTATCATCTTCGCTTGAGGTTTTTCTGACGCCAAATGGCCTGACGATGCTGGCCGTCGGCTCGGCCGTCGGTGCGGTGTTTGCGATACTTCTTTACATGCTAACGGTGCTCTCGATCCCCATGTTGCTGGATCGCGAGCTGGATTTCGTGACTGCCATGATTTCAAGCTATGCCTATGTCAGCACCAACAAGAGGATCATGTTCGGCTGGGGTGTCTTTATTGCGATCCTGACATTTGTGGCCATGGTGCCGTGGTTTTTAGGGCTGTTGATCGTGCTGCCATTGTTAGGTCACGCCAGTTGGCATCTTTATCGTCAGATCACAGAAGGCAGCCGTGATGTGCCTGACGCGGAAGCTGGAGTAACGACCTGAGAACAGGCGCTACCTCGCTGCGCGGTCGCCAGCCGCGCGGCGCTAGGCCCTACCAGAGGCGAGTTTCTTAAATAGTGCGGTTGGGCCGTGCCTAGCCTTGCGGCACGTCTCGACCCATTTTGATCAACCGATCCCGCAGTTGCTCGACGCTTGGCAAACCTGCTTCCAAAGCATGCACATAGGCATGGGTCAGGAAGAAACCGGCAGCATCATCGTCGGTCGCTGCGTCGGCTGCTTCTTCGTAAAGTGCTGAGATCGACTTAGTGTCGCCTGCTGCGTGGGCTTGCAGCAGGCGTGTGTTCAGATTGGTCATTCCGCTGCCAGATCGGTCCGGTGCGCCTCAAGCCGCAACGCGACCCAGTCATGAAACAGATGCGTCGGACCATCCATGGCGGGCGAGAAATGACCGCCATCGAAACCCGGTGCCGCACGGCCGCGCTGCATACCCTCGACTACAAATACATCTTCTTCGAACACGACTTTCCACTGTTCGGTGTTTCGCGCACGAAGGTCTTTGTCAGTATCGGGCGTGGCGTAGAACAGATGTATATGCTCCGAGGTCTTGTCCTGTGCCTCAGGCCTTAGGATAATCGCAAAGGCATGATCTCTGTGAACGCCCAACAGCACGTTGGGAAAGACCGCGATGTATTCCGCTGCCTTGTCCCATTTGTCGCTCAACCCCTCGAAATCGGCAAACACATCTCCATTGTCGCCCTTCAATTGTCGGTAAACGAGCGTGCCCTGGCCCGAATACAGGCCGGTCTCTTCGATATTGTAGTGATCTTCCAGTCGGGAGTAGCTGTTCAGGCCCGGGTGAATCCAAGGCAAGTGATAGCTTTCGCAATAGTTCTCGACCGCCAGCTTCCAGTTGCAATTCACGTCCAGCCGGAACGCGCTGTCTGCACCCCCGTGATACAAGGGTTTCTCGAACTCAGACCAACGTTCGATCAGCTTGGCGTTGGCGTCTTCGAATTCGGGCGCTGTACCAGAGACATTGATCCAGACAATCTCGCGCCAGATGTGACTGCGCACCTCGATAAGGCCCAGTTCAGAGCGTTTTACATTTTCATGCGCATTCTGCCCGGGCCCGCCGACATGCGGCGTTGCGACCAGCCGACCCTCGGTCGAGTAACACCAGCTGTGATAGGGGCAGCGGATGGCCCCTTCGATTTTACGAGGCTCCTCGACCAGTATCATGCCACGGTGCCGGCATATGTTCTGGAAAACGCGGACAACACCAGAACGATCGCGAAGCAGCAGCAATGGAATACCCATAAATTCCAAGGGTACTGCATCTCCCGGTTCGGGGACGTCTGCTGTTACGGCCAGGCCTGACCAGCCCTCCTGTAGCAGGGCCTGACTCTCTTCTGCGTGCAACGCAGGGTCGGTGTAGTGGCCGTTCGGCAATCCAAGAGCGTTTGCTATGGGCTTGCGAACTGCCGACAAATCGGTGGGTGTGCTGGCCATGTGGGTCTCCTCAATACTCTGCCAGCCTATGCACGAAGGGAGCTCGGTCGCTAATATTTCTGCGACCTCAGCTTTTCTCACAACGACACTCATGAGTGTTTATTGAGAAAATCAAACGCTGAGCATTTTAAGACTTTTCTTAATCAACCGGGGTTGGACGCCATTCTGGCGACTGCCAATGCGGCAGGGAAATCTCGACCCAAGTGGCGAAATTCAACATTCCGGGCAGCCGCCAATTCTACGGCTGTTTCAGATAGATCGGCAACAAAACCCAACCATCGATCCTCTGGTTCATCGGATGACTTTGACAGCAGGAACATGCGGCAGTCAGCGGCGCCATAGCGAGAGGCCAGAGCGTAGAGCTTGGGGCCTGCACAGGCGACGAAGCCACGTATTTCACGATCTCCGGGCAGTAGGGCGGGGCCTTTTGCTCGGGATAGATAGCTGCGCAAAAGAGTGCACTGTTGAACGCGGTACGCGTAATACAGGCTGTGGATCGCGGCTTCGGATTCAGACTGGGCGGTTTCAACAGCGTGATAAAACCCGTTCGGAAACTCTGCTTCTGTCAAGGCGGTAGGTCCGGAACCCAGAAACTGTGCCAAAGCTGCTCCGGCGGAGTATCCCCGGGGTGTCGATATTTCGTCCAGAGGTTTGAGCAGGATGCGGGCATCGACGTTAAAGAACCGACAGATCCGGTCCAGTACATCCGGACGCGGAAAGCTCTCACCAGCCAGATATCGATTGAACTGCGTACGGTTTATCCCGAGCTGGCGGCAGAGTTCCGAGACAGAAGGGTATCTGTTTGCAAGCCGCCTCAGATTTGCGCCGAACATTTTGCGCAATTCTTCTGGGCTTCGGGTGTCTTTGATCATGTATGTCTCAGGTTTTTACCGCCATTTAAGGGAAAACAGGACCGATGCGGTCCCGAAGGCCGCATTTCAGTCAAAAATCGTAAAGATGACCCCAGCAAACACGCCAAACGACGCATTGCGCGCCCGAAGCTAACGTGCCGGGCAGTAAAGGCAATAGGCTTTATGTTATTTTGCATGATCTTTTTCATGCGCTCAGCCAATTATGACTGATAGAGACCGGTACAGTTTCGTCTGTCCGGCTGCATGCTATTTATAAGCAGGCCAGCCCCGGTCCAAATTGCAGATTTCAGACCGGGGCAGTTGGTCGTTTAGTCTCCGCGCAAAAGCGCGGCAACGCCAGTTCTGGCAACTTCGGCCAGACCCAGCGGGCGCATCAGATCGGCAAAAGCGTCGATCTTGTCCGGCGCACCGGTGATTTCAAAGATGAAAGAGTTGAGCGTACTGTCCACTACGTTGGCGCGAAAGATATCGGCCAGGCGCAGAGCTTCGACCCTTTTGTCTCCTTCACCCACCACTTTTATGATGGCAAGCTCGCGCTCGACCGAGGGGCCTTCGACAGTCAGGTCATGCACATCATGAACCGGAACGATACGTCCGAGCTGCGCCTTGATCTGCTCGATCACCTGCGGCGTACCCGTGGTGACAATCGTAATACGGCTGAGGTGGCCGGTGTGATCGACCTCGGCCACGGTCAGGCTTTCGATGTTATAGCCACGGCCCGAGAACAGACCAATCACCCGCGCCAGGACACCGGGTTCGTTTTCAACGAGAACGGCGATCGTGTGGCGTTCTTGCACGTCCGAAAAGGTAGGGCGTAGGTTGTAGGCGGAATGGCGAGTAGAGCCTTTTTTGATATGTAGGGCAGACATTTACGTCCCTTTCATCATCTTGCGAAAGCCGGACGCCAAGCGCCCGGTAAATTCCGACGAATGTTGTTAAACCAGAACCGAACCTTTGGAGTCGATCACGCCCTGCGTCTCGGCTTCGCCCAGCAGCATTTCGTTATGCGCCTTGCCCGACGGGATCATGGGGAAGCAGTTTTCGTGCTTTTCAACCAGACAGTCAAAGATCACCGGACCATCATAGTTGATCATCTCCATGATCGCGTCATCCAGATCGGCGGGGTCGCTGACCATGATACCTTTGGCACCGAACGCTTCGGCGAGTTTGACGAAATCAGGCAGGGCCTCGGACCAGGAATGCGAATACCGCTCGCCGTGCAGCAGTTCCTGCCACTGGCGCACCATGCCCAGACGTTCGTTGTTCAGGATGAACTGTTTCACCGGCAGACGGTATTGTACTGCGGTGCCCATCTCCTGCATGTTCATCAGCCAAGATGCTTCACCGGCCACGTTGATGACCAGCGCTTCTGGGTGAGCCATCTGAACGCCGATGGAGGCCGGGAAACCATACCCC
>NZ_SMMF01000963.1:117754-120415 GCF_009711355.1 Roseibium sp. RKSG952 | reverse complement strand
CTTCGGTCGTGATGTAGCGATCATGCTTTTTCGTCAGTTCCTCAAGCCTTTGCAGCGCGTATTGCGGCTTGATCGACTTCTTGTTCTCCGAATAGGCGAGGCAGTTGATCTTGCGCCAGTCTGCGATCTGGCTTTGCCACTGTTTGACATTTGCAGCGTCTGTCTTGCGTCCACGCGCTTTCCAGACCTTCAGGATATCTTCCAGAACATGGGCAACGTCGCCAACAATCGGTATGTCCACCCGGATCACCTTGTTGATCGATGACGGGTCGATATCGATATGTGCTTTTTTCGAGTTGGGCGAGAATGCATCGATGCGTCCGGTGATCCGGTCATCGAACCGCGCGCCGATATTGATCATCAGGTCACAGTCATGCATCGCCATGTTGGCCTCATAAAGGCCGTGCATACCCAGCATTCCCAACCAGTTTTCACCTGACGCAGGATAAGCACCCAGCCCCATCAGGGTCGATGTAATTGGGAACCCAGTCGCATCCACCAGTTCGCGCAGCAACTGGCTTGCGGCAGGACCCGAGTTGATAACCCCACCGCCCGTGTAAAACACTGGCTTTTTGGCGGTTTCAATAGCTGCAACAAGCTCGGTGATCTCTTCCAGATCGCCTTTGAGTGCCGGCTGATAATGCGAAGTCGACGGTTTTGGCGGCGTGTATTCTCCGCTGGCGAACTGCACATCCTTGGGAATGTCGATCAGAACCGGGCCGGGGCGGCCAGCGGTTGCGACGTGGAACGCTTCATGCAGTGTAGACGCCAAGGAGTCCGTATCCTTCACCAGCCAGTTGTGCTTGGTGCAGGGGCGGGTAATGCCAACTGTGTCAGCCTCCTGAAATGCATCAGAGCCGATCATAAAGGTCGGCACCTGGCCGGTCAGAACCACAATCGGGATCGAGTCCAGCAACGCATCCGTCAGGCCGGTCACAGCGTTGGTGGCACCCGGGCCGGATGTAACAAGCGCAACGCCGGGCTTTCCGGTCGAGCGGGCATAACCTTCGGCGGCATGGATAGCGCCTTGCTCGTGCCGCACCAGAATGTGGCGAATGTCGTTCTGCAGAAAAATCTCATCATAGATCGGTAGCACGGCGCCGCCGGGGTATCCGAATACTGTGTCCACGCCCTGATCCTTGAGGGCTTGAACAACCATCTTTGCGCCGGTCATCTCACGTGTCATCTGCTTTGCTCCGTTCGCGACATGTGTCTTGCGTTTGACAAAAAAAAGCCCCCGAGATTTTCGGAGGCGCATGGGTTCGATTATGGTTTACCGTTACCGGCCCATGCGCGTGGTTCCTACGATTACGACTAGCGTTCTCATCGCCAGAGGCTCCTCTTTGCTTGCAGGGGACATTATGAGCGGGGGGAAGGGGCGTCAACAGGCAATCGCACCAATTTTCTATCTTGAAGGCGGTATTTTGCGACATTTTATTGCGCAGATTGACGCATGTCGGGAATTTCCGCGAATTTGATCGTGCATTTGGTGCTCATGGCACTGAATTGACTTGTCAGAATGCGTCAGGCCGATGTCCGAAACGGGCATGATCGGCGCCCTTGTCTGCGTCACGCTGATCCTGAGAGCGCAAACAAGGGAGGCGGAACATGTTACACGATCTGGTAGATCTTGGGCGGTATCCGATCGATCGGCCGGACTCACCGGCCTATGACAGGATGATCGAAGATTTGAAGCGCGAGTTGGATCAGGACGGATGCGCGGTTCTGCCCGGCTTTGTTCATGAGACCGGTATCGAGCTGTTGTTGCAGGAGGCTGACACTGTAGCGCCCAAAGCGCACCGGTCCTTCAACCGTACCAATGCCTATTTCACCAAAGACGATCCGCGTTTTGGGATCGCCCATCCGATCCGCCGCTTTTACGATCGTTCGAACGCGTTTGTGCCCGCTGACAATTTTCCAGCTTCCGGTCCGCTGCGTAGGATCTATGAGTTTGAGGGATTTCTGCCTTTCATTCGCGAAGCATTGGGAGAGGATGAGGATCGGTTCTTTAGATACGATGATCCGCTGGCTGATGTGATTATCAACGTGGTCGAGGAAGGGCAGGGCTTCCCCTGGCACTTCGACACTAACAACTACACCGTGACACTTGCGATTCAGAATGGCGAAGAGGGTGGGGCGTTTGAATATGCACCCAATCTGCGCAGCACTGAAGACGAGAATTTTGATGCGGTCGCCTCGATCCTTGACGGGAACATGGCACGTGTCAGGCAGTTAGAACTGCAGCCCGGTGATCTGCAGATTTTCAGGGGGCGATATTCTCTACATCGTGTCGCGCCGGTCAAAGGTGACCGCAGACGATATGTCGGCATTTTTTCATTCGTTGAAGCAGAGGGCATGTGTGGCGGGGTGGAGCGGACCAGACAACTTTATGGGCGGGTGCTGCCTCATCATTATGAACGTGAGGGGCTGAGGAAAGACCAGTTGCTGGATTGAACGGCTTTGACCTGTAAGATAGCGCTGTTTCAAACAGGAGATTCAGCGTGTCACAGATATTGCAGCTCACACCTTTTGTTTTTTGCTCATCTTTGAAGAAGCAGATCGACTTTTACTGCGACCGATTGGGCTTCACATGTGGTTTCACGCAGGACAACTATGCTTTCCTATCTTTGGGATCGGTTGCCATTCGCTTGCTTGAGTGTC
>NZ_SMMF01000963.1:106454-117648 GCF_009711355.1 Roseibium sp. RKSG952 | reverse complement strand
GGGGATGAGCATTCCTTTTACATTGATGTAGAAGGGATCGATGAGTTGTACGAAGAACTACGTTCGGGGTTGGATGATCTGCCCGAAGGTCGCGTACGCGCACCGTTTGACCAACCCTATCTGCAGCGTGAGTTCCACGTGCTCGATGAAGATGGCACGCTTATATTCTTTGGAGAAGATATTCGGCCACGTTGAGGTCGAACTAAAAGCCGACACCAGTGCCCTGCAGCATTCCGTGTTCCATGGCGTATCGTGTCAGGCCCGCGGTCGAGGAAATGCCAAGTTTGCGTTTGATGTTCTTGCGATGGGTCTCAACGGTTCGCACTGAAATATCCAGGGCCAGAGCAACCTCTTTGTTGGATTTACCCTGCGCAAGCTCCAAGAGAATGGTTTGTTCACGCCCCGTAAGGGCCTCGCGCGCGCTGTCGCCTTTGGGTTCAAGCGAGCCACTGGCGCCAGTGCAAAGGTAACGCTCACCCTGCATCACGGCGTCGATCGCCTGTTTGATTTCCTCGGTCTGAACGTCCTTCAGAATGTAACCTCTCGCACCGTGGCTCAGAGCCGTAGAAATGTACTCTGGGCTGTCATGCATGGACAGGATCAGAACACGGGTGTCCGGCAACCGTTCGAGGATGAGCTCGGTCGCGCTCAGACCACCCAGTCCGGGCATGTTCAGATCCATTAAAATGACATCCGGCTGTAGGAGGTTCGCCTGATCTACTGCTTCCTGACCGTTACTGAGCGTACCGACGACTTCGATTTCGTCATAGCTTTCCAGGATTGACTGAATGCCTTCGGCAACCATGGGGTGGTCGTCGACGATCAGGACACGGATCGTATTGGAACTCATGAACCGGCCTTTCGTTTCGGTGTTGCGTCTTCCTGCGGTGGCAGCAAGTGGCTAAGCGGCAGACTGGCCTCGATCACGGTGCCACTTTGCGCGCCGCGTGATGACAGAATGCGCAGGGAGCCGTCAAGCTGTTCGATGCGCTCCTGCATATTGCGAAGCCCAATGCCGCTGCCTGATCGGTTTGGCCCGGTGCGCAATCCGCGGCCGTTGTCGGTAATCCGCATGGTTGCGCCCTTCTTGTGGCCGCGCAGGTCAATGGTAACACGAGTTGCGCCGGAATGGCGTTCGATATTCGTCAGCGCCTCCTGAGCGATACGGTAAAGAGCGATCTTGCTGTCCTGATCCAGACGGTTGCGGAAAACAACGGTAGTGAATTCGGTTTCAATTCCGGTGCGTTCCCTGAAATCATCGGTCAGCGCCTTGAGAGCGGGGCCAAGACCCAGATCATCCAGAACACCAGGGCGCAGGTCTCGGCTGATACGGCGGACCTCGGTAATGGCGGTGCCCAGATGCTCGATCCCTTTGTCCAACGGATCACGTGCGCCATCGTCGTCGCCGCGGGACAAGCGGCGGCGAGTGTTATCCAGCGCATAACGGACACCAACCAGTATCTGGCTGATCCCATCGTGCAACTCGCGGGCCACGCGACCACGTTCTTCCTCCTGCGCATCGAAGACACGCTGGGTCAGTTCCTTGAGTTTGGCATCCGCCAGGCGGCGTTCGCGGATGTTCAGTAACATGCCCGAGGTAAAGACGATCAGAACCGCCGCCAGAACAATCCCGCCAATATACATGAATGTACGCTGTACCCGCGCCTCAACCTCGGCCCGGGCATTGGCAACGGTGGCCACAATGTCGTCGATAAAGACACCTGTCCCGACGACCCATCGCCAGTCCTGCAGTCCCACGACATATGCAATCATCTGCGCCTCTTCCCCGGTCGAGGGCTTTTGCCACATGAAGCTGTGCCAACCGGCACCCTGACGGGCGAGGCGAATGAATTCGTTTACGACGGGCGTGCCATCGCTGTCGGTCAATCCTTCCCAATTGCGGTTGATGAACTCGGTCTGGCGCGGGCTGACCAGATTATTCCCGTCATAGTCATAGACAAAGAAGAAACCATCCTTGCCATAGATCATTGCCGAGAGGATCTGTTTCACGAGGTTCTGCGCGATCTCGTCATTTGGGGCGGCGCGACCATAGATATAGGCGAAACCGTTGCGTGCCTGAGTAACGTAGTTGCGCAACTCTTCTTTCTTGGCCTCGATCAGACGACGCTCCAGGGCCTGAATCTCACGCTCGGCTGTGGCCCGAGATTCATATGTCACCAACAGTGCAATTGCCGCGACAGCCACGACCAGCGGTAGGGCGGCCACCAGTGACAGTTTCTGTGCGTAGGTCAGCGAGACCAGATTTCGGAATCCCCTCATGGTCGAATCGATACGCAAGCCGAGGGATAATTGCAAAAAGAATGGGCATTTTAGTGCGGTAAAGCCTTGAGAATTCGGGTTCAGGCTTGAAATTGAGGCTAATAATTATCCGGAAAGCTGAAAAAAGCCCGTCCTCTACGCAGTACTAGGTATTCACATTCACATCCTCGTCATTAGGCTGGCGCGCACTGAAACGACTAAGCCCGGAGGAGTCCGGGTACTGAATATGTAGGGGAGGATCACTCATATGGATCGTCGTAAGTTTCTGAAAACGTCAGCACTGGGCGGCTCGGCCGCGGCGGCGACCGCTCTGGCGGCACCGGCATACGCGCAGGGTAACCGCACGCTGACTATGGTTACCTCGTGGGGCCGTGGCCTGGCTGGGGTTTTTGACAGCGCGCAGCGTTGCGCCGACAGCATCAATGCTATGTCGGATGGCAGCCTGACCGTTGACATCAAGGCAGCTGGTGAGCTGGTTGGCGCGTTCGAAGTATTCGACGCCGTATCATCGGGCCAGGCGGACATGTATCATGCGGCTGACTACTACTTTGTTGGTCAGCACCCGGGCTATGCCTTCTTTACTGCTGTTCCGTTCGGTATGACCGCTCAGGAAATGGTCAACTGGTACTACCAGGATGGCGGCATGGAGCTGCATGACGAGCTGGGCCAGATTTTTGGTCTGAAATCGTTCCTGGCAGGTAACACCGGCGCGCAGGCAGGTGGCTGGTACTCGAAAGAGATCAACAGCCCCGAAGATTTCAACGGTCTGAAGTTCCGTATGCCGGGTCTTGGCGGTAAAGCTCTGGGTAAACTGGGCGCATCTGTTCAGAATATCCCGGGTTCGGAAGTGTATCAGGCGCTGTCGTCCGGCGCGATCGACGGAACCGAGTGGATCGGTCCATGGGCCGACGAGAAAGCCGGCTTCCAGGAAATCACCAAAGTGTACTACACCGCTGGTTTCCACGAGCCGAACGCAGGTCTGTCGCTGGCAACCAACCGCGACGTCTTCGAAAGCCTGACACCTGCTCAGCAGAAGATCATCGAGATCGCGGCGGCTGAATGCCACCAGTGGAACCTGGCTCAATTCCTGGCTAACAACGGTGCGGCCCTGCAGCGTCTGCAGTCGGGTGGCGTCAAGGTCATGGAATTCCCGGACAGCGTCTGGGATGCGTTCGGCGCAGCCAGCCAGGAAGTTCTGGACGAAAACATGGGCGATGAGCTGTTCAAGAAGATCCACGACAGCCACATGGCGTCGTCGGCGTCGTCGGCAGGCTGGCTGGACCAGTCTTCGGGCATCTACACGGCCCAGCGTAACCGCGTACGCGGCTAATCACATTCAATACGATCAATTGGTTTCCCCGCCTCTGCGGGGGAACCTTTCCTGTTGCAAATGCGCGGATTGGACAAAACCGCTATAATCAGCATTGCAACTGATGCGACCTGGGGACAACATGCAGGACGATAACGGTATCTCCTTCTTCGGCGCCCTGTGGAACGGACTGGTCTGGTTCGTTCAGAACATCGCCGAAGCATTCTATAATTTCGGATACGCCATCACGCATCCGCAGCTCTGGCTGAACTGGTCGGACAAAGAAGCCATCATGCGCTTTGTCTATTATGGCGGATCGGTCGAGTTTTTCTTCGTGATCTTCACACTGTTTCTGGTTCTGACGGCCATTGGCCTCTATTACCGGAACTTTATGTGGGGCATGGTGCGGGGCCTTGAGGCGTTCGCGAACACGACCGGGCGTTTCTTTGCCTGGGCAGGTTTGCTAATGGTGATTCAGCAGATCGTCATCGTATTCATGCAGCGCGTATTCGCGCGCCCCGACATGTCGTTTGGGCTGGGCATTCCGGTCCAGATGGACATCAGCTGGTACGCTGAGGAACTGAAGCTCTATAACGCAATGGTCGTTTGCCTTTGCTGTACCTACACATTCGTACAGGGCGGGCATGTTCGTGTTGACCTGATCTATGCCGGTATCAGCCACAAGGCCAAGCGTGTGGTGGATATGCTGGGTTCGGTATTGTTCATGATGCCAATGGCGGTGCTGACCTGGATGTACGGCTGGTACTTCATGTGGCGGCACCTGATCGTGCCGAAACCTTCTGCCAGCAATACCCTGGAACAGTTGACAAAAAAATCCCAGGCGCTGCGCTGGAACGTTGAAACCATCGGTTTCAGCCCCAACGGCTTTAACGGTTATTTCCTGTTCAAGATCCTGCTGGTTGCATTTGCGGCGATGGTTTTCCTTCACGCAATCGCATTCCTGTACCGATCCTATCTGGAGTACGTGGAAGGACCTGAAAGCGTTGGAAAATACCTCGACAAGGACAGCCTTGGCGAGGGTGAAGAAGCCTACGAAGGCGCACATTAGGGACGGAGACCCAGACTATGTTATTCGGACTTGATGGCGTCGAAATAGGCCTCATTATCGTATTCTTCTGCCTCTTCGGAGGCATCCTATCCGGCTTTCCGGTGGCCTTTGCCATCGGTGGCGCAGGGATTATCTCGTTCGGGATCATCGCGGCGTTGGATAGCGCCGGATTGTTGATCCATCAGGCGATCGATACCGGTTCGCAAGCCTATAGGGATGTTGTGAACTCGGGCATCAAACCCGACACGATATCCGTGTTCCGATACCCGGATTTGCCCAGGATTGCCGAGCCGGTTTTTGCGTCAGGCTGGGAAACCGCTCTGGACCGCAACGTGTCGTTCATCGTTAACCGTATGAATGAGCGTGTTCTGGCGGGCCAGTCGATTGAGACCCTGCTGGCGGTGTTGATGTTTGTTCTGATGGGCATCACGCTGGAGCGCTCGAAGATTGCAAACGATCTGCTGACTACAATGGCGCGCGTCTTTGGCCCGCTGCCGGGTGGTTTGGCCGTGTCGATTGTGGTCGTGGGCGCGTTTCTTGCAGCCTCGACCGGGATCGTGGGTGCCACTGTTGTAACCATGGGCTTGCTCGCACTGCCGACCATGCTGCGCAACAACTACTCGCCTGAACTGGCGACGGGTGTCATCGCAGCGTCGGGCACGTTGGGCCAGATCATTCCACCGTCCATTGTTATCGTTCTGCTGGGTACGCTTGCCGGTGACCTCTATTCGACCGCACAGGAAACCCGCGCGGTTGAGGCAGGGTGTACCGACGCGCTGACCTATCTGGGTGAGCCTGCGGTGGTTTCGGTCGGAACGCTGTTCCAGGCGGCTCTGCTGCCGGGTATCATGCTCGCGTTGCTCTATGCGCTTTATGCGTTTGGCTATGCACTGCTGAACCCGGACAAGGCGCCTGCGGTTGCAATGTCGGGTGGCACGGGTGAGCCGATTACCCGCGCGGAAGGTCTGACTTGGCTGCTGGGTGCACCGGTTGCTCTGATTGCTGGTGCTTTCCTGCTGGGCAGTGTCGGTGTGATTGGTAGCCAGAACATCGCTGTATCGGGCTTTTCCGATGTCGGGCAGGGCGCGTCGCTTCGCACAAATGTCTCGGCTGAGTGTCAGGCTTCGATGATCGAACTGCATGGTCAGTCTGCCTGGGATCAGGCCGTGGCCGAGCAGGAGGCAATCGACGAGGCAGGCGGTGTGTCACAGGCGCAGCGTCTGAGCGAAGATGAGATCGCGGCTGAACGTGAGGCCAAGATCGCGGCAGCTGCTCCGATTGGTACTGGCGTGGCCGTGACAGTTGTACTACTGGCTCTGACGCTGGTTCTGGGTCGGGGTATCGCACCCTCGCGCCCGATGCAGCCTTTGATCCTTGGTGCTATTGGCCTGTTGCTTGTCTTGCTTGTCGATACCTTGCTTGTCGCGCCAACAACATCTTCGGGTGTGACGTTCCTGTTACTGGCAATACCGTTTGCGATTGCGCTGTACGGGTGCAAAGAGGCTGCGGCGCGATGCGCCACAAATGATCTGATCCGCGTGGTCTTCCCGCCACTGGTTCTGATCATCGCGGTCTTGGGCTCGATCCTTGGTGGTATCACCAACCCGACACCGGCCGCTGCGCTGGGTGCGGGTGGCGCGATCATGCTGGCCGCCTATCGCAAGCTGCAGGATGAGGGACGTTCCGGCAAAGTGATCATCTGGTCGACCTTCGCAGTCATCATCTGTCTGCTGTTGGGTGTGAACTTTGATCTGCGCATCAATCAGGGTGGCGTTACGTTCGAGACCTGGGTGGCATTTGTTCTTGCCTATGCTGCGTATCTCTATGCGCTGTTCGGCTTGCTGTTCGGATGCTGGATCCTGTTTGCCAGTGGTGTCCTGACACCTGTGGTACGCGAGACGGCCAAGGTGACATCGATGGTGTTCACCATCCTGATCGGGTCACAGCTTCTGAACCTTGTGGTGATTTCGTTCGGTGGTGAGCATTACATCCAGCAGTTCCTGAAGAGCTTTGACAACGAGTTCACGGTCTTCCTGATCGTGATGCTGGTGCTGTTCATTCTGGGCTTTGTGCTGGACTTCCTCGAGATCATCTACATCGTGATCCCGATTGTTGGTCCGGTGATCTATGGCGGGTCGTTCGATCCGAAGTGGGTCACCATCATGGTTGCAGTGAACCTGCAGACATCGTTCCTCACGCCACCGTTCGGGTTTGCCCTGTTCTACTTGCGCGGGGTGGCGCCCAAAGAGGTCACGACGGGCCACATCTACAGAGGTATCATTCCGTTCGTGATCATTCAGGTGGTCGGTATTGCGATCCTTTGGTTCTTCCCAACGATCGTAACGATCGTTCCGGATCTGATCCCGAACTAAGAGATCGCTTCAAAACAAGACACAACCGGAGGCCAAATGGCCTCCGGTTTTTCGTTTCAGACGTCGGTTTTTGCGTGGGTCAGTTTGGCGAACTCACGCTCTGCACCGTGATCGATCTCCAAATGGGTGACATCCAGAGTACCTGCGTTCGGGTCGTTGAAGACTGAATGATCCAGCTTGCCGACCCTTTGCGCGACGATCGTGGTGACTACCGCGTCTCCGGTGACATTCACGACAGTCCGCATCATGTCTACGAGCCGGTCAACCGCCAGAATGATGGCGATTCCTTCAAGTGGCATCCCAAGCTGGTTCAACACCATGGCCAGCATGACCATGCCGACGCCCGGCACCCCAGCCGTACCAATGGACGCCAGAACCGAGATAGAGATCACTGTCAGATATCCGCCCAGACCCAGATCGATTCCGTAGACATTGGCCAGAAATACCGTCGCGACACCATGCATGATGGCGGTACCGTCCATATTGATCGTTGCACCCAGCGGAATACCGAATGACGCGACCGAACGGTCAACACCAACGCGCTGTGTCACGCATTGCATGCTGGCCGGGATCGTTGCGTTCGAGCTGGAGGTTGAAAACGCGAAGACCTGAGCTGAGCGCATCTTGCGCAGGAACGAGCGTGGGTTCAGTCCTGTAAATGCGTAAAGCAGCACCATCAGCGTTACACAAAGGTGGAAGACCAGCGTCAGGCTGATTGTTGTCAGATAACCGATGACCGGTGCGAACAGGCTGAAACCTTCAAGCGCAAAGGTTCTGGCGATCAGGCAGAAGACACCGATCGGCGCAAAGGCCATGACGATTTCGACAATCTTCATCGCCAGTTCGTTCATGAACTCGCACCCTTGAACAAACGCTTTGGCTTTGCTGCCGATCATCAGGACGGCAACTCCGACCACGACGACATAAAATATGATTTGCAGCATCTCACCGTTCGCCAGTGCATGCACCGGGTTCTTGGGAATGATGTTTGCAAGTATGTCCCATGCGGTTTGTTGAGACGCCACAGCGACGTTCTGATCAGCAAGGTGCATTCCGGAAAATCCGGTGCCGGGCCCAATCAGGCTGGCAAACACCAATGCGGTGGTTACGGCCAACGCAGTTGTTGCCAGATAGGTGATGAACGTCAGCCCACCTACGCGCCCTAATACCCTGATGTCACCGATACCGATGACGCCGCAAAGCAGAGAGAAGACGACCAGAGGCACTACCAGCATCTGAAGCGCATTCAGAAACATCTGGCCGATCATGCCGAACAGACCATTTACCAGATTGTTCTCGAGAAACGGATTGCTCCAATAGTTCAGTATCAATCCAAGAACGGTTCCCACAACCAGGGCAACCAGGATTTGTGTCGTCAGGTTTGCCGCAAGCAGTTTACGCGTAGCGTACATCATTTGCTTTCCCCCAAAATAATACCAAAGCGACGGGCCGGGGACCCGTTGCTGCAATCGATAATTCAATGATGTCAAACGGCTGTGGCCGCTGAATTCCCGCTCGGTGCAACAGTGCACGAGGTCAGCGATATCTGGTGACCCAGCGTCAGTTTTCAACTCTCCACTGAGCGCGATCACCAAAAACAAGCGCCTGGTTTCAGCCTAAGCTATTGATCGGCGCGTGCTGTAGGGCTGTGAATATGTGATTTATTTCAGGTGGTTGCCAGTTGCGCGAACTGAATCAGATCCCAGCGGTTTCCAAATGGATCGCGCCAAACTGCCACAGTGCCATATGGCTCGTGTCTGGGCTGTTCCTCGAATTGAACGCCATTTGCAACCATGGCCGCGTGATCCCGCTGAAAATCATCCGTTTCGAGGAAGAATCCGACGCGGCCACCGGTTTGATTGCCGATGGCGGATTGCTGTTCTTCTCCATCTGCCTTGGCGATCAGCAGCGACGCTCCGCCTGATCCCTTTGGGCTCACCCGAACCCATCGTTTGCCACCACCCAGATCGATGTCCTGTGTTAGCTCAAAGCTCAGCGTTTGGGTGTAAAATGCGATGGCGTCATCGTAATCCGGCACCACGAGGGTGACCGCATGAAGGTTCTGCTGCATGGGAATTTATCCTTTGGTCGGATGCCGATCCGGAAGTTGAATATTGGCAACCTGCTCGGCAATCGGAGGGGACGAAAGCGGATGCTGAGCCGTTTCGGCAAACTCATCCGGGTCTTTGATGCTTTGCCACTCACCCTGCACATAGGCTTCGAGGCCCGAGAACTTGGCTTTGTAGCCCATTTTCGGGCTGCCCGGCACCCAGTAGCCGAGATAGATGTAAGGCAGACCTGCCTCCCGCGCGATATCGATGTGATCAAGGATCATGTAGGTACCCAGCGAGCTTTGCGGCTGCTGCGGGTCATAAAATGAGTAGACCATGCTCAGCCCGTCATCCAGAACGTCGGTCAGGCTGACCGCAATCAGGTTTCCGGTTTCAGGATCTGCGTATTCCACTACACGACTGCGGATTGGCGTCTCTTCGATCATCGCAGCGAACTCGAACACATCCATATCTGCCATGCCGCCATCGGCGTGCCGGGCGTCCAGATAACGTCGGAACAGTTCATATTGGTCGTCCGTCGCCCAGGGCGAGGTGGCGCGCCGCTCCAGATACGAATTGCGCTTGGCTGCGCGTTTCTGGCTTTTGGTTGGGCGGAAGGCCGAGACGTCGATGCGCGCCGATAAACAGGCGGCGCAATCGGTGCAGGACGGGCGGTAAAGTACATTCTGGGACCGACGAAATCCTTGTTGCGACAGCGAATTGTTCAGCTGATCCGCGCCTTCACCCTGCAAGGCGGTGAATAGCTTACGCTCCATCCTGCCCTCGAGGTAAGGGCAGGGTTGTGGAGCCGTCACATAGAACTGTGGCGCTATTGGCAGCGTGTGTCGCATGAAGGTCCCGTGTTTCCTCGGAACGGATGATAGCAACCGTTCCGGGACGCGCCAAGTGATTCACTTCAAGACTGGCTTATGCGCGCTGATTGATCATCACAGTGCCAAGGAAGGCGTCTGTCAGGCCCTGACAACGGGCGCTGGTCAGCATCATGATCACTGAAATGATCTGGATAATGGGGAAGGCCATGCTGACAAAATACCCGGCCGTATGGGCAACCGCTTTACCGGTATCCATTCGCGCGCCAAACGCATCGCGCAACTCGATCCCCATGAAACGCATGCCCAGCGTGGCTGACCCGTTCGCGATTGTCACAACGCGATACACAAAGCTGACGACCATATAGATCAGCGCGAGGATAAAGAACCCGAGCCCAAAGGTCAGCACAATGGCGACTGTGCAAAGTAGTGAGATAAAGGCGATATCAAACAACCAGGCAATAAAGCGTTTGATCGCCACAGATTGATAAAACTCCGGTTGGCGATCAGGGTCAGGCAAATGGTTCATTTCATGAAGTCCAGGTGATGGGTGTCAATGGCCCTGACCCGGGAATGCGGGGCAGGGCAAAGTTGTCTTGGGCAGGTCAGGCAGGATTACCCGACTCGGCCTCATTCTGGTTGTCGCGGGCGCGTTCGTCCATGAACTGGTCGAATTCGGCTTTGTCTTTAGCTTCGCGCAGACGACGCAGGAAGGATTCGAACTCCTGCTGTTCACGCTCCAACCGTGCCAGAGTGTCGGACTTGTAGGCATCAAACGCGCTGTTGCCTGACGGCTTCATGGCGCTCATGTGGCTCTGCCAGGATTTGCGGTGGCTGCAGGATTTGCTGAACATGCGTTTGCTCCAGATCATATAGGCAAGAAAGGCCAGACCGATAGGCCAGAAGAAGATAAAGCCAAGGACCATGGCGGCAATCCAGGCGCCTTTGCCCTTGCTGTCTAGCCAGGCTTCACAACGGTGGAGCCATCCCGGATTTTCAGGGACGGCGTGTTCGGACAATGCGGTCATTGGGATTCTCCAGGTTGATGTAAATTCCTTTCACATTGTCTAGATGGGAAGCCTTGGACTGGTTGCAAGGGGTGTATGTGAAAAAGATTTACATTTGACCGAATGCATGATGTTTGGTCGGCTGGCGAAAAGGCAGGATGTGGGGAATTTTCCGTTTAGCTCGAAACAGGTTTTTTCAAACCCTGACACCAATGTTTGCAACAAGACAGTTTTGAGAAATCTAGAAGTCGAAACCGGTTTGGATAGGGGGTTCGT
>NZ_SMMF01000963.1:93341-106444 GCF_009711355.1 Roseibium sp. RKSG952 | reverse complement strand
GGGTTACAAGTTCTTCACCGTTTGCGCCGGGCTTGATTGGCTTTACGGTATGATGCTCAAATCGACCTTCGTATTTCGTACCAAGTGTCACTTGTGCGTCCTGCGGAGTGATGACGCCTGTTAGCCAGTCTTCAATTTCTTCAGGCGTCAGAATGACCGGCATTCGGCTATGGATATGTGCGATCTGAGAGCTGGGATTGCGGGTCATTATGCTGCAACTGTGGCGTCCATCTTCTGTCCGGTAGAAACCCGCAAAGAACATCGTGGGTGAGTTGCTCTTAACAGAGATAAACACGGGACAATCGTGACCCTGGCCCTTTGGCCATTCATAGTAGCCAAGGGCTGGTACGAGACAGCGCCCGTTGTCCCAATAGTCCTTCCAGAAACTGACGTTTTCGATTTTTGAATTGATCAGAGGCTTCCGACCGCGGGGATCTTTGATTTGCCAACGCGCCGATGTAATTTCCGCACAATCACCATCCCAGCGGATCATGCTGACCTGATCGGTTGGCGATATGTTGAAACCTCCTGATGGCAATTGCTCAGGAAGGTGAGGGGAGACTTTTCCATAAAGAAGGGCCTCCATAATCGCCAGCATTTGTCGCTGTGTCAGGTGGCCGGCTGCAAATTTTCCACACATGGGAGAAGGTTAGGCGGATTGGGTAATTGGAACAAGTAAACGGCAAAATAAAGTACTTAGATTGTCGGGGCGACGTTGTTGTACATCATTGTCGTCTGGATCGGCTCCCGATCCGTCGCATCAAGGTCCCCATCCCCTAAAATGCTTGTCCGACCTGACAGTCTTGTTTGCAATTCTGGGGAATGAGGCGGTTTAAGTGTTTTAGCTGGTTAAGCAGAGGTCGATTCAAATGAAGTTTTGAACGGTATGTCGGGCAAATATACCCACCGGTGAAAAAACCGTTTTGAAGTTATCGGGTGTCATGGCGAGTTCTTGAGTAACTCGATAGCCTTCAAAGTATCCTATGATCGTGCCGCCGCACGTCTTATGTTCGAGCCATAGCGCAAGGATGGCCTTTATTGTATGGCGCGTTTGCGATGCTGGTTCATTTGCAGGTTTGCGTGTCAATGAAAT
This sequence comes from Roseibium sp. RKSG952, assembly GCF_009711355.1. Taxonomy (NCBI): domain Bacteria; kingdom Pseudomonadati; phylum Pseudomonadota; class Alphaproteobacteria; order Hyphomicrobiales; family Stappiaceae; genus Roseibium; species Roseibium sp. RKSG952. Next base: position 105,351 of record NZ_SMMF01000963.1, on the reverse strand, counting down.
CAAGATTTGCAGGTGAAATCTTATTTTAACCCTGTTTGAAAAGATTTAGGGTTACATGAACTCATTCTGCGGAAGCTTTTTATGAACACCTTTCTTAACCGCTCATCCGCATTTATCCAGTTCGGTCCGGGCTCTTCCGGGTATCCGTAACCACAAATGTCAAACTACATGCCGACTATGGAAAATATTGAACACAAGACCGCCCCTACGCTTGATGAGATCCTGACACTCGAGAAGAAGGTGTGGGCAGCATTGGTTGAAGGGAATGCAGAGGCAGACCGTGCATTGCTAAGCCCGGACTTTCTGGGGGTTTACCCGACAGGGTTTGCAAACCGAGACGATCATGTGGGTCAGTTCGCTGACGCGCCGACTATGGCCAGATTTGAACTCAGCGAGACAAAGCTAAGGGTGCTGTCACCTGATATCGTGTTGCTTTCCTACCGCGCAGATTATCAAAGGCCGGATGCGGCCGAGTGGGAGGCGATGCTAATCTCTTCACTTTGGGAGCGTCGCCTCGACGTTTGGATCAACAGTTTCAGTCAGGATACTCCGACAGAGGCCAAGTGATAGGTTTGTCCCATTGACGCCGTGCGATGGGGCTGCGCAATTTGCCTCTATGAAAGATGTTCTTGCCATCAACCGTGTTCCGCGCCCCTTCGATCCGTCACTTGGTGAGGAGGCGCGTTCGCTTGTTCCGGATTTGACACCCGAGCAATCCGAGCTGATCGCGGGAACAGCCGGGTCCAGCCCATACCTAAAGGGGCTGATCGAGCGTGAGAGGGAGTGGCTGCCGCAAGCCATACAACACCCGGATCAGGCATTGGCCGAAGTGATGTCGGCTGCGCGTGATCTTCCCCCCGACCAACTTAAGCCGGGCCTGCGTCAGGCCAAGCGTCGTATGGCGCTGTTGACGGCTCTCGCGGATCTGGCAGGTGCATGGCCATTGGAAAAGGTAACCGCGGCGCTGACTGATTTTGGTGCACTTGCTGCAGATGTGGCGGCAAAGGCCGAGATCGCAAACCTGATCCGTCGCGGCAAGCTGCCGGGTATGACGGATGATGACCTCGAAACCGCTGCTGGGATGGTGATCCTTGCGATGGGAAAGATGGGTGCACATGAGCTGAATTACAGCTCTGACATCGATCTGATCGTGCTCTTCGACGAGACCCGATTTGATCCTGATGACTTTTATGAGGCGCGTCAGAGCATGGTGCGTGCGACACGGAATTTCTGTGCAACACTCAGTGACAAAACAGCAGATGGCTATGTCTTTCGCACCGATCTGAGGCTGAGGCCCGATCCAGCGGTCACGCCCGTCTGTCTGGCGATGGAAGCGGCAGAGCGCTATTACGAAAGCCTTGGCCGGACTTGGGAGCGCGCAGCTTACATCAAGGCACGACCGTGTGCCGGTGATCTGTCGGCGGGAACAAAGTTTCTGGAAGCACTGCGCCCGTTTGTCTGGCGGCGACATCTGGATTTTGCCGCGATACAGGACGCCCATGATATGCGCCTGCGGATTCGGGAAAACAAAGGTACTGGTGGTGCTCTGTCCATTCCGGGGCACGACATGAAACTGGGACAGGGTGGAATTCGCGAAATCGAGTTTTTCACGCAAACCCGACAGTTGATTGCAGGCGGGCGCGATCCGGATTTGCGGGTTCGTGGAACTGTCGAAGGTTTGGCAGCCCTGTCGTCCAAGGGATGGGTGCCGCAGGATGTGGCTGACAAGCTGACGGATCATTATCGAGCCCATCGCGAAGTCGAGCATCGCATCCAGATGGTGCACGATGCCCAGACACACAAAATGCCACAATCCAATGATGGCATAGAACGGGTGGCATGTCTGATGGGGCTCAGTAGCGAAGAACTGACATCGGACCTGACCCGCCGCCTGACCGAAGTACATGAACTGACTGAAGGTTTTTTTGCTCCGGGGCCCGGTGCCGCGCCTGTGGCTGCACAGCCTGTCGAGTTCGACAAAGGTGTATTAGCACGATGGCCCACATATCCGGCCCTGCGTTCGCAACGGGGTGCACGGATATTCGAACGGCTGAAGCCCGAGCTGATGTCGCGTTTGGCAAAGACCGCCCAGCCAGAGGAAGCACTGGTCGCACTGGACGGGTTTCTTTCCGGGTTGCCTGCAGGTGTTCAGCTGTTTTCCCTGTTCGAGGCCAATCCGCATCTGATTGATCTGTTGATTGACATTGTGGGCACCTCTCACGCGCTGGCCACCCATCTGTCACGCAATGCATCGGTGTTCGATGCTGTAATCGGGGGTAGCTTCTTTACCGATTGGCCCGGACAAGCTGATTTGCAGGCAGAACTGTCACAGCTGCTTTCTGCCGAAGCCGACTATGAATCTCAGCTCGATCTCGCCCGCCGTTGGTGCAAGGAATGGCATTTCCGGGTTGGCGTTCATCATTTGCGGGGATTGATCGATGGCGCACAGGCAGGGCAGCAATATGCCGAGCTGGCGCAAGCGGTGATTGCCGCCATACTTCCCTTTGTTATCGAGAATTTTGCGCGAAAACACGGCCCGGCACCCGGGCGCGGTGCTGCTGTTCTGGGGATGGGGTCTTTGGGGGCAGGGCGGATCAACTCGCAATCCGATCTGGATATAATAGTGATTTATGATCCGCAGGATCAGGATATGTCAGACGGTCCCCGACCGCTTGCGACGCGCACTTATTATGCTCGCTTCACCCAAGCGTTGATTACGGCCCTTGCTGCTCCGATGGCGCAGGGTCGGCTGTATGAAGTCGACATGCGGTTGCGCCCCTCTGGTAATCAGGGGCCGGTGGCAACCAGTTGGCATAGTTTCACCAATTACCAGCAGAACGAAGCCTGGGTTTGGGAGCATCTTGCACTGACGCGGGCGCATGTGGTGTCCGGCGATTATGGGTTGGCAGAAGACATCGAAGCGTTCCGTTCGGAGTTTCTGTCACGACCACGGGACCACGGCAAAGTTCTGTGTGAAGTTTCTGAGATGCGTGGACGTCTTGCGGCGGCCAAGTCTCCGGCCGGGATCTGGGATGCGAAAAACGGCGCAGGCCGCTTGATGGATATCGAATTGATTGCCGAAACCGGAGCTTTGCTGTCGGGGACAACCAACCGTGATGTACATTCGGGATTGGATGGCGCAGTCGCTGCCGAATTACTGGATGTCGCGCAGGCGCAAACGCTTAAAGACTGTTACGATTTATGCTGGTCCGTACAATGCGCGGCACGGCTGTTGTCTGGCAAGGTGATCGAAGCTGACAAGATTGGCGAGGGCGGCACGGCCTTTCTGTGCCGGGCCACCGGCTTTGAACAGGTCGAACAGTTGCAGGCCGCGCTGCAGGAAAGTTATGCCACCGCTGCCGCATTGATCGGAGCCGTGGTTGAGGGGGACGAAAATGGCACGCAGTGATGATCCGAATGATCCAAAGGGCCTTATCCGAGAGGCTTATCGCATCGAAGGCATCGCTTTGCCTGAGTGTCGAAGCATCTTTCTGGACTGGGCGCTTAGCCTGCCTGATGACCGTGACCAGCAGCAGGCTTTGTCCGACCTGCACACAGTGTATTCTGGTCAGGATGCCGAACACCCGATGACTCAGGTGCTGAGCGAGGGGTTGCAGGCCGCACAAACGCCTAAACGGCGCGGCGGCTGGCGCTCGCGCCCGCGCTAAAGGGCTTTTACACGCGCATGTTCGGGACTATGAGGGCGTCATGACCCAGACTTCCTCTTCCGACCGCCCACGAATCCGTCTGAAACCCAAAGCCAACGCTCGTGGTGTGCGTCACGGATTTCCTTGGGTGTACGCCAATGACATTGTCACCGACCGGCGCACCCGCAAGATCGAAGCTGGAGCGCTGGCGGTTCTTGAAGATGACAAGCGTCAATCGATGGCTTTGGTTGCGGTCAATCCCGCATCAAAGATCATGTGCCGCATTCTGGATCGCGATCCCGCTGCTGAGCTCAATGCCAATTGGTTCGAGGCCCGACTGCAACGCGCGCTGGAGATGCGAGAACGCCTGTTCGACAAACCTTACTACCGTCTGGTCCATGCCGAGGCGGATGGCTTTCCGGGAGTGATCATTGACCGGTTTGGTGACGCATGTGTTGTTCAGCCGAACGCGGCCTGGGCTGAGCTGCATCTTGAACTGCTGACAGAAGCTCTGATCAAGGTGACCGGCGTCAGCACCGTACTCAAGAACGCATCAGGTCGGACCCGTGGATTGGAAGGTCTGGACGATGTCAATCTGACCTTGCGGGGCGACGCACCTGACGCTCCTTTGCCGGTGCCGATGAACGGCGCGACCTATTTGGCAGACCTTACCGGCGGGCAGAAAACAGGGCTGTTCTACGATCAGCGTCCAAACCATGCCTTTGCAGCCAGATTGGTCCAGCCGGGCGCACGCGTGCTGGATGTGTTCAGCCATGTCGGTGGGTTCGGGCTGGCAATGCTGGCAGGCGGTGCGGCAGAGGCTTTGTCGGTCGATGGCTCTGCCGCTGCGTTGGAACTTGCCACAAAAGGTGCCGATGCCTCGGGTTTCGTCGACCGGTTTGAAACGCGTCAGGGTGATGCCTTTGATGTCTTGACGAAACTTGGCGAAGAAGGCGCTGAATTCGACGTTGTCATCTGTGATCCACCTGCATTCGCACCGTCCAAACAAGCGCTCGATGCCGGGCTGCGTGCCTATGAACGTATTGCACGGCTCGCTGCGCCCTTGGTCAAGCCGGGTGGCTATCTGGGTCTTTGCTCGTGCTCTCACGCAGCGGATTTAGGGCGGTTCCGTGATGCATCCGCGCGTGGCATTGGTCGGGCAGGCCGGCAGGCACAAATGATCCACACTGGATTTGCCGGGCCTGATCATCCGCAACTGCCGCAACTGGCTGAGAGCGGTTATCTCAAAGCCGTGTTCTACCGGTTGTGAAGGCAGTTCTGGATACTTGCGTCATCTACCCCACAGTGATGCGGGAGATGTTACTGGGTGCTGCGGCCATAGGGCATTTCACGCCAATCTGGTCAGCGCGCATCCTTGAGGAGTGGGCTCGAGCTGCCCGCAAGCTCGGACCTCAGGGCGAAGCGCAGGCACGCGCCGAGATCGCATTGGCGCAATCCAAATGGTCCGATGCCGAACGCCCAGCCGCTCCGGGTATCCAGCAGCGGCTCTGGCTGCCGGACAGTGCAGATGTTCACGTCTTGGCGACGGCTGTCAGTGCCTCGGCGGATGTAATCGTTACCGTGAACGCCAAGGATTTTCCCAGAAATATACTGGCGGAAGAGGGGCTTGAGCGGATTGATCCGGATGCACTGCTGCATCAGTTTTGGATCAGGGACCCTCAGGGTATCGAAGCTGTTTCCGCGGATGTCCTGGCCGAAGCCAACCGTCTGTCAGGCGACCAGTGGACCTTACGCGCGCTGATGAAGAAAGCCCGGCTGCCGCGCTTGGGCAAAGCACTGACAACTTAGGGCAAGACTTTAGCCATTCGAGCCCCAGCGGTGTTCCAGTGCCTCAAGCGCCGCAATGCGCTCGTCCGTCTTGGGGTGGCTCATCAGCCAGGCCGGTACCACACCAGCCCGCTGCTGAGTCAGATCCTCAAGCTTGTGGAACAGAGATTTCTGTGGTCCGATCCCGATACCCGCTTTAGTCAACAACGCAGCCGCATATTCGTCTGCCTCGTATTCATCCGCACGCGACAGGCGTGAGGCGAGCAGGGCGGTCAGGGCATTGGCAATCCATGCGCCGATAAACGGGATGAACCTGTTCAGGATCATCATCAGCGCAGCCCGCATCGCATTCTGACCCGAAAAGTCGATCATCCGACGACGCGCATGCCCAAGAGCTACGTGGCCGAGTTCATGCGCGATCACGCTTGCCATCTCTTCTGCGGACACTTCGCCATTGCGGAACTTTCGATAGAACCCACGTGTGATGAATATGCGCCCATCCGGGGCCGCTAGGCCGTTCACAGGGTCGATCTCATAAATGTAAACTGGCACCCGCGCGACATCCAATGCCGCCGCAAGTCTGTCCGTCATACGTTTAAGTGCCGGATCAGCCAGTTCAGTAGACTTTGCATCCAACTCCCGATGCGTGCGCCAGACGGAAATCCGGTACATGACAAAGGCATAAGCGATGGCCAGCAAAATGGGAGTAAGGCGGAGCATGTTCTAGATATGGGACCGCGTTATCGGTGGGGCAAATACTATTTTGACTTTGCCTTGTAAAAGATTGTGCGTTTCGCCTGAGGCAACACAAGATGCCTTGGTTCGCAGGTCGTTGATCTATAAAGCACACCTTGGAACTAGATATCTGATGCCCTATTTCCGCCATTTTGGATCAGCAAAAAGATGACAAGGTTCAAGAAGCGAGCATGCGCGGCAAGGTCGGTTTCTGATAGATATAACAACTGAAAATTTGAGGGAGCATTCGTCATGGGCCATGAGTTTGACTACTTGATTAAAAAAATCCGCAGTGCGGAGTTTGAGAGCAACCCGTTCAAGCATCTTCATATCGAGAGTTTTTTGTCCGACGAACATTTTGCGGCGGTTGTAGGCGCACGTGAGATCGATACGACCGCTGCAAACACGCCAGAGCAACTTCTAGACCAGCTGGAAAGCGTTGGTTACAAAGCCATCTCTTTCCCTGGTTGTGTCACTTCGAAGGCCGAGTACCTGAAGTGGCTCGAGGGTGAGTCTCAGAAGAGCGTTCATAAGGCGACCGAGGGATTTGGAATGGTCCTGCGCCTCACGCCCCCAAATGGCAGCATCTTGGAAGCGCTTGATGCTTTTCTGAAATCTGACGAGATGAAAGAGGCGCTGGCCAACAAATTCGAGCTTGAGGGAGAGCTTGTGGTGGATGCCGGAATACAGAAATACCTGCATGGCTACGAAATCAGCCCTCATCCCGACACCCGACGCAAGGCGCTAACGTGGATGTTTAATGCCAATCCCGGCTCGGATAGCGAAAATGCCGATATCCACACGCACTATATGACATTCAAGCCAGAGTGGGCGTTTATTTCAAGCTTCTGGCAAGGCAATCAGGATGTCGATCGGTGTTGGGTGCCGTGGGATTGGTGCGAAACTCGGAAGCAGCAACGCAACAACAACAGCATCGTGTTTTTTGCGCCCTCAGAGGACACTATGCACGCGGTGAAGGCGAATTATGATCATCTGAAGACGCAGCGGACCCAGTTTTACGGAAATCTCTGGTACAAAGTCGATCCTATGTTGCCGAAGGTCGAGTTTGAAGATCTGGACATTCGGGCGCATATGGCGGCCTCTTCTTCAACGCTCAATTCCATGAAACGCACAGCGGCTGGACGAGCAGCGATTAGCCTTGCCAAAAAATTCAAAGAGCGGGTGTAACGCTTTCAACAAAGCGACTTTCGCCTGTCAGGTGCTAAGCAGCCCGGTCACAGTGCATCGTGCAACTGGGCTGCAACACGTTTGGACCTGAAGGGTATACAGAAGTTAATTAGCGCGTAAGTTCCCGCATTCCCTGTTCAAGTCCGGCCAAGGTCATGGGGACCATGCGATCTTCAAAGATCTCGCGGATCATGCCAATCGAATGCGTGTACTCCCAGTATTTTTCAGGCACCGGGTTGATCCAAAGATTCGAAGTCCACTGCTCGCGCGCACGTTGTAGCCAGACCTGCCCGGATTCCGGGTTCCAGTGTTCGTTTGCACCACCGGGATAGGCGATCTCGTAAGGGCTCATCGATGCGTCGCCGACAAAGATGCACTTGTAGTCTCCGCCATAGGTGCGAAGAACTTCGTGTGTTGGGGTCTGCTGGTCCCAGCGACGACGGTTGTCACGCCAGACACCTTCGTACAGGCAGTTGTGGAAGTAGTAGTATTCCAGATGCTTGAACTCGGTCCGGGCGGCCGAGAACAGCTCTTCGACCACCTTGATATGCGGGTCCATCGAGCCGCCTACATCGAGGAACAGCAAAACCTTCACCGCATTGTGGCGTTCTGGTCGGGTTTTGACGTCTAGGTAACCGTGTTCAGCAGTCGCTCGGATCGTGCCATCCAAATCCAGCTCTTCGGCGGCGCCTTCACGCGCCCAACGGCGCAGGCGTTTCAGTGCGACCTTGATGTTGCGGGTGCCAAGCTCAACCGTGTCGTCGAGATTCTTGAACTCACGCTTGTCCCAGACTTTCACCGCACGTTGATGGCGGCTTTCTTTCTGCCCGATACGAACACCTTCGGGGTTGTAGCCATATGCGCCAAACGGAGAGGTGCCTGCGGTGCCGATCCATTTGTTGCCGCCCTGATGGCGACCCTGCTGCTCGTTCAGGCGTTCACGCAGCGTTTCCATAAGCTTATCGAAGCCTCCCAAGGCTTCGATCTCGGCTTTCTCCTCGTCCGACAGATGCTTTTCCGCCATCTTGGCCAGCCAGTCGGCCGGGATGTCGACAGCTTCGAGCACCTGTTCAAACGAAATCTCATCCAGTCCTTCAAAGCTGGCGGCAAAGGCGCGGTCGAACTTGTCGATATTGCGTTCATCCTTCACCATCGACACGCGGGCGAGGTAGTAGAATGCCTCGACGTCGTAGGTCGCCAATCCCTTTTTCATACCTTCAAGAAAAGTCAGATATTCCCGCAGCGAAACGGGAATGCCGGCTTTTCTGAGATTTTCGAAAAAGGGTAGAAACATGGATCTACGCTACCAGACGGACAAGGATCAGCGACAGGATTAGTCCAACCAATGCAAAGGCGATGCCGTAACCGGCCGCGTATTGCGCCATGTCAGCGCCACTGCCGTTACGTTTCCGAGCCGTCAGGGCACCCAGAATCGCACCCAACAAAGCCATTCCCAGAACCACTACCATGCGCGTATCATCCGTCTTCGATGTTCTGCGGGTTGCGCAATGCGATGTCCTGCATCAGCGAGCGAACCACAACTTCCGAGCCAAAGCCGTATCGCGCCCACCCCAGACTGTCCAGCCTGACGGCGCGTGCCTGTTCGTATCTTCCGGACTGTTTCAGAGCTTCGGATTTCAGCAACATAAGCGTGGCCAGCATGGATGCGTTTTCGGCGCGTGTCATGACTGCGATTGCATTGTCGATTTCAGGCAGGACGCTTGGTCCCTTTCGACGTGCCAGTGCATAAGCCGCGGTTTGCGTGGTGATATACGCACGATGTAACTCGGTGCCGGGTGTGTTCGCCAGATATTGCTGTGCGATTGCATATTGGCGCTGCGCTTCCTCTGGGTTGTCGAATTGCCCCATCCGCCCCATCAGATAATGTGGAAATGCCCTGCGGTGATCAGTCCACCCTTGTTGTTGCCCGATTTGTGCTGCCCTTTGAGCGGATCGGAGCCGATTGGCAGAGGATGAACGGGACCCAACGGATTTGTGGATCGCCTTGATCCATTCCCGTGGTGTTTCCGAGATGTGTTGTGCGGGCAGGTTGTTGCCGCGCGGGTTCAGTCGACTAAGAACACCAGGGATGACCGCAGCAGCCTGTTCGCGCGTCATGCCGCTTTGCAGTTCAGGCGAATAGGCCGCACGCAGCATCAACATGTCGAAACCAGTCAGCACGGTGTGGAAATTATCATCGTTAAAGACTGAATCCGGCAAACGATACAGGTCGTTCAACGGACCCAGAGCCTGCGCCAGCTCCTCATGCAGACAATCCCGGATTTCCTGCGGACTAACGTCATAGGGAATAAAGATGCCAAGCCGCTCGCGACTGCGCAGTTTTGACCAGTTGCTTTTCGGTTTGCGACGGTCGCTGCGATACTCTTCGAAACTGGATGCGTTTGGAACGACGAAACAGGCTGCTTGCGGTAGTATACGCTGGATCTGCTTCTGGCTGACGGCTTCGATGGTAATGTTGGCCTGACCATCTGTGATCTCTTGGATGTCGATCCCGGCCTCTCTGCGAAGACGAGACAACAGGCGAGTGAGATCAGTTCGCATGGTGGCCGGTGGCGACCCCGTCAGCCGCACGGTGACTGGCATCTCGAAACGAGTAAAAACAGGAAGCTCAGCGCCGCTTTCGAGCTCGAAGTGAAGATCCAGAAAATCTTCGGCCATGTTTTTGTTCGACCGCACAGGCGGCAGAGGCTGGGACCTGCTAAACGACTTTGCCGGTGGCAGTACGATTTCTACGGTTTTGACCTCACTCGGAAGTTCAATCGATTCAACCGTAGTGCATCCAGCCATGATGGCGCCAACTAGAACAAAGCTCCAAAGCTTCACGGGCGCTGGTACCTGATGAATGGGGTAAGCTTGCCTATTCGGTCATAGAGCTTACGCGCAGTATGGTTGAAATCCTGCGTCAGCCAATACACGCTGGGTGCGCCTTTGTTGTCGGCCTCAGCATACACTGCTTCGATCAACGCACGGCCAATACCGGTTCCGCGCGCTTCAGGGCTTGCAAACAGATCTTGCAGATAGCAGACGCTTTCAACCTTCCAGGCATGGCGGTGAAACAAAAAATGGGTCAGGCCAACAAGTCGTCCATCAACCTCAGCGACGAAGCATGAGAAATCATGCGGATCATCTCCTAGTAACCGTTCAAAAGTCGTCTCATAGATTTCATCGGATACCTCGGTTTCGTAAAACGCCAAGTAGTCGCGCCACAAAACCGACCATTCCGGACGGTCGGCTGCTTTCAGGGGTCTGATGATCGGAGTTTGGGTCAAATGGCTATCCTGTCTTTGGCATGAAAGCGCGACCCGATGAGGGGCCGCGTACATGTTTGGCCGATGCTGGCAGCCAACCTGCCATATGGCAAGCCGTGATCACCGGATGTTCATGTCCCGGCTGATCAGCGCTTGCTGCGCGCCATGAAGGCAAGCCGTTCAAACAGGTGCACATCCTGTTCATTCTTCAGCAACGCACCGTGAAGTTTGGGCAGCGCGTCCGCTCCTCCGCGCTTGAGGTCTTCGGCAGTCAGATCCTCGGCAAGAAGAAGCTTTAGCCAATCCAGCACTTCGGAGGTCGATGGTTTTTTCTTCAGCCCCTGCGTCTCGCGAATTTCGTAGAACTGGGTGAGGGCGGTGGTTAGCAGAGAGTCTTTGATGCCGGGATGATGTACCTCAACGATCCGGCGCATCGTGGCCTCATCCGGGAAACGGATATAGTGGAAGAAACAGCGGCGCAGAAACGCGTCTGGCAGTTCTTTTTCGTTGTTCGACGTAATGATCACGATCGGGCGGTTCTTGGCGCGGATCGTTTCGCCTGTCTCGTAGACATGGAACTCCATCTTGTCGAGTTCCTGCAGCAGGTCGTTGGGAAATTCGATATCGGCCTTATCGATCTCGTCGATCAGCAGAACAACCTTTTCGTCCGCGTCGAATGCCTGCCACAGCTTACCCTTGCGAATATAGTTCGACACGTCATGAACGCGCTCTTCGCCTAATTGACTGTCGCGCAGGCGGCTTACGGCGTCATATTCATACAGGCCCTGCTGCGCACGGGTGGTGGATTTCACGTTCCACTCGATCATCTTCAGACCCAGCGCACCGGCGACCTGTTTCGCCAACTCGGTCTTGCCGGTTCCCGGCTCGCCTTTGACCAGCAGAGGACGCTCGAGTGTGACGGCAGCGTTTACTGCTATCGTCAGGTCGTCGGTGGCGACATACTCGGCTGTGCCTTGGAAACGTGCGGTCATTGGGCCCTCATGATCAGTTTGCGCGCGGTGCGGGCATAGATTGTGTTGCCCGGGTTACAGAGAGGAGGATATTTTTACAAGCATGGCCGCTACGTCGCGTCACGATGAATTTCTCTGCGACTTCAATCCGTTTTGCTTGATTCGCACGCGTTCGGGTAAGCCGGTGGTTGAAAAATGCCTTGGAATAGCCTGGCAATTTTCACAGAAAAACAAGGTTTTGTTGTTTGAAGTCTCATATTTAGACTGGTGAGCGTGACGGTAAACTGTGCAGAAGTTTGTGTAGTGACATTCTGTGCCCTGTCGGATAAACGCTCCGCAGAAGGGGGTGCCAAATGTCAGGTGAAACTACCGCGACCGACGTTTCTGGCCATACCGAGGGAGCCAATATGAA
>NZ_SMMF01000963.1:83079-93169 GCF_009711355.1 Roseibium sp. RKSG952 | reverse complement strand
TGGAAGAACGAACTTTTGGCGGGCAGCCGCGATACTATCGAAGGCCTGCAGGACAATACCCGAAATATTCCCGATGTCGCCGACCGCGCGAGTGAGGAAACCGATCGTGCGCTCGAGCTGCGCACCCGGGATCGTCAGCGCAAGCTGGTGGCCAAGATCGACTCAGCCCTGCGCCGGATCGACGAAGGCGAATACGGATATTGTGAAATGACGGGTGATCCGATTTCACTCAAACGTCTGGATGCACGTCCAATTGCAACTATGACGCTTGAGGCGCAGGAGCGTCACGAGCGTCGCGAAAAAGTCCACCGCGACGATTGATCGCTGGAATATAACAACACATGAACGCCGGGGCCTGTAGCTCCGGCGTTTTTTTTGCGCTAAGCCCGGGACATGAATATCGAGGGTCTCAAGTTTTGCGTTATTGGCGCTGGTATTGGCGGGTTGGCCGCAGCCATCGCTTTGCGTCAACGTGGTGCTGAGGTTCTGGTACTCGAACAAGCCCCAGAAATAGCTGAGGTAGGTGCCGGTCTGCAGATCAGTGCCAATGGTATGCGCGTCTTACGTGCACTCGGCGTGGTTGGTGACGTGCCTGAGGATGGCCAGAAATCCTATGGCACAGTGCTGAGGGATTACCGCGGAGGACGGTTCATAAGTCGTATTCCCGCGCCAGCAGCCGGACCGACGTATTACTATCACCGAGCCGACCTGATCGACTTGCTGCACCGCGCGGCTGTCGCCACTGGGGTGAATATCCGGCTGGACGCCAAGATGGAGCAAATCCATGATGCCCCGGATGATGTGGGCGTGGTTTTGGGTAATGGCGAAGAAATTGGTGCCGATTGCATAGTAGCTGCCGACGGAGGGCGAAGTAGTATTCGCGCTGTTTTGAACGGCGAAGAGCTTCTTGGTTTCACGCATCAGGTTGCCTGGCGTGCAACAATTCCTTGGGATCGCAATCTGAAAGCCCCAAAGGCGCATTTGACGATGGGGCCGGGTCGTCACGTCGTGACCTATCCTTTGCGCAATCAAAGCCTCATGAACATCGTTGCAATCGAGGAGCGTTCTGACTGGCAGGAGGAGGGCTGGCGCCTCAAGGGTGATCCCGACGATCTCCGCGCCCGCTTTGCCGATTTCGGCGGCAAGGTGCACGAGGTCCTGCATGAGGTGCAAGAAACGCATCTGTGGGCTCTTTTCCTGCGTCCCGTTGCCCGCAAATGGCAGAACGGGCGAATTGCCCTATTGGGCGATGCGGCGCATCCAACGCTGCCCTTCATGGCGCAGGGGGCCTGCCTTGCGCTGGAAGACGCGTGGATACTGGCAAAATCCTTCGATCAGGACGACGTCACCAGCTCTTTGGAGGCTTATGAAACCAAGCGTGCCCCACGTGCGCGTAGGGTTGTCGACGCAGCTTCATCAAACGCGCGCAATTTCCATCTACGTGGTCCCATGAGGATCGCCGCCCAAATGGCTCTGACAGCTTTGGGTCCAAGGATGGGGCGGCGTTACGACTGGATATACGATTACGACCCTACGGCGTAAGCGGTTACAGATCGAGATCGACCCAGACGGGAACGTGGTCCGACGGTTTTTCGTGCCCGCGCACTTCGGCGTCAATCTTGCAATCGCGCATCAGATCAGCGGCCTGCGGTGTCAGCAGGAAATGGTCGATCCGGATACCATCGTTCCTGTTCCAAGCCCCGGCCTGATAGTCCCAGAATGAATAGTGTTCGGGCCCTTGGGTCACGGCGCGAAACGCCTCGGTGAAACCCAAATTCAATATCTTGCGAAACGCCGCGCGGCTTTCCGGACGGAACAGAGCATCCTCGCGCCACGCATCCGGGCGTTTGGCATCCTCGGCCTGGGGAATGATGTTGTAGTCACCAGCCATCAGTGCGGGTTCTTCCGTCGACAACAGGTCGCGCGCCCGATCATAGAGACGCTCCATCCAGGCCAGCTTGTACTCGTATTTGGGGCCAGGCACGGGATTACCGTTCGGCAGATACAGACCACAGATGCGAAGCGCTTTTTTACCAATGACAGTTGCCTCGATCCAGCGCGCTTGTTCATCTTCATCATCGCCGGGCAGGCCGCGGGTCACGTCCTCAAGTGGCAGCTTGGACAGGATCGCCACACCGTTGAAGCTCTTTTGTCCATGGGTTTCGACGTTATAGCCGCGTTCCTCGAACAGCTCGCGGGGGAAATTCTCGTCGATCGATTTGATCTCTTGCAGCAGCACGACATCGGGCTGTGCATCATCCAACCAGCGGGGCAGGGCTTCGGCCCGCGCTTTGATGCCGTTGATGTTGAACGTGGCGATTTTCATGCGCGATCCTCCGGCTGGCTGCCGGTTGATCTATCCCTCAACCGCGCGGGCAGGGCAAGGTCACATTGAAAATGAAGTGCCGCAGCCGCAGGATGAGGTTGCGTTCGGGTTTTCAATCACAAACCGCGCACCGATCAGTTCCTGCGTGAAATCGATCACCGCGTTTTCCAGAAACGGTAGCGAAATCGAGTCGACGATTACTTTTTCACCCTTGCCTTCCAGCACAAGGTCATCCTCTTTGGGCTCGTCCAGCGCGATTTCGTATTGAAAACCGGAACATCCGCCGCCTTCCACAGCGACGCGCAGGGCCTGACCCTGATCTGCTGCGCCGATTTCGGCGAGACGCTCAAAAGCGCGTTCAGTGACTGTGGGGGGCAGATTCATGCCAAACTCCAAAGGTTTATTTCCTTTACGCCTTACAATATAGAAATTGCAAGGACAGGCGACAAGGACAAGACCTTTGGACATAGCGGGTTTTGCCTCAGACCCAGGCCGCGCAAGAGGGCGGCTTGTGCCAGAGGAGGAGAGCAGTTTCCGGTCATGCTTTCAGCGTGACCGAGACCGGATCATACACGCCAGCGCGTTTCGGCGGCTCAAGCACAAGACGCAGGTGTTTGTTGAGCATGAGGGTGACAGTTATCGCACCCGGCTAACGCATTCGATTGAAGTCGCTCAGGTTGCGCGCACGATTGCCGGGGCTTTGGGTCTGAATGGCGAGCTGACCGAGGCGGTCGCACTTGCCCATGATCTTGGTCATACGCCGTTCGGTCATACCGGCGAGGATGCTTTGCATGCGTTGATGGAGCCCTATGGCGGGTTTGATCACAACGCCCAAGCCATTCGGATCGTTACGAAACTCGAGCGTCACTATGCGGAATTCGACGGGTGCAACCTGACGTGGGAATGTCTCGAGGGGATTGCTAAGCACAACGGACCGGTCACGGGGGAGTTGCCGTGGGCACTGGCAGAATGCAACGAAGGTTTTGATCTGGAACTGCACACACACGCCAGTGCCGAGGCACAGGTGGCAGCGCTGTCTGACGACATTGCCTATAACAACCACGATCTGCTGGATGGATTACGAGCGGGGTTGTTCACTGACGAAGAGATTCAGCAGTTACCGATTGTTGGCGATTGCTACGCTGAAGTTGATCGGAAGTATCCCGGCTTGGACCGCTATCGCCGCCGGCACGAAGCACTGCGGCGCGTTTTTGGGGTGATGGTTTCCGACGTGATCGAAACCTCCCGGAGGTTGATATCCCAGGCGGGCGCAAAGACGGTGGAAGATATCCGGCACCTGGGTTACCCGGTGATCCAGTTTTCCGACGGGCTTTGGTCACAACTCAAAGAAATCAGGGCGTTCTTGTTCGCGCGTATGTACCGTGCACCAACAGTCATGCAGGTGCGGGAAGAGGTCAGCAAAGTCGTTGAGGACCTGTTCCCGATATATCTGAATGATCCCAAGCAGATGCCTCACCGTTGGCATGATGATATCGAGGCAGCCAAGACCGAGACGGCACTTGCGCGCATTGTCTCGGATTACATCGCCGGGATGACAGACCGGTTTGCGTTACAGGATCATGCAAGGCTTACCGGCAACTGATCATTCAATTCCGATATAGGCGATCGCCCAGACCTGTTGACCGGATTGCTCCTGCGCCAGATCAGCATCGTCCGTAGATGGAAAGACGATCATTGTCGGTCCATAGCCACCGATGCCCATGGGGATGCCGTCAGCATGCGTCGCAACGATTGGTTGGTGCGCAGCGATACTGTCCCAAGGGATTTCGGACTGATACCCGTCCATGGCAACCGGAGTTGCTGCTTTTCCTTCTGCACCGGCCATGATCATGACGTCCGACAAGCGCGGTCCGGAAAAGGCGATATCGCGTTTGTTTCCTTCGGGGCCGTAGGAAATGGTGATTTTAGTCTGATCCATTCCGTCCAACATGGCGGCATCAAAACCTGCCGCCCCATCGTGCTGAACCTCGAGATACCCGAGCAACCCACCATCATCTTCACCGCGCGCGGGCAAGTTGGTTTCTGTGACCGCACCACCCAGTGTCAACAACACGTGCCCTTGCAGAGCGGGCATCTCGGCCCAGGCCGGCATTGAAGTCGATAATAGAACGGCAAAGGGTAGGGCTAAGCGCATGGATCGGTCTCCGTTTCCTGAATTTACGCTGACAGTAGCGGGCTTTGTCGGTAAACCAAGTCCAAACTGATCGCTTCCATTGACCTTACCGTGCTGCGTGGTAAACCGCCCGGCAAGCAAAAGGACATCCGAAATGAACCTGTTTTCCGAGATCCGCGGCCTCGTATTGGACGCGCTGGCACAGATGCAGTCCGAAGGCGCTCTGCCCGAAGGGTTGAGCTTTGACAACGTGGCAGTTGAACCGCCGCGCGATGCCGCGCATGGCGACATGGCGACAAACGCTGCGATGGTGTTGGCGAAACCAGCAAAGATGAAGCCGCGTGATATCGCAGATGTGCTGGCCGGAAAGCTGGCGGCAGATGACCGGATCACCAGCGCCGAAGTGGCCGGGCCGGGCTTCCTGAACCTGCGGCTGGCGCCGTCGGTGTGGCAGGGTGTTCTATCGGCCGTGTTGGAGCAGGGCACTGATTATGGCCGTTCGACCATGGGTCATGGCCAGAAGGTGAACGTGGAATACGTGTCCGCGAACCCCACCGGTCCGCTGCATGTTGGTCATACGCGGGGTGCTGTATTCGGGGATGCTCTGGCGAGCCTACTCGCATATTCCGGCCACGATGTGACCCGTGAGTATTACATCAACGACGGTGGTGCGCAGGTGGATGTGCTGGCGCGGTCGGCGTACGAGCGGTACCGGGAGGCGAATGGACTGAGCCCAGAGATCGCCGAAGGGCTATACCCGGGTGACTATCTGATCCCGATCGGTGAGGCACTGAAAGAGAAGTATGGCGACAGCCTGATCGACAAGCCGGAAAGCGAATGGCTAGAAGATCTGCGCGAGTTCTCGACCGATGCTATGATGGACCTGATCCGGGCTGACCTGAAGGCGCTGGGTGTTGAGATGGACGTGTTCTTCTCGGAGAAATCGCTCTACGGCACCGGCAAGATCGAGGCGGCACTGCAGTCGCTGACCGGCAAGGGCCTGATCTACGAAGGCGTGCTGGAACCACCCAAAGGCAAAAAGCCCGAAGACTGGGAACCGCGCGAGCAGACGCTGTTCAAGTCGACCGAGCATGGCGATGACGTCGATCGTCCGGTTAAGAAATCGGACGGCAGCTGGACCTATTTCGCCCCGGATATCGCCTATCACTATGACAAGGTGACCCGAGGCTTTGACGCGCTGATCGACGTGTTCGGTGCCGATCACGGCGGCTATGTCAAACGGATGAAGGCAGCTGTGTCGGCGCTGTCAGACGGCAAGGTGCCGCTGGACATCAAGCTGACCCAGTTGGTGAAACTGTGGAAGAATGGCGAGCCGTTCAAGATGTCCAAGCGGGCAGGGAACTTTGTCACCCTGCGAGATGTGGTCGATCAGGTTGGTCCGGATGTCACCCGGTTCGTGATGCTGACCCGCAAGAACGACGCGCCGCTGGACTTTGATTTCGACAAGGTTCTGGAGCAAAGCCGCGAGAACCCGGTGTTCTACGTGCAATACGCCCATGCCCGTGTCATGAGCGTGCTGCGCCGCGCCGCCGAGGCCGAGATCGCCGCAGATGACGTGACCCTGAAAAGCGCTGATCTGGGCAAGATCGACCATGCCTCGGAGCTGACAGTCGCCAAAAAACTGGCGGAATGGCCCCGCTTGGTTGAGATCGCCGCCCGCACCAATGAACCGCATCGGGTCGCTTTCTACCTGTATGAGCTGGCTGGTGACTTCCACGCGCTCTGGAACAAAGGCAATGACGAGCTTTCGCTGCGTTTCATCCAGGATGGCGATGTTGCCACAAGCCAATCAAAAATCGCATTGGCCCGGGCCGTTTCTGTTGTGATTTCAGCGGGCTTGGGTATTCTTGGCGTCACTCCGGCGCAGGAGATGCGGTAACCAATACCGCCCGAACCGCCGGATCGAGGCAGACAAGAAATGACCCGCGCGCCATATTTTCCGGCGCAATCGGGCGGTGAGGCGGAAATGGCGAGTTACGATTACTCGGGGCAAACAGGCCCCGAGCACATGCATTACACGAATCAGCCGCATCCTGAGGATGCGTATGACTATTCCGACGAAATGCAGGGTTATGACGAAGCTCCGCGTGGCGCAGGCGGGCTGGGCCGCATGGTCAATGTCCTTGGTGCGGTCGCCTCTCTGGCACTGGTCGCAGGCGTTGGTGTCTGGGGTTACAAGCTTGTCATGCGCGATGTCAGCGGAGTGCCTGTCGTGCGCGCAGCCGAAGGCCCGATGCGTATTCAACCTGAAAACCCTGGCGGTACCCCAGCAGATCACCAAGGGCTTGCGGTCAACACAGTTGCCGCCGAAGGCTCGGCAGCACCTCCGGCAGATCGCCTGATCCTTGCACCTCGTCCGGTGTCTTTGACTGACGAAGATGCTCCTATGGGCACTCTGCAGCCGACGCCAGCGGTGCATGTGGTCGAGGAAGAAATTACTAATCAGGAAGCCGCCGAGTTGCGTCAGGGCGCTGTTGATGCGCTGGTTGCGGAATTGGCAGGCGAGGCTGCCAATCCCTCGCAGACTCAGGAACCGGGGATCCAGCTCGCATCGCTGTCCACACCTGAAGAAGAGCCAGCGATCGATCCCGCAGATCTTGCGGCACAATTGCCTGACCCCGCCATTGCCGCGCTGCCGGGTGTGCGCCGCTCTCTGCGTCCACCCACGCGTCCGGCACGGGCAACGCCCAGCGGGATTAGCGCAGACAGCAATACCGAGGATGCAATCAACGCTGCTGTCAAAGCTGCGGTCGGATTGGACGTTAGCCCGGATTCGCTGAGCAAAGGAACACGCCTGGCGCAGTTGGGCGCTTATGAAAGTGTCGAAGTTGCGCAGGCCGAATGGGATCGGGTGAATGGGCGTTTCTCAGAGTATATGGCTGGAAAACAGCGTGTTATCCAAAAAACTTCAAGTGGCGGACGCACTTTCTATCGTCTGCGGGTATTGGGTTTTGAGGACCTGAGCGACTCGCGTCAATTCTGCGCTGCTCTGGTTGCGCAAGGCGCAGACTGTATCCCGGTCGCTGTCCGGTGAAGTTCGGAGCCGCAATCACTGACGCCGAAGGATTGCGTCTGACACCCGAAGAAAAAGCACTGTTTCGTAAAATGAATCCGTTTGGGTTCATTTTGTTTGCCAGAAACATAGACACAGCCGATCAGGTCCGTGCCCTTTGCGATGACTTTCGAGAAGCTGTAGGCCGGGATTGCCCGATTACGGTTGATCAGGAGGGTGGGCGCGTTCAGCGTCTGCGCGCACCTTTGGCTCGTGAATGGTTGCCGCCGCTTGATCACGCCGAACGGGCGGGTGAGGCAGCAGAGCGGGCCATGTATCTGCGTTACCGTCTGATTGCACATGAGCTCCGCTCGTATGGCATCGACAGCAATTGTGCGCCAATGCTCGACATAGCCCGGGAAGGGACGCATGCCTTTCTGAAGAACCGTTGCTACGGGCATGCTGCCAACCACGTTGCACGGATTGGGCGTGCAGTAGCGCAGGGTCATCTGGATGGTGGCGTTCTGCCCGTCATGAAGCATATGCCGGGACATGGTCGTTCCACACTGGACACCCATTTTGACCTTCCCCATGTCGATCTGTCGCTAGAAGAACTGGAGCAGAGTGATTTTGCCCCATTCCGTGCGCTGAACGATTTGCCCTTGGGAATGACCGCACATCTGGTTTTTGAGAAAATAGACGCGCAGCCTGCTACGATCTCGGCAAAGATGATTGAAGTCATCCGTCAGAATATTGGCTTTGACGGGCTGATCATGACCGACGATATCTCGATGAAAGCGCTGAGCGGATCTGCGGCTGAGTTGTCGCTTAAGGCTCTTCAGGCAGGCTGTGACATTATCCTGCATTGCAATGGCTCATTTGCAGACCGTGCTGAAGTGCTGGAAGCGGTCGGTGAAATGTCAGACGATGCTCAACGTCGGGCGGAACATGCGCTTGCCATGCGTAAAACCCCGGCAGAACTTGACATCGAGGCTGCTGAGGCGGAACTATCCCGTTTGATGAACGGGCAGGTGTATGACGGATAACCTTTTCAGCGAAGACCCAATCTCGGTTGCTGATCGCCTTGCGGCCGAGGCTCTTATCGTTGATGTGGACGGGTTTGAAGGCCCGCTAGACGTTCTGCTGACCCTGTCGCGGACGCAGAAGGTTGATCTGCGGAAAATCTCAGTTCTGGCTCTTGCGCAGCAATATCTGGCCTTTGTTGAAAAGGCGCGTGCGCTACGGATCGAACTTGCGGCAGATTATCTGGTCATGGCCGCATGGCTGGCCTTTCTGAAATCCCGCCTTCTGCTTCCACCCGATCCTGACGAAGAGGGGCCGACCGGCGAGGAACTGGCCGCACACCTGGCTTTTCAGCTGGAACGTTTGCAAGCCATGCGGGATGCCGCCGCGCGTCTGATGGCGCGCGACCAGCTTGGGCGCGATTTCTTCAAACGCGGGCAGGGCGAAGATATCACTCGCATCCGTACCGTGACATACTCGGCAACCTTGCTGGACCTGATGCAGGGTTATGCGCGTATCCGCACGCGTGACGAGTTTCGGCCCTTTGTCATGGATCGCGACGCGGTCTTTACAATGGAGCAGGCGCTGGAGCGTATGCGTCCGCTGATTGGGTTTGCCGGAACATGGACCGATATGGAAACCTATCTTCCAGACGGATGGGACGCTGATCCAGTGCGCAGGCGGTCGGCCACGGCAGCGACATTTGCGGCTTCGCTGGAACTGGTTAAAGAAGGACATATGGAGATCAAGCAAAGCGACACCTTTGCCCCCATCCATTTGCGTAAGAGGACCGATAAACGTGACTGACGCTCCTAAAGATGATGGCACAGGCACCCTGTTCGAAGCGCCCCCATTGGCCGAACAGGAACGTATGGTCGAGGCTGTTCTGTTCGCGAGCCCGGAACCGGTGACCGTTGCAGATCTTGAGGCACGCATGCCCCATGGCAGCAATGCTGCTCAAGCGATAGAAGTGCTTCAGAAACGATATGAAGGGCGGGGTGTTCGGGTTGTGAAAGTAGGTGAGGCCTGGGCCATCCGTACCGCACCCGATCTGGGGTTCCTCATGCAGAAGGAAACTGTCGAGACCCGCAAGCTGAGCCGCGCGGCCATCGAAACTCTGGCCATCGTCGCCTATCACCAACCGTGCACGCGGGCCGAGATCGAAGAAATCCGGGGCGTGTCGGTTTCGCGCGGGACTATCGATCAATTGCTTGAGATGGAATGGATCAGGCTGGGCCGACGGCGTATGACACCGGGTCGTCCTGTCACCTTCGTGGTAACACCCGAGTTTCTGGATCATTTTGGTTTGGAGAATGCACGCGACTTGCCGGGTCTCAAGGAACTGCGTGCCGCTGGTTTGCTTGAAAATCGACCGCCTCCGGGTGCCATGCCGCTGGGTGAAGGGCGTGATGATGAGAGTGAAGAGGATCAGACGGAACTCTTCGAGGAAGAGTGATCAACTCGCCCTTTTGTCGTCGCCACAAGAGCATATGTTCTTACGCAGAAAGCGGAGGAAGCCATGAACGCGAACCGGATCATAGATATGATTGTGCGGCAGGTAATGCGCCGCCTTGTCAACCGTGGGGTGGACAAG
>NZ_SMMF01000963.1:62849-82856 GCF_009711355.1 Roseibium sp. RKSG952 | reverse complement strand
CGCGCGATCCTGAAACCGCGCGTAGAATGCAACAAAGCTCCAACCAGCAGAAACAAACCTTGAAGCAGGCGCAGCGAATGACACGCCAAATGCGCCGGTTCATGAAGTTCTGATTAGCTGACTGCCTTGAAGTGCTTGGATAGTTTCAGGCCCTGTCCCTGATAGTTCGAGGCAATTCCTGCCCCGTACAGTTGGGTTGGCATCTCGGCCATGCGTTCATAAACCAATCGCCCCACGACCTGACCGTGTTCCAGCACAAATGGCGCTTCGTGGCAGCGAACTTCCAGCACGCCCCGAGAACCAGCCCCGCCTGCAGCAGCATGACCGAATCCGGGGTCAAAGAACCCAGCATAGTGCACACGAAATTCGCCCACCATGGCGAGGTAGGGTGCCATTTCGGCCGCATACATCGGAGGGATATGAACGGCCTCGCGGCTTACCAGAATGTAGAATGCACCCGGGTCAAGAATGATCCGGCCATCACGCGTCCGCACTTCTTCCCAATAGTCCTGCGGGTCGTAGCCACCGATGCGGTCCAGATCGATCACACCGGTATGTGGTTTGGCGCGATAGCCGACCAAATCTGTTTCGGGCAGTTTCAGATCGACTGAGAAACCAAGACCATCCTGAATCACGGCAGGACCATCTACCAGTGGCGATTCTGCGTGCAGGCTTGTCAGTTCAGCGTCAGTCAGAACCGCTTGTCCCTTCCGAAAACGGATCTGGTTCAAGCGCATTCCGGGGCGCACCAGAACCGAGAATGAGCGGGGGCAAATCTCGGCATAAAGCGGGCCGGAGTAGCCAGCCGGAACACGGTCAAACTCGGTGCCGCCATCGGTGATCGTGCGGGTCAAAAGATCAAGACGTCCGGTTGAGCTTTTGGCATTGGCAACGGCGCTGGTGTCCGCTGGCAGTGCCAAAGATTCCATGAGTGGCACAAGATAGACGCAGCCCTTCTCAAGAACAGCGCCCTCGCTGATATCTATCCGGTGCATTTCAAACTCGGACAGACGATCGGAAACGGTTCGGCCTTCACCGGCAAGAAAAGAGGCTCGAACACGGTAAGCCACTGTCCCTAAACGTAAATCAAGGCTCGCGGGTTGAATCTGTGCAGGCAGAATATCAGGGCTGGCGGTGAGTTCACCGCGCGTAATCATCGCCTCGATTTGCTGGTTTGGGCAAACACCTGTCATCTCGATCCCCCCTTGTGCCAGAGCGGGATCTGGCCTTTGTGCCATAAACGTCGGTGTGATTTGGTCGGGCTAGCAGGACTCGAACCTGCGACCTTCCGTCCCCCAGACGGACGCGCTACCAGGCTGCGCCATAGCCCGACGTTGAGGTGTTCATAAAGACTTTCCCGGCAGGGGCAAGAGGAAATCATCGCCTTTTTGTTTATCCTGCCGATCGATTTTCGACCCGGTTTAGCCAAGCTCGCAAGTCCTTGGCAATCGGTTCTATCTTGCGCAAAACCTCATCGTCGAAATCCGTTGTCTGCCATGCTTGTGAAGCGATACCACCAAACAAAGGCGCTGTGCTGACCTCACCCAGTTCTGACGGTGCCTCAGTAGGTTTCTGGTCAGCTTCACCTTTTGGGTCAGTACCATTGACCTTTTGGTCAGACCCTACCTGCAAGTCCATGTCGATTTGTGCGTTTGGAGGTGTAGGCTTGGGGGCAAAGGGGACGACGGTCTCATCTGCAGGTGCAGGTGCCGAGTTTTCATCGAGGCTCTGCGACAGCGATGACACATAGCTGACGCCTTGCTCGCGCAGAATACGCTGAACGCCCTTTATCGTAATCCCATCCTCGTGCAGCAGCTTCTTGATGCCGCCAAGCAGTCGCATGTCATTCGGGCGATAGTAACGGCGCCCGCCTGCACGTTTGACTGGTTTTACCTGATTAAACCGGCTTTCCCAGAAACGCAGGACATGGGCTTGAACACCGAGCCAATCCGCAACTTCACTGATTGTGCGAAATGCGTCGGGAGACTTGCTCATACCTGCGCGACCTCAGATTTACTTACGATTCCCGGCAGCAACACGATCCTTCATCAGATGCGAAGGACGGAAGGTCAGCACGCGGCGCGGCTGAATTGGAACCTCTTCACCGGTTTTGGGGTTGCGGCCGATCCGGGCGGTTTTGTCCCGGACACTGAACGTACCGAAAGACGAAATCTTGACTTGCTCGCCACGCACCAAGGCGTCGGACATGTGGTTCAGAACGCTTTCGACCAGTTGCGCGCTTTCGTTGCGTGAAAGGCCAACTTCACGAAAGACGGCCTCGCTCAGATCCATGCGAGTCAGTGTTTTATCGCCCATGCTATTTTCCCCTGTTTATATTAAAGCATATGGTTAGGGGAAATTCGCTGTCAATATCAATGAATTGCAGGCGGCTGTGTAAGCCGGTTTGTGCCAGTTACCAGCGCAGAACCACCGCACCCCAGGCCAAACCGCCGCCAATCGCTTCGGTCACGATCAGATCACCAGGCTTGATCTGCCCGCGCTCCTTGCCCACGGAAAGGGCAAGGGGAATCGATGCAGCAGATGTGTTCCCGTGATCCTGAACAGTCACCACGACATTCTCCATCGGCAGCCCCATTTTCTTGGCTGTGCCCTGGATAATGCGGATGTTGGCCTGATGTGGAACGATCCAGTCAACGTCGCCACTGGTCAGCCCGGCGCGACCCAGTGCGGTTTCGGCAGTTTTTGCAAGTTTTTCAACGGCATGCCGGAAAACCTGATTGCCCTGCATCCGCAGATGACCGGTCGATTGCGTCGACACACCACCATCTACATAAAGCAGATCTTTGTAGCGCCCATCCGAGTTCAGATCTGTGGACAGAATTCCGCGATCATCCGATGATCCGTTGCCGTCCTGTGCCTCAAGCACCAGCGCACCTGCACCATCGCCGAACAGCACACAGGTCGAGCGGTCGCTCCAATCCATGATTCGTGAAAAGGTCTCTGCTCCGATGACCAGAACGCGCTTGGCCTGTCCGGACAGGATCAAGGCATTGGCATTACTCAGCGCAAAAACGAAACCGGCGCAAACGGCCTGAACATCAAAGGCGAACCCGTTTGTCATGCCCAACCGGGCCTGAACCATGGTTGCCGCAGAAGGGAAGGTCAGATCTGCGGTAGATGTTGCCAATACGATCGCGTCGATATCGCTCGCCTCGAGCCCGGCATCCTTCAGGGCTGCTTCGGCAGCTTTGGTCGCAAGATCCGAAGTGGTTTCGTCATCCGCCGCAAAGTGCCGGCGCTCGATCCCTGAACGAGTGCGAATCCATTCATCCGATGTGTCCAGCGTCTGTTCAAACTCAGTATTTGGAACGACGCGCTCTGGCAAATAATGCCCAACACCTACAACAACTGAACGGCCTGCCATTTTGGGTTACTGCCTTCTTTGTTATTTTTTCGTCTGCGGCGCAGCATGCGCGGCATCTTGTGCAAGCTCGGCTGTTGATGCAACCCGTGCCGCCAATTTTTCGGAAAACCCGGATTGGGCCAGCGTAAAGGCCAGTTTCACAGCCGCAGACACGCCGGTCGAATCAGCGCCGCCATGTGATTTGATGACTGTACCATTCAGGCCCAGAAAGACCCCGCCGTTCACGCGGCGCGGATCAATGCGCTTTTTCAAACGCTGAAGCGATGTGATCGCAAGAACCGAAGCCAGTCGTGAAAGAGGGGTATACTTAAACGCTTCACGCAGCAGATCGCCGATCAGGCTGGCAGTACCTTCGCCTGTCTTGATGGCGACATTTCCGGTAAATCCATCTGTTACAATCACATCTGCCTTGTCGCCGGGGATGTCACTGCCCTCGACAAAGCCCACGAAATCGAAATTCGCCCGGTCGGCGAAATCGGCGATCATGGAGTGTGCTTCTTTCAGCTCGGCGCGGCCCTTGTGCTCTTCGGTGCCAACGTTCAGCAAGCCGATGCGAGGCCGGTTCAGTGCCATACCATTGCGCGCGTAAGACGCGCCCATCAGCGCGTATTGCAGCAAATCCTTAGCGTCGGCCCGTACATCTGCGCCCACGTCCAGCATCACGTTGAACCCCTGAGGGTTGCGCGATGGCCACAGAATGGCGATTGCGGGCCGATTGACACCCGGCAGTCTGCGCAGGCGCATCATCGACAATGCCATCAGTGCGCCGGTGTTCCCGCAAGACACCGCACCATGCGCTTCACCCTGACGGACCGCCTCCAAAGCGGACCACATCGAGGTCTGTTTGCCGTTTCGGACAACCTGACTGGGCTTGTCTTCCATCGTGACTACATCCGGGCAATCACGAAAAACGACGCGTCCTTCAAGGACACGCCGTTTGGCTACAAGCTTGCGCAGCACATCTTCGGGGCCATGGAGAAGAAACCCGATTTCGGGATTCTTCTTTGCCGATTTCGCAATTCCAGCCACTACAACCGCGGGACCTGAATCCCCGCCCATTGCATCAACCGAGATAACGATCCGTCCGGTTTGCGTGGGCTGCGCCGTCATGCCAGAACCTGCGTTTAATCAGGCTTAGGCCGCGTCTTCGTCCAGGTCGATTTCATCGGCCTGCGCGACGACTTCGCGATCGTCATAGTGGCCGCAGGATGCGCAAACGTGGTGCGGACGCTTCAGCTCGCCGCAGTTCGGGCATTCGTTCGGGTTTGCAGCAACCAGAGCGTCGTGTGCGCGGCGGTTGTTGCGACGCGACTTGGAAACTTTGTTCTGTTGGACGGCCATGGTCTCAACCTTTGTCTATTAAGGGTCAGCAGATTCGCTGCTGGCCGGGTTTCATTCTTCGTTTTCTCGTGGTTTGACGCGCGTTTAGGGTACATGCCCCACGTTGTCCAACCCAAATTCCGATGAGCGCGCGAAAATACTGCGATTCTCGACATGTTCAAGCGATTTTTCTGACCGCCTGCTATGACAGGAAATCAATCCTGTGTCACTCGTCTTTTTTCAGGGCATCACGCAAACCCGCCAATCCGGCAAAGGGTTTAACATCTTCGTCCGTAATCGCTTGTTTTCCGGGTTCGGTATAGTTTGCTTCACCCAGATGCGCACCATCTTTGCGCGGATACTGGGGCAGGGCCAGCGATAAGGCCTCGATCATGACCTGCGCCGGGTCGATTTCCGGGCCGAGTGCTTCGGTTTCATCATCCTCTGGCATTTCAAATTCGGGTTCGTCGGGTTCGGACCATTCCGCCAGAAACATCCGTCGTACAGGTACATCGATACGAGTCGTTACAGGATCCAGCGTGATGACACAGGGCTGGATAACCGTGGCACCCAGTTTCGCGGTCAGAACCCAATCGCGCTTTCCCTGTGCTTGAACTGAACCTACAAAGCTGACCTTACGTAGCCCCAACAGACCCAGTTCCTGCTTGATCGCGTCCAATTCAGGCGAACTGGGGCGCAATTCGAACGGGGTTGGCGTGTTCTGAGGCAGATCAGCTACCCGCAGGGATGATTGGTTCGTCATTCTGACTCTTTCCTGTGTTGAACCGTAGCACCGGTTTCTGTAATCGGATAGAAGCCGCAAGGTGCCAAGGCAAGAGGGTGAAGATGTCGAAGGTAATGAACAAGCTGAAACCAGCGTCCAAAGCGCTAGCATGCGGCGTTGTTTTGTCCGGGCTCTTGGCCTGCTCCCCTGTCATTAAGCATCACGGCTACGTTCCGACCCCTCACGAACTGGCTGAAGTGAAGGTGGGGGTGGATACCCGGGATACTGTTCTCGAAGCGATTGGCGCGCCAAGTGCCGCAGGCGTATTGCGTGATTCCGGCTTCTACTATGTGTCTTCTGAGGTTCGCCATTTTGGCCCCAAGCGACCAAAGGTCATCTCGAGAGAGCTTGTTGCCGTGAGCTTTGATCAGCGTGGTGTTGTCAGCAACATTGAGCGATTTGGTCTCGAAGATGGATATGTCATCGTTCTCGACCGCCGTGTGACCGATTCCAGCGTTCAGGACAAAGGCTTCCTGCGTCAGCTGCTGGGCAACATCGGTAACTTTAATCCGGCAAACATCCCTGGGGCTAACAACTAATTCACTCCTGGCTCTTGTTCCTTCACGGGACAGTCACAAAATTTGTGATAGGAGGGCGGTGAAGACCTAAGGGTCTGCAACCGCGGAGGATGCGACCATGGCCAGTGCAGTGTTGCTGAACAAAGGGCGCTATCGTGCCCGGCTGGCGCAGTCGGCGCCGGACGTGACGGCTGCGCAAGCGTTGCGAACGCTGGCCTTTGCCACCGATCAGACCGATCGGGACGACTTTGACAACACCTGTGCCCATGTTCTGATTGAGGATATGCGGTGCGGTGGTCAACTGGTCTGCTGTTTTCGCATGTTGACGATGGAAAATGGGAGCGAGATTGGTCAAAGCTACTCATCCCAATACTATGATTTATCAGCATTAGGGGAATTCAGCGGTCGCATGGTCGAGATGGGCCGATTCTGCATTCACCCAGATTGGTCCGATCCGGATATCCTGCGTGTTGCGTGGGGTGCGATGACGGCCTTTGTGGACCGAAACGGGGTCAAGATGCTGTTCGGCTGCTCGTCTTTTGCCGGGACTGAGACCGAGGAGTACCTTGATGCTTTCGCTATGCTCAAACATCGGCATCTTGCACCAAAGCGATGGTTGCCTCGCGTGAAAGCACCGGATGTATTTCGTTTTGCTTCCCGGCTTCGTCGCCGACCCGATGCGAAAAAGGCGATGCTGCGTATGCCGCCCTTGTTGCGTACCTACTTGCTGATGGGTGGGTGGGTCAGCGACCATGCGGTCGTGGATCGGCACATGAATACGCTGCATGTGTTTACCGGGCTCGAGATTGGGGCCATTCCCCCGGCACGCAAAAGGTTGCTCCGTGCAGTGGCGGTGTAATCCGAAAAAGGTCGGGCAGGGGCGTTGACGCCCTGATCATGCCGGTTTAGCTGGCTGGCATGGCGAGAATTCCTTTGTTGCAGATGTCCGGCATTTCCCTAACTTTCGGGGGTGATCCGGTATTTTCGGATGTCGATCTGGTGGTCCAACCCGGTGACCGTGTTGCGCTGGTTGGGCGAAACGGATCAGGCAAGTCCACCCTGATGAAAGTGATGGCCGGTCTGGTCGAGCCGGATCAGGGCGATATCGTGATTCCTCCGGGGAAATCCGTTGGATACATGGAGCAGGACCCAGGGATGGAGGGGTTCGCCACACTGGGTGACTACGCTTCAAGTGGGTTGGAACCAGGTGAGCTGTATAAGGTCGAACGCGCGGGTGAGGGCCTGAAATTTGATCCGTCCCGCGCTGTTGAGACCGCCTCGGGTGGTGAACGCCGGCGCGCGGCGCTGGCTAAGCTTATGGCCGAAGCACCTGACCTGATGCTGCTGGACGAGCCCACCAACCATCTGGATATCGAGGCGATTGCGTGGTTGGAGCGGGAACTTGGCGCGACACGCGCGGCCTTTGTTCTGATTTCCCACGACCGGGCGTTTCTGCGGGCATTGACCCGGGCGACCTTGTGGGTCGATCGCGGTGAAGTGCGTCGTCAGGAACAGGGATTTGAGTCGTTCGAAGCATGGCGCGATAAGATCTGGGAAGAAGAGGATCAGAAGCGGCACAAGCTGAATCGCCTGATAAAATCCGAAGCGCGTTGGGCGGTCGAAGGCATCAGCGCTCGCCGCAAACGTAATCAAGGCCGTGTTCGTGCCCTTCAGGCCTTGCGCGCAGAGCGCGCATCGCAGATCAAGCGGCAGGGTTCTGCGGCGATGTCTTTGGAATCTGGCCCGAAATCCGGCAGAAAGGTCATCGAAGCCAAAGGGTTATCCAAGTCATTTGATGGCAAGCCGATTGTCCGAAACTTTGATTTGTTGGTGCAACGCGGTGACCGCGTGGCCTTTGTCGGTCCGAACGGAGTTGGAAAAACTACGCTGCTGAAAATGCTGCTGGGCCAGACCGATCCTGATGAAGGGACGGTGACATTGGGTACCAATCTTGAAGTCGCTGTCTTTGATCAGACCCGCGCTCAACTGGACCCCGAGATGAGCCTTTGGGACAGTCTGACCGGAGACCCCGAAATGCGGGTGTCAGGTAAGGCCGATCAGGTGATGGTTCGCGGTCAGCCCAAGCACGTTGTGGGGTATCTCAAGGAATTCCTGTTCGATGATCAGCAGGCAAGAGCGGCTGTTAATTCCTTATCTGGTGGGGAAAAAGCGCGATTGCTGCTTGCCAAGCTGATGGCAAAATCGTCGAACCTGCTGGTGCTGGACGAACCGACAAACGATCTGGACGTTGAAACACTGGACCTTCTGCAGGAATTGCTGGACGACTTTGACGGGACAGTTCTGCTGGTGAGCCACGACCGGGATTTCCTGGACCGGGTTGCGACGACAACGGTTGCGATGGAGGGAAACGGTCAGGCCACCGTTTATGCAGGTGGATGGTCGGACTATATCGCTCAGCGTGGCGATGTGACTGCCAAAAAGGAAGAAAAAACAAAGATCAACAAGCCTAAGGTCAAGCAGGAGGCAAAGCCGAAATCCGGGCTGTCCTTTTCCGAAAAGCACCGATTGGAAAAACTGCCGTCTGAGATTGCAAGGCTTGAAGCAGAGATTGCCAAACTGGAAGAGTTGATGTCGGACCCCGAATTGTTTTCGCGGGAACCGGTCAAGTTCCAGAAGGCCACAGATGCGTTGGTCGAGCGGCAGGAAAAACTGTCTGCTGCAGAGGAAGAATGGCTGTTGCTGGAAGAAAAAGCCGAGGCAGGATCTTAGGATTTGTACAAGGTCCGAACGCCACCTTATCCGGTTTGTACAATCCTCGGCTCAAGCCAAATGAGAGCGTTCAGGTGATCGGGCGCGCCGGATTGCCGACGACGGTGACGCCGTCGGCGATGTCTTTGGTCACAACACTGCCTGCACCAATCGTGGCGTTGTCGCCAATCGTCACTCCGGGAAGAATGATTGCGCCTCCGCCGACCCAGACACTTTGACCAATGGTTACGGGCAGGGCGATCTCAAGACCTTGGGCGCGTTCAATCGGATCCTGCGCATGTTGGGCACAGTAGATCTGGACGCCCGGGCCGAACATTGTGTCACTGCCGATACGAACAGGTGCGGTGTCAAGAATGGTGCACCCAGCGTTGAAATACACCCGCTCACCCAAGTGAATGTTCAGGCCGTAGGCGCAGTGAAACGGGGCTTCGAGGAAACAGCCTTCGCCAGTTTCGGCAAAGAGGGACTTTAACTCAGGTGCAAGCGGACCGCGCAAATCCGGTGCGGTTTGGTTATGGGCATGGACCGCGCGTCGGGCCTGCATGCGCAGGTCTTCTAATTCGGGGTCCATGCAATTGTACCAATGGCCGGACTGCATTTTCTGCCGCTCGCTCATGAGGCAGACCTAGCGCATCCGCAGCGCGCCGTCGATGCGGATGACCTCGCCGTTCAGATATCCCATCTCGACAATGAACCCTGCCAGCCGCCCGTATTCGCGCGGATCACCCAGACGAGGCGGATTGGGCACATCAGCCGCCAGTTGCTGCTGCACCTCTTCCGGCAGACCGGCCAGCATCGGGGTCATGAAGATACCCGGCGCAATGGTCATCACCCTGATACCGCTGGAGGCAAGGTCACGCGACATGGGCAGGGTCATACCGACTACACCGCCTTTGGACGCGGCATAAGCGGCCTGACCCTTTTGACCGTCAAAGGCGGCAATAGACGCCGTGTTGATGATCACACCGCGCGCACCGTCTGACTCCGGGTCGTTCTTGGCCATTTCGGCCGAGGCAAGGCGGGATACGTTGAACGTACCAACAAGATTGATGTCGATTGTGCGCTGGAAAGCGTCCAAAGGGTGGGGGCCATCCCTGCCAACGGTTTTGATGCCGTAGGCGATGCCGGCGCAGTTTACTGCCGCAGTAATCTTGCCCATTTTTTCGACTGCCAGAGCGATGGCTGCAGCAACGGACGCCTCGTCGGTTACGTCCGTCTGTGCAAAATGCCCACCGATCTCAGCCGCAACCTGCGCGCCACGATCGGCATCACGGTCCAGGATCGTGACCTGCGCACCATTTTCGGCAAAGTAACGGGCAGTGGCTTCTCCCAAACCCGACGCGCCGCCTGTGATGATGGCGGCAGTGGTGGACAATTGCATGGCAGGCTCCTCTTCCCGTAATATGAACATGTGTTCAAATAATCGGAAGAGCCTGTTGCTGTCCAGTCATGTGGTGAAGTGGGAAGTCATGGAGTGTCTGTTCTCAGCCCTTAGTGAGACTTCAAAATCCATTATTGTCTTGCTCACACAGCAAGTTGCCGAGCGCGGGGACTGAAGATTCAATGTCACCGTGTGAAAGACGACGGTGCCCAGAATGGTGGGCAATGGAAGTTTCAACTTACGGTTTTCTAGCGATTAGCCAATACGTTATGCCCAATGCAAGGCCGATTGCTGCGTAACCAAGAAAGTACTGAGGTTCCAAATTTTTGTCATCGAGCGTGATGATCTTTCGAGCTACCGCCATCAAGGCTGTCGCGACAACTAGCTTGATGTGGATGACGTCGGCGGTCAGATAGAGAGTGATATTTGTATAAATCTCTATCGCAATAAGTACGACCAACACAGCACTGAAAACCGCGAGAAGGTCACTGACCTCTAAGATATAAACAGGCGGTTCCATCAACTTCAGAAATGTTGTGAAACCGGCATCAATGATGGCTAGTAGAATGATGCCGAGCATGAGAACGGACAAAGCTCTGACACCGTGGCGGATCATGCGGTTACACCATCGAACGATGGCGTCTTCATGATCAGGGTCTAGTTCCACATGCGCTGGGATGGGCTTGCTTTCATCACCACTCACTGCAATCTCCAGTTCCGTTTTTTGGCTCGCCAGCAGGAAAGATGTCATCCAGATGCATCGCCCACTTTGACTTTGACAGAAGTCTCACACAAAACGAATGTGTTTTTCTAGGCTGATCTGTTGGCTACCCAAACATGCCGATGAGGTTGTTGCCAACTTTCTCAAAGGGTTATTTCGACAGGTGGGTTTAGCAGTTTGCGGAGATTGAGCCCTGTCCCAGGTAGTCTCGGCTTTAGAAGTCGACTGCGTGGCCGCGAACTGACGCTCTGAAACGCGTGGTTGCGTTGACTTAGACTACCTTGCACGCAATTCTGGATCGTGATCGCACATATTCGAATGGGTTTAAACAATGACCGTCGTTTTGGTACGCGCAATTCTAGCCTCTACATTGTCGTTCCTTTTGGCTTTCGGAGTGGCGGCGCAAGACGAGCTGCCGCGAACGCTGTTTGTCGATGTAGACGTTTTTGACAGTGAAAGCGCGGCGGTCATTGAGAACGCCAATGTCCTTGTCGAGGGCAATTTGATTGCCAGGGTGTCGATCGATCCGATCGAACCGAATGGTGCTGTTATCATAGACGGCCAAGGGCGGACTTTGATCCCCGGTCTTATAGACGGCCACAACCACATCATGCTGCCGACCTCTCCCTTGGCCTTGGCGTATAACCTTCACTGGTCATACACGGGCGCCCTGGTCACGCGAGAAGCGGAACGCATGTTGATGCGAGGTTTCACGACATTGCGGGACGCAGGTGGCCCGTCCTACGGTATCGCGAAGGCGATTGACGAGGGTATCGTTCCCGGGCCACGAATTTTTAGTTCGGGTCACTGGATCGGCCAGACATCCGGTCACTTCGATTTCCGTCTGTACAATGACACCCATCACCGGCAGCGCACTGAGCGAACTGCCTTTGAGCGCGAATGGTCGTTCATCGCTGACGGCGTATCTGAGGTGCGGGCAGCCACCCGCGAGGTGCTGCGCCTCGGGGCCACTCAGATCAAGATCAGCCTGGGTGGAGGCAACTCCACTCCCTATGATCCATTGGACACAACCCACTACAGCCCCGAAGAAATCCGCGCTGCGGTTGAGGCCGCTGAGGACTGGAACACCTATGTCATTGTTCATGCCTACACTGATGAGTCTGTCATCCGGGCGCTCAAGGGCGGGGTAAAGAGCATCGATCATGGCAACATGATTTTTGAGGAAGAGACCATCCGTGCCATTCGCGATGCCGGGGCCATTCTCAATCCGCAGTTTCTGATCTTCACGCCGGACGAGAATATGTTGGCCGCAGGCGATCCCGCGACCATCGAGAAGGGCGCGCCACTGCGCGACAATGTCGAAAACTATGTTGCGTTGATCAAAAAGTACGACCTTCCGATTGCGTTCGGTGTTGACCTGTTTGGAGCCCCTGAGCTTATGGCTATGCAGAACCTTGAGTTTGAACGTCGAGGCCGCTGGTGGTCAGGCGCAGAAGTATTGCAACAGGCCACTTTCAACACCGCAAAGCTATTGGAGATGTCGGGACCGCGAAATCCCTACCAGCAGGGACCACTAGGTGTGATTGAAGCGGGAGCATACGCGGATTTGATACTGGTGGACGGTGACCCAGTTGAGGACATCAACCTGCTGGTCGACCCGGAGGCCAACTTTCTAATTATTATGAAGGATGGTGTTATCTACAAGAACACGCTCGGAGGTTAGTGAAGTTCCGTATATGGCTGATTATATTATGTTTTAGGGTTTGGTTTTGGCGGCCCTGCCACCACTAATCCGAGACGGGCATGACTGGTCTGCTCCAGGATCGGAAGCAGCCTTTTTTCAGCGCTTGGGGTGTTGTCGCGCTACTTCAGTGATTTCGCCATCTACAACCCCGAAGATCTGTAAAAGCAATCTGCCGGTGTTCGTCGGCGGCTGTGTTCAATCCACGATATTCTGCAAAGTCCGATTTCTTCGCATCGCCAGCCTTCGTCTGGCGCAGTGCGGAATACGCAACGAATGGCCGCTGTGTTTGCAAACTGAGCATTCAACGCATCCAAATGGGTCGAGCCCTCAATTGAAAACGGCCACCCCTATGGGTGGCCGTTTTCAATGGTCTGACTAGGGTAGTTTACCCCAACTGAACCAATGCGTGGCGCTTTTTACCTGCGCTCAGCTTGATGGGTGAGGATAGCGCGCCAGCATCGATCATCAGACCGGCATCGGTCAGGGGCGCGTCGTCCAGCTTGGCGCCGTTTTCGGCGATCAGGCGCTTGGCCTCCTTGCCGGATTTGGCCAGACCGGACTTCACGATGATCTGCACAATCGACATGCCGTCACCCAGTTCATCCGCGCTGAGGGTCAGTGTGGGCAGATCGCCCCCGACACCACCTTTTTCGAATACTTCACGCGCTGTCGCTTCGGCGGTCGCAGCGGCTTCGGCACCGTGCAGCAGGGTGGTGACTTCGTTGGCGAGTCGGATTTTGGCCTCGTTGATCTCGGACCCGGCCATAGCGCCCATCCGATCGCATTCATCGACAGGCAGTTCGGTGAAGATCTTCAGGAACCGGCCCACATCCGCATCGGTGGTATTGCGCCAGAACTGCCAGAACTCGTAGGCCGACAGCATATCGCCGTTCAGCCACACCGCGCCGCCTTGCGATTTGCCCATTTTGCGGCCGTCGCTGGTGGTCAGAAGGGGCGTGGTCAGGCCATAGATCTCGTGATCCAGCACCCGGCGGGTCAGGTCGATGCCGTTGACGATATTGCCCCACTGGTCTGAACCGCCCATCTGCAGAACGCAGCCATAGCGGCGGTTCAGCTCGAGGAAGTCATAGGCCTGCAGGATCATGTAGTTGAACTCGAGGAAGCTCAGCGATTGTTCACGATCCAGCCGTGATTTCACCGATTCAAAGCTCAGCATCCGGTTGACCGAGAAATGCCGCCCGATGTCACGCAGGAAATCGAGGTAGTTCAGGCTGTCCAGCCATTCGGCATTATTCAGCATCAGAGCGCCGGTTTCACTGTCGTCATAGGACAGGTATTTGGCAAAGACCTGCTTCATGCCTGCGATATTGGCGTCGATCTGTTCGGGGCCCAGCAGTGGGCGTTCATCAGAACGGAACGAGGGGTCACCCACCTTGGTGGTGCCACCGCCCATCAGGGTAATCGGTTTGTGGCCGGTCTTCTGCAACCAGCGCAGGACCATGATGTTCATCAGGTGACCCACGTGCAGTGACTGCGCCGTGGCGTCATACCCGATATAGGCAGTTTGCACCCCGCTGATCAGTGCCTCATCAAGGCCCTGATAATCGGTGCAGTCGGCGAGAAAGCCGCGCTCGATCATCGTGGCGATGAAATCCGATTTGGGGTGGTAGGTCATGTCGTGCCTCGGGTTAATGTTGCGGGGCACTGTATAGGCGGCGCTGTGGGTAAGGAAAAGGCACCTTTTCCATGAAAAATGACCTTATTGCTGCGTTGTTGCACCCGCAGTTTTGGTAGGCGGTAGACCAAAGGCATAAAACATTGCGATCAGGTTGAGAGCCGCAAGGACAATGAGCGGTGTGACCGGGTCGTGAAAATGCGCCACCGCACCAAGGATCGCGGCGAATACCATGCCGACAACCCCGGCACTGACATCTCCCAGAGCAACAAGATAGGGGCGTTCCTTTTCGTTGGTCTTTTCGATGATGTAGAGGTAGCGGCCATAGATCACACCGTTGCCGCCCAGCGACAAAAGCATGATGACCAGCGCGTACAGCCAGACGTTTTGGGCGTAGCCGGTGAAGGTGAATCCCAGTGCGATGATGGCCGAAAGTGCAGAAATTAGGCAACCCAGCCACATCACGGGTTTGACCGAGATACGCCCGCTGAGCCAACCCCAGACAATCGATCCGATCACAACGCCTGCACTGGCGCCGATCACAAAATAGCTGAGCGAGTGTTTCGTGCCCACGTGGAAAGTTGCTGCGTGGATCGTGTAGAAGGGCATGGCAAGTTCAACCGAGACAAACAGCAAGCGCGCGAACAGGAATTTGCGATACCATCTGTAGGCCATGCCTGTTTTGAAGCCGGTGACAAGCTCGGCCATCGGCTTCGGTTTTTTAATCTTGGGGGCAGGATGAAGCCTTTCTTCCTCGAATATGCGTACGCCGGCAAAGCTGATGCCTGCCGCAAACATTGCGGTCACGCCGCACCACATGACGACGATGTGACGCTGCATTGGTTGGTCTGATACCAGAAGATCTTTGGTAATCCAGACCACAATGATGGCCAGAATGCCCGAGATGGTGGCCTGGGCAAACACCATGCGGTTGCGCTTGGCGTCGGGGATCGAGATCCCATAGATCTGACTGGTGCCCAGGCTGGTGATACCCTGGCATAGTCCCATGACCACTGCTGTTGTCAGGAACAAAAGAACGATCATGACATTGGGCAGATCGGTCGCGAAAAGGGCGACCATCGCCAGTACCGCGCCAGTCAGGATGTTGGGAACATAGACGGCCAGCTTTGCGCGCGTGGCGCGGTTGATGAAGGGCGACATGAAGATTTCAGCGATCAGCCGAGAGCCGGTGACAAAGGGCAGCAAGAGGCCGGCAAAGAAGGTTGGCGCCCCCAGCGCAAGGTAGAGAAAGGGCAGAACGAGTGTCGGATTGACCAGTTGCCCACCGATCGTGGCCAGCGCGCCTGACCAGAAGATCAGCTGATAGTTTCTGCCCTCTGCCGGGGGACTTACCTTAGGCGTTTGCGTATGTGCCATTTATCAATGGGCCATTTACAGTTTGATCCAAGCCCGCACGATACCGTCTGCTCCGGGCCTGCCATGACTTAGTTGAACGGTCTGAGTAGGCAGAATGCTTGCCGATTTATTAACTTGTTGCAACGATCACGGGGTTTCCGGGTTAGGTGTGCCGAAGAGCGGGCGCGTAGTGCGGGTGTTGGAGTTGGGTCTCTACGCACAAAAAACACGTTTGCCAGTATTCATGCGCCTTGCCTTGCATTTGCAATCGCGGGCAGGGTGAACACGCCGTATTGCAAGAGCCGTACGCAGCCAAGCAGGAGAGAACGTGGTGAAGCAAGCCATCAAACGGGTTGGGGCGATCAAGGCTCTGGGTGCGATGTCAGGCACCTCGCTGGACGGTGTGGATGCCGCTGTGGTCGAAACAGACGGGCAGTCCATCTTTGGCTTCGGAGAGTCGCGGTATCGGGCGTATTCTGATGAAGAGCGTAGAATGCTGCGTGGCGCGCTTGGGCAGTGGCACGGGGCAGAGGTGGAAAAGGCCGGTGAATTGGTCACCCATGCTCACGCAGATGTTCTGTCCGAATTCGAAGATGTGGACCTGATCGGCTTTCATGGTCAAACGTTGGCACATGAGCCGCGCGGTCGGGGGACGCTGCAGGTAGGTGACGGCATCGGGCTGTCGCAGGCGCTGGGTTTGCCCGTAGTTTGGGATTTCCGCAGTGATGATGTTGCCATGGGTGGCGAGGGTGCACCCCTGGCGCCGTTTTTTCACTTCGCCTGTGCCAAATGGATCGGTGCCGACACACCAATCTGCTTCCTGAATTTGGGTGGTGTCGGGAATCTGACTTATGTGGACCCGTCCTTTGATGGTCCGGAAATGCCGGGGGCATTATTGGCCTTTGATACCGGGCCTGCAAATGCACCGGTGGATGATCTGATGCAGGCACGCTTGGGCAAACCGATGGATCGGGATGGCGCTGTCGCCCGCGGCGGTACGGTCGAGACCGGAGCGTTGGAGTTGTTTCTGGCTGAACCGTTCTTTGCCCGGATGCCGCCGAAATCGCTGGACCGCAATGACTTTGCCGAAATGATTGGTCTGGTGAAGGAACTCAGCGATGCGGATGCAGTTGCGACGCTGACCGGGATGTGTGCGGCTGGCGTTGCACAGGGAATGGAACACTGCCCGAAACCGCCCGCACGGGTTTTGGTCACGGGCGGCGGACGACACAATCCGGTTCTGATGGAGATGCTGCGTGTCTCGTTGGATTGCCCGGTTGAGCCTGTTGAGGCCGTCGGGCTGGATGGTGACATGCTGGAGGCGCAGGCCTTTGCCTATCTCGCCGTCCGGGTTGCGCGCGGGATGCCGACCTCTTGCCCGGGAACGACGGGGGTGCAAGCGCTGGTAGGGGGCGGTGTTGTTTCTGCCCCGATGCGAGGAGCAGTCAGCAGCGCCTAGCGCGTGATCGATCGCGCATAGTCTGCCGAAAATTCTGTATATCCGTCTGATGTCGACTTCAGGTGTTTCTGGGTCCATTCATGGAACACCGGAAGCTGATGGAACGGGACGTTCGGAAAGGAATGATGCTCGGCATGGTAGGGCATGTTCCAGGCCAGAAAACGGACGATCCGGTTGGTAAAAGTAGTCCGCGAGTTTTCGAGCATATTTGCCACTGGCGGGCAGAGCCCGTGTTCAGCCAGCAGATAGATGCGCAATACCGGTTGCGCGACGAGAACGGGCAACAGCCAGACCCAGAAAAGAGCCGGTGAAAAGAACAGGCTCAGGGCGGCAAGTGCATAAATGCCGAGGAGAATGCGGGCTTCAGTCTTCATCGCGCCATGCTGGCGCGCTGGCAGATAGGGGGCATCAATACGACCCAAGGCATTCATCACCAGCACCTTTGTCATACCGCTCCAGTAGAACCAGCCGCTGAGATAGATCAACAGGCTGCCCCAGCTGTCGGGGCGCGGTTTTCCACCAAGCTCGGGGTCGCGCTCCGGATCGTTAGTCCATTTGTGGTGCGCGAGGTGGAAATACCGGAACCACACAAAGGACAGGGCTATCGGAACTGAGATAAGGTGTCCGACTGCCTCATTCAGCCAGCCCGACTTAAACGGCGTCTTGTGAGTGCATTCGTGGCTGAGCGTGAACAGAAACACCAACAGGATGCCTTGCAGCAGGATGAGCAGAGGCCAAAGGGGGACCTGCATCAGAATTCCAGTGCTGATCACCGCTATTGCAGTGAAGTAAAGCACCAGATGCTTCAGCCCGGCTATATCCGAGCGTTGTTGCAGCTGGTCTTTGGCTTCCGGTGGCAGCGAGGCTATCAGGGCGCGATGATCCATAACGTGACATTAGATGCCCAGTGAAATGGATCAAGTCCTTGTCGCGGGCGCTAGGGTCTAACCGCGCGGGATGTCGAAATCGGGCTCTGCCAGTTCGAAACCATCGAATTCGAATCCGGGGGACACCGTGCAGCTGACCAGCGTGTAGTCGCCGGTGGTGCGGGCGGCTTGCCAATGTCCTTTGGGGACAATCAATTGGGGGGCACCCTGAGACAGGTCCGGTGACAACAGATGCTTGGTGGCCGGCCCCTGGTCGGTTTCACTGAGCGACAGGATCAGTGGTGCGCCGGAATGATACAGCCAGATCTCAGTCGCATCGACACGGTGCCAGTGGCTGCTTTCTCCCTCCCGTAGCAGGAAGTAAATACAAGTGCCGGTGGCACGGCCTTCATTGTCGGCTCTCCATGTTTCCTTGAACCAGCCACCCTCGGGATGTTGTTGCAGGCCGAGGTGATCGATGATGTCTTGCGCTGTCATTGGGATCCTCTTGTATTTTCGCGCGATTATGCACGGGACAGGACGATCCGCTATGGCAATCGTCAGCACAGGCCATATGTTTGCGGCATGACCCTGACGATCCCCTTCGACAACAGTTACGCCCGGCTGCCGGACACCTTTTATTCCCGACAGGCCCCCGAGCCCGTACGTGCGCCGCATCTGATCGCCTTCAATGAAGATCTCGCCAGAATACTGGGGATCTCGGTCGGAGACGTGAAAGAAATGGCCGAGGCCTTTGCAGGAAACTCTGTGCCTGATGGGGCAGAGCCTTTGGCGCAGCTCTATTCCGGGCATCAGTTCGGGCACTATAACCCTCAGCTGGGGGACGGGCGTGCCGTATTGCTGGGAGAGACGGTAGGCACCGATGGTATCCGGCGGGACATACAGCTGAAGGGGTCAGGCCGTACCCCTTATTCCAGACAAGGAGATGGACGCGCCTGGCTGGGGCCTGTGCTGCGCGAATACGTCGTGTCCGAGGCGATGCATGCGCTGGGCATTCCGACCACCCGCGCGCTGGCGGCTGTTGAAACCGGTGAGGTTGTCCTGCGTGAGGGACCAATGCCCGGTGCAGTGCTGACCCGCGTGGCGCAGAGCCATCTGCGCGTGGGTACATTTCAGGTGTTTGCCGCGCGCGGACAGCTGGACAGTCTACGGCGGCTTACTGAATACGCCATTGCCCGCCACTATCCCAAAGCCGAAGGGCCCATGGGATTGCTGCGCGCAGTAAGGGATGCGCAGGCAAGCCTTATTGCGCAGTGGATGAGCGTGGGTTTCATCCATGGGGTTATGAATACCGACAATTGCTCGATCGCTGGCGAGACCATTGACTATGGTCCCTGCGCGTTCATGGACAGATATCATCCCAACACTGTCTATAGCTCGATCGACCGCATGGGGCGCTATGCCTATTCCAGTCAGCCTGAAATCGCGGTGTGGAATGTCGCACAACTGGCTACGGCGCTGATCCAGCAGATAGAAGACAAAGAAGCCGCTGTTGAGGAAGCGACCGAGATCGTTCATGCGATGCCAGCACTGTTGCAGGAAAACTGGATGATGAGGTTCCGTGCCAAGATCGGTTTGGCAACAGAGGACGAGGGCGATCTGGACTTGCTGTCTGATCTTCTCACCCGGATGGCGCAGAACCAGGCGGATTTCACTAACACCTTCCGTGCGCTGGGCAGCGACAAGGCGCGGGATCAGTTCACAGACCCCACAGCCTTTGACGATTGGGCCGAGGGTTGGCGCGTGCGACTGCAGCGTGAAGAGACACCGCAGAGGGTCATGAAAGCAGCCAATCCCGCCTTTATCCCGCGTAACCACCGGGTCGAACAGATGATCCAGGCTGCTGTGAAAGGCGATTATGAGCCCTTCCACAGGTTGGGTTCGGTATTGGCGACGCCATATCTCGATCAGCCAGAGAATGCAGACCTGACCCGTCCACCAACAGAGAGCGAAGTGGTGCATGCGACGTTCTGCGGGACCTGAACCAGTTTACTGGCTGGTCTGATAAGGATTGATGGAATCTGGCCAGCGTCGTGGGTGTTTTGTGATCATCAGAAACACATCCGATCCATCAATCGCCTTGCGCGCATCGCTGATCAGGCGAAGATTCAGGTCGTCGATCTGC
>NZ_SMMF01000963.1:14238-62632 GCF_009711355.1 Roseibium sp. RKSG952 | reverse complement strand
TTAGCGTTGCGCGCAGCGCACGACGGGCCGTGGCCAGATGCTCGGGGCTGGCGACGACATTTGCCAGCTCTCCCAGACCACCGCGAAAGTCGCGCACATAGGAACCTATGGCCAACAGGCAGAGCAACAGTACGATGATCGAGTCGCCAATTGGTGCGATCGGGGCCAGTGGTCCGTCTCGGAACATATAAATGGCTCCCAACCCGATGCCGGCGGCGGCCGTGATCAGCCCATCGAACAGCGCCGCTTTGGATTCAAGCCTGAGGATCGAGCTGACCTTACCGGTCTTGCGCCATGTGAAATGATGGAATGCCCAGAGGAACAAACAGGTTAGTCCGATAACAACGAAATAGACGAACATCGGTGCGAAGTTCAGCGGCTCGGGCATCATGCCATTGAAATAGCTGTAGATGTTCTTGGCGGCATTCGTGATCGCGAACAGCACAAGCCCCAGCAGTGACAGAGACCTGAAGGTCGAAAAGATCGCCTCGTCCGCAGCATAGCCAAAGGGACGCAGTTTGTCGGGACCTGCATCGACACGCTGGCTGATCCGACGCCCCAGAAAGGCCGATCCGAACCCGATCAGCGAGAACAGGCCGTCCATCATGATCGCGTTCGAATTGGACAGCACACCAGCAACGATCCC
The DNA here is from genome assembly GCF_009711355.1 of Roseibium sp. RKSG952. NCBI lineage: Bacteria > Pseudomonadati > Pseudomonadota > Alphaproteobacteria > Hyphomicrobiales > Stappiaceae > Roseibium > Roseibium sp. RKSG952. The sequence goes on along the minus strand of NZ_SMMF01000963.1, from coordinate 61,986 downwards.
TGCTGCGGCCATGAACAGATTGCCCCACATTGCGATCACCAGAGAACGACCTTCCAGACGTTTGGTGTTGCTTGTGTTCTGTGTTGCCATTTTATGCGATCCCGATGTGGTCTCAGACGCTTCATCAATAGCCATTTAGGCAAGTGGGGCCAACACTTGCGCGGATGTTTTGAAACTCGGGGTTGCACTGCGTCGAAGGCAGGGCAATCTTAGGGCTGAACGATATTTCAGGACATCATGACCCGAGCATCGACCTTACGGCTGGCCAGCTACAACATACAAAAATGCGTCGGGCTGGATTTCCGCCGTCAGCCTCAACGCATCATGCAGGTGCTGGATCGGTTGAAGGCCGACATCGTGGTGTTGCAGGAGGCTGACAAGAGACTGCCGCCACGGCCAGCCGCGCTGCCGCATTTCATGCTGGATGAGGCAGGTTGGCAGATTGTTGATCTTGGCGGGGCTGGAAGCCTGGGTTGGCACGGGAATGCCGTGATCTGGCGGGGGGAGGGGATCTCGGTCCAACAGACCGGTCATCACGAACTGCCAGGGCTTGAGCCGCGCGGGGCCGTGCGGGTTGAGTTTGATACGCCCATCGGACCGTTGCGTGTGATGGGGATGCACCTTGGTCTGTTGCCCGCATCGCGGCGTCAGCAGATCACCCATATTCGCAGATGTGACTCGGATCTGAATCAGATGCCAACAGTTTGGGCCGGGGATTTCAACGAATGGTCTCGGCAGCCCGTGCTCGATAATCTGGCCCCGGATATGCGGTTCCTGCCGCCAATGCCCAGCTTTCCCGCGGCGCAGCCGTTGGGGGCACTGGATCGTATTGCATTGGGTGATGGGCTGCGCGCCATGGCGCATGGTGTGCACGGCGAGCGGCCTGCGCATATCGCCTCGGACCATCTGCCGATCTGGGCAGACCTTCAGCGGGTTGCGTGAATTGCCCTGCCGTAAAGCGCATTTCCCCTGTGGCGCAAGCGCGCCAGACGTACTAAGACAGAAACCCGAACAAGTCTGAGGGGTATCATGTCGGACACGATCATCGCACGTTGCGAAGCTAAAGGGCTGCGCATGACCGGTCAGCGCCGGACCATTGCCCAGGTCCTTCAGCAAAGCGAGGATCATCCTGATGTCGAGGAGCTGTACGCCCGCGCCTCGGCTATAGATTCGGGTATCTCGATCGCAACAGTCTATCGGACTGTGAAGCTGTTCGAAGAAGCTGGCATTCTTGAGCGGCTGGAGTTCGGTGACGGGCGCGCGCGATATGAAGACGCCGAACGGGACCATCACGACCACCTGATCGACATGCAGTCCGGAGAGGTGATCGAATTCGTCGATCCCGAGATCGAGGCATTGCAGGAAAAGATCGCCGCAAAGCTTGGGTATAAGCTGAAAGGTCACCGGCTGGAGCTGTACGGCGTCCCGCTGGAACAGGACTGATCCATCACGAAACGCGATTGGTCGCCTCACGGCAATTCATCAAACCTGTCGTAATATGGCTTGCTACGTCGCAAAAGTTACGCTTTTGCTGACGTAAGGGCGCAGATTTTTGTCAGCCCATTCCTACGGACACGCGCATGAATAACGTAAACGGCATCTTGCTGATCATCGGATCGATGGCGGCCTTCTCACTTGAGGATATGTTCATCAAGCATCTGTCGATCAGTGTATCGACGGGGCAGATCATGATCGTGTTGGGTCTGTTCTGTGGGCTGGTCTTTGTACTGATGTCTCTGGCGACCCGTAAACGCATCTTTGATCCCGTGGCGTGGCAACCGTTGCCATTGGCCCGGGCCGGGGCCGAGGCGGTTGGTGCTTTGACCTTTGTTACCGCGCTGTCGCTGGTCGAGTTGTCCACGGTCGCGGCGGTTTTTCAGGCGATGCCGCTAGCCGTAACCATGGGCGCGGCGCTGTTTCTGGGTGAACATGTCGGATGGCGGCGCTGGAGTGCGATTGGCATCGGCTTTGTCGGTGTCCTGATGATCATTCGTCCCGGGCTTGAGGGTTTTGAGCCCGAGTCGCTGTTCGTCGTAGCCACCGTGATTGCCATCGCCGCACGAGACTTGCTGACACGGAAACTGGATGTTCGTGTACCTTCATCCGTCGTCGCCTTGCAGGCCTATATCGCTGTCGCGCTGGCAGGGGTGGCGTTGATGGTGTTTTCAGCACAGCCGGTCGTGCCGTTGCAGGCGGTACAAGTTGGTCCTTATCTGGGTGCCATCGGCTTTGGAGTTCTGGGCTACTACGGCATTGTAACGGCCATGCGCATCGGAGAGGCTTCGGCGCTGACACCGTTTCGCTATACCCGTTTGGTCTTTTCGATCGCCGCCGGGATGCTGATGTTCGGGGAACGCCCCGATGCGATGACGATCGCAGGTGCATCGCTGATCATCGGGTCGGGCATGTACACCTTTATCCGTGAACGCAGGCTGGCGCGCGAAATGGCGGTCGCAGCCTGACGGATCGTCGCACGTTGGCGCAAACAGGAAAATGTTAGCCCTAAAGGCCGGAAAATAGGCGTGTTAGCGATAACATAGCCGGTTTACTTTTTGCCCGGTGCTGTTATGAGGCATGCAACCAAGTCATCTTTAGGGACCGGTATCATGAGCACCATCATCGACATCCATGCACGCGAAATCCTGGACAGCCGGGGTAACCCCACTGTTGAGGTGGACGTTATTCTGGAAGACGGCACCATGGGCCGTGCAGCTGTACCTTCAGGCGCGTCGACCGGTGCCTACGAAGCCGTCGAAAAACGCGATGGCGACAAGTCCCGTTATATGGGCAAGGGCGTGCTGGAGGCCGTAGCAGCAGTGAACGGCGAGATTGCCGAGGAACTGGTTGGTTTTGACGCAACCGAACAGGTCGCCATCGATCAGGCGATGATCGAACTGGACGGGACCGAGAACAAGGGCCGTCTGGGCGCCAACGCCATTCTGGGTGTCTCGCTGGCGACAGCCAAGGCTGCTGCGGATTTCACCACACAGCCTCTGTATCGTTATGTCGGTGGCACTTCGGCCCGTGTTCTGCCTGTTCCGATGATGAATATCATCAACGGTGGTGAACACGCGGATAACCCAATCGACATTCAGGAATTCATGATCATGCCGACGTCGGCCGCGAATATCCGCGAAGCCGTGCGCATGGGGTCTGAGGTCTTCCACACGCTGAAACGTGAGCTGTCGGCAGCTGGTCTTGCCACCGGTGTTGGCGACGAGGGCGGCTTTGCCCCCAACATCGCATCCACCCGAGAAGCACTGGATTTCATCCTGCAGTCCATTGAAAAGGCAGGCTACAAGCCGGGTGAGGAAATCCACCTGGCGCTGGATTGCGCAGCAACCGAGTACTACAGGGACGGCAAATACGTCCTGTCGGGCGAGAACATCTCGCTGACGTCCGAGGAAAACGCCGAGTATCTGGCGGCTCTGGTCAAAGACTACCCGATCATCTCGATCGAAGACGGTATGTCCGAGGATGACTGGGACGGCTGGAAGGCCCTGACCGATGCCATCGGTGACAAGGTGCAGCTGGTGGGCGACGATCTGTTCGTGACCAACCCGGCACGTCTGGCCGAAGGGATAGAGCGTGGCTGCGCGAACTCGATGCTGGTCAAGGTAAACCAGATCGGATCGCTGACTGAAACGCTGCGCGCTGTCGATATGGCCCACCGTGCACGTTACACCAACGTCATGTCGCACCGCTCGGGCGAGACCGAGGACGCAACCATCGCTGATCTGGCGGTTGCAACCAACTGCGGTCAGATCAAAACCGGCTCGCTGGCGCGGTCGGACCGGTTGGCCAAGTATAATCAGCTGATCCGGATCGAGGAATCGCTGGGCGAAGTTGCCGAGTACGCAGGCGCGTCGATCCTTCGCAATTAACTACTGTGATGCTATGTTGATACCTGGGTACTTCCCGGGGATCGTATTTTGTTGAGTATTATCAAACCAGAAACGCCGGACCAGCTGGACGCGGTTCGGCGTTTGTGTTGGGAGTATCGAGATTTTCTGCTGACGTTGGACGAAAGATCGGTGCAAATCGTGCAGGCTGTCTATCCACAGGAAAAGTATGCCCGCGTGTTGGAGGCGATCGAAACCGATCACATGCCGCCCTCTGGTGGGATGAGGTTGGCGTTGTTGAATGAACAGCCGATAGGGTGCGGGATGTTTCACACGCTTGAACCCGGGGTGGCAGAAATCAAGCGAGTGTATGTCAACGAGCAGGCACGCGGCACCGGTGCGGGCTGTGCGATCATGCTAAGTCTTATTGAACAGTGTCGGAGCGATGGATTCGAATACATTCGGATGGACACGGGAAAACCTCTTGAGGCGGCGACTCAATTGTACCTGTCCTTAGGCTTTCAGTTGCGTGACGCGTATTCAGATCTGCCAGAGATTGTCGAAGGCCATCTTCTGTTCTTTGAAATGTCACTACGCCCGGATCAATCTGGGTCGGACACTAAGGGCTAAGATATCATTTTGAAATTTTGACCTACTGAGTACCAAAAGTAGGGTTATAGGCAAATATTCGCCGACATAAATATCCTTATGTGTGAACTTGTACCTAACGAGACAGGCGCATCGTGACCTATGCTGCTTGCATTGCAGAAAGGAGAACACGATGCCTGTATCCAAATTCCTTCTGGTTATTTCCGCGCTTTCTCTGGGACTGATGGCGGCCTGTGCCGACCCGGGAACTTATCCGATCACCGGTCAAAAGGCGTCGCCGGACGATCCTGTTCAGGAAATGTACAATCCAAATGTGATCTTCCGCGGGGAGTCGCGCTAGAGCTTCTTGCTCATGAGCGCATAGCGGTCGCGCAGCTTGAAGCCTGTCCGAAGATAGAGCTTTTGTGCTGACTCGTTCGTGCGGTCGACTTCCAGATGCAGGGCGGTCAGCCCTGCACCAGCCAGCGCCTTGGGAAGTTCAAGCAGAACCTCTGTGGCAATTCCACGGCCTCTGACTGCCGGGCGGATGTAGATCTCATCCACAAAGCCGTCCATTCCGCCGAATTCGACGGACCAGCCGAATGTCAGGATGATATAGCCCAGTGGCGCGCGGCCCGGCCCGATGAGATAGATGCAGCCATGAGGTATGCCTTCGAGCAGGGGGAGCAGCGCTTCGCGCAGTTGATCAGCATCCTGTTCGATGCCTTCCTCGGCGTGAAAGGCAGAGACGAGGGTCATCAGACGGTCAAGATCGTCCGGGCGGGCGAGGCGCAGTGCGGCAGTCATAGCCGCGCCAGCCGTTCGATGAGCAGGTCAAAGAACCCGTCCGCATCCACATCGCCGATAAACAGGGCGTTGGGTTTGCGATCCGTGACGCCCCACCAGTCGGCGACGGTCATGCCCATGGTCAGTTCGGACTGGGTTTCAATTTCGACGTTCACGTGCCGACCTTTGAACAGCTCGGGCTTGATCAGATAGGCTGTTACGCAAGGATCATGAAGTGGGGCACCTGCACTGCCATATTTTTCCTTGTCGAAACGTTCGAAGAAATCGGTCATCTCGGCAACTGCAATACCAACCTTGCTTCCCAGTGCGCGGAAGGCGTCGTTGCGGGGCTTTGTAACCAGCGCCTTGTGCGTCACGTCCAGAGGCATGACAACAATTGGAACGCCGGATTTAAACACAATGTCAGCGGCTTGCGGGTCAACGTGAATGTTAAATTCAGCCGTAGGAGTGATGTTGCCAACCTCGAAATAAGCGCCACCCATCAGAATGATTTCCTGCACGCGTTCAGCGATGTCAGGTGCTTTCTGAAAGGCGGCTGCGATGTTGGTCAGAGGGCCCAGCGGACAGAGGGTGACAGTACCTGGCTCATGCGTGCGTAGGGTGTCGATGATGAAATCGACAGCATGACCTTCGGTCAGTTCCATTTGCGGGTCAGGCAGATCAGGGCCGTCGAGGCCGGTTTTGCCGTGCACATGTTCAGCGGTCACCAGAGGGCGGTTTAGCGGTCGATCACACCCGGCATAAACCGGTACATCGGTATGGCCCGCCAATTCGCAGACTATCCGCGCGTTTTTGGCGGTCAGATCCAGCGGCACGTTACCTGCGACTGCGGTAATGCCCAGAACCTCGATCTCTTCGGGGCTGGCCAGCGCCAGCAGGATCGCAACAGCGTCATCCTGTCCGGGGTCTGTGTCGATGATGATATTGCGCGCAGTCATGGGTGGCCTCCGGGATATTGAAGGACGGACACTGGCAAGTGTCGCCGCTGTTGTCTAGCAAATTTACGCGCTTCCGCGGGCCGTGTTCGGCATTGCTGGCGGGAGTTTGCCGTTGGCGCGATGTTCTTCGGTTTTGACCTCGTCCCAAAGAGCATCCATTTCCTCAAGGGTGCTGTCCGTTGGGGTTTTACCCCGATCAGCCAACCGTGCCTCAACTTGCTCGAACCGGCGGGTGAACTTGGCGTTGGTGCGGCGCAGAGCGGCCTCGGGCTCGATACCCAAATGACGACCCAGATTTACCATCACAAAGAGCAGATCGCCGAATTCATCCTCAAGCGCGTCTGCGTCCATGCTTTCGCGCGCCTCTTCCAGTTCGGCGGCTTCTTCGGTGATTTTGGCCAACACGTGGCTGGCATCGGGCCAGTCAAATCCCACGCGAGCCGCACGCTTTTGCAATTTGTGCGCCCGCAGGAGGGCAGGCAGGTTGGCAGCCACACCATCTAGTGCACCTTGCTGTTCCTTGCCTGCGCGTTCGGTGGCTTTGATCGTTTCCCAGTCCTTCGTCTGCTGTTCAGCCGATTTGTCGCGGGATTCATCGCCAAAGACATGCGGATGGCGGGCCACCATCTTGTCGGACATGGTCCGCACCACATCCTGAAACGCGAAATGACCGGCTTCTTCGGCCATTTGGGCGTGAAACACGGACTGGAACAACAGGTCGCCCAATTCGCCCTTCAGTTCATCCCAGGCCTGTCGTTCGATCGCGTCTGCGACCTCATAGGCTTCTTCAATCGTATAGGGCGCGATGGTGCCGAAATCCTGCTCGATATCCCACGGACAACCGGTTTCCGGGTCACGCAGACGACGCATGATTTCCAACAAACGTTCGATACCTGCGTCCGAGTTATGGATCAGCGGATTTTCAGCCATTGCGAAGCCCCTTATTCCGGTGTCAGATGCATCCATCTCGCAGCTTGGATCAGGAGTCCACCCCAGATGCCCGTCGTCAACCGTATTGCCGATTTTGCCACCGACATGGCCACATGGCGCCAGCACCTGCATACAATCCCCGAGCTGGAATTCGAATGCTACGAAACAGCGGCCTTTGTCGCTGAGCGTTTGCGCGAGTTTGGCGTGGATGAGCTGCATGAGGGGATCGCCAAGACCGGTATCGTCGCGATCATCAACGGTCAGGGCGAAGGACCGACGATTGGCCTGCGGGCGGATATGGACGCATTGCCGATTCCCGAAGAAACCGGTGTTGACTATGCCTCGCAGAATCCAGGCAAGATGCATGCCTGTGGCCACGATGGGCACACAACGATGTTGCTGGGGGCTGCACGTTATCTGGCCGAAACCCGGAACTTTCGCGGCCGGGTTGCGCTTATCTTTCAGCCTGCCGAGGAAGAGGGCGGCGGCGCCGGGGTTATGGTTCAAGAAGGAATTATGGACCGGTTCGACATCGCGCAGGTTTACGCGCTGCATAACGCGCCCGGCTTTGCGGAAGGCTCGTTCTATACAACGCCGGGTCCGATCATGGCTGCTGTTGATACGTTCGAGGTTCACATTCAGGGCGTCGGTGGACATGGGGCCATGCCGCATGAAACGCGCGATCCGGTCATGGCGGCCTGTGGTATTGCGCAGGCGATTCAGACCATCGTCAGCCGCAATCACTACGCTCTGGACGATCTGGTTGTGTCGGTGACACAAATCCATACCGGCACGGTGAACAACGTGATCCCGGACACCGCCTATATCAACGGCACGGTACGGACCTTCGACCCGGCGGTGCAGAAGATGGTTATGGAACGCATGGAGCAGATCGTGCAGGGACAGGCCACGTCGTACGGGGTTGAGGCGCGGCTTGAATATGATGTGAGTTATCCCGCCACGATCAACGACCCGGAAAAGGCCGCTTTTGCCGCTGACGTGGCGCGTGAGGTTTCGGGGGCCGAGCGGGTCACCGAAAACACTGGTCGTGAGATGGGGGCCGAGGATTTTTCATACATGCTGCAGGAACGGCCCGGGGCCTATCTGTTTCTAGGGCAGGGGGACGGTGCGGGGCTGCACCATCCAAAATACAACTTCAACGACGAAATCGCGCCGGTGGGTGCATCCTTTTTCGCGAAGATCGTGGAAAAGGCGCTGCCTGTGGCTTGACGTTAGCGCGCGTCGCCAGCCCATCGGGAACCTTGGGAGGAAGATAACCCGAAATGGCATTGGAAGATGCAAAGACTCAGGTGGACGAGGCGTTCACCAACCCGGATCTCAAAGGCCTGTCCTTTGAGAACACATTTGGTGGCGCGACCTCGTTTCTGCGTCGGCTTTATACGAAGGAACTGAAAGGTGCAGACATCGCAGTGACCGGCGTGCCGTTCGATCAGGCGGTTACCAACCGTCCCGGTACCCGGTTGGGACCGCGTGCCATTCGCGAGGCCAGCGCGTTGCAGTCTCCCGACGCACCCTATGGCTGGCCGTTTGATGCGCTCAGTGAACTGGCAATCATCGACTACGGGGACATGGCATATGATTATGCCAATATCCCGGCCTTTCCGGATACGCTGACCGATCACATCCGCACGATTCTGGAAGCCAATGTCGCCTCAGTGACACTGGGTGGGGATCACTACATCAGCTTTCCGATCCTGAAAGCCTATGCCGAGAAATATGGGCCTATGTCTCTGCTGCAGTTTGATGCGCATACGGATACATGGGCCGATGACGACATGTCCCGCGTGGATCACGGGACCATGTTCTACAAGGCGGTGAAGTCCGGGATCGTGGACCCCAAGCGATCGGTACAGGTGGGGATACGCACCACCAACGAGGACACATTGGGAGTCAACATCATCGACGCACGTGAGGTTTATGAATCCGGACCGGCCGCCGTAGCCCAGAAGATCAAGGGAATTCTGGGCGACAGTCCAGTTTACCTGAGCTTTGATATCGATGGGTTGGACCCGGCCTTTGCACCGGGAACCGGGACACCTGTTTGGGGTGGTCTCAGCTCGATTCAGGCGCAGATCATCCTGCGGGATATCGCGGGGATCAACATCAAGGGCGGGGATGTGGTTGAGGTATCGCCTCCATTCGACACGTCTGGTGCCACCGCGATTGCCGGGGCACATGTGGCAACGCAGATCATTTGCCTGCTGGGGTGGAACAAGCTGGTAAAGCCTTAACCTTTGGTTAGGCATAATCCCGGTAAGTGCTTGGTGAAGAACCGGATCGGAGAAAGTACATGACCCAATTCAACCAGCCAATTGGCGGCAATGATCTGGCGCGGTTCTCGGGGCCGAATACGTTTATGCGGCTACCGCAGGCGTCCTCTCTGGATGGGCTGGACGTTGCTGTTCTTGGCGTCCCGATGGATATCGGCACGTCGTGGCGCTCGGGTACGCGGTTTGGCCCAAAACAGATCCGTAGCGAAAGCGCGATGATCCGGCCGTATAACATGGCCACCTTTGCTGCCCCATTCGATAACCTGCAGATTGCCGATATCGGGGATCTGGCGATCAACACGTTCTCGCTGTCCGATAGTCTGAAGATTATCAAGGCAAGCTATGACGGCATTCTGGCACAAGATGTCATTCCTGTTGCGATGGGGGGCGATCATTCGATCACCCTGCCAATTCTGCGCGCAATAGCAGCCAAACATGGTCCGGTTGCCCTGGTGCATGTGGATGCCCATGCCGACGTCAATGACGAGATGTTTGGTGAGCGCGAGACCCATGGCACCGTATTCCGCCGCGCATATGAGGAAAATCTGATCGTTCCAGACAAGACCTTTCAGATCGGTATTCGGGGATCTGGCTATGCCGCCAGCGATTTCACCGAAGCGCAGGGGTGGGGATTCCGTCAATATCCGGCGTGGGATATCTGGCAGCAGAATCTGACCCAGATCGGGTCTTTGATCCGCAAGATGATCGACGGACATCCAGTCTATATCACCTATGATATCGACAGTCTGGACCCAGCTTATGCGCCTGGAACCGGTACGCCTGAAATCGGCGGGCTGACTACACCGCAAGCACTGCAACTGATCCATGCACTGCAGGGGATGAATGTCGTTGGTTGTGATCTGGTCGAGGTCTCTCCACCCTATGATCCATCGGGTAATACTGCGCTTACGGCCGCGAACTTGTTGTTCGAAATGCTGTGCATTCTACCAGGCGTGACGTCGCGGTAAGGGCTGGTTGAGCATCTTGTTCATCGATCCGTTCCGGCTAGGTTCGGTTGAAACAGGTGCGGGATGAAGATGATTGTAGTTTGGGTGTTGGTATGTGTGGGGCTTTTGCTGGCCGGTTACATCCGTCTTGCCCCTTCCGATCCCTCCCGTTGGCATGTGGCACCTTTGGGCGAAACCAGCAGGGACATGTTGGGCGCGGTAGTGCGCGTCGTTGAAACCGGCCCGGACGGCCTTGCGCGGCTGGATTTGGTCGCGCGTCAGTCCCCTCGTACCAGTGTTTTGGCCGGGTCGGTCGACGAGGGAATGGTGACTTATATCACCCGCACTCGGTGGATGGGATTTCCGGATTATACAACCGTGCAGCAGGATGGTGACGCGCTGCGTATCCACGCAAGGCTGCGTTTCGGGCGCAAAGATTTCGGAGTGAATAAAGCGCGGGTTGAAGACTGGCTTGGTCAGCTTCAATAGATTGAAAATAAAAGTTTAATTCCCATATTGGGAGTATGATTGATTATGAGGTCAAGTTCCAGAGGGCAACCGCTGAATTGGAAAGAGCGGGCCTACAGAAGCACGCAAAACCCGCACCATTTGTCCGCTTTTTAAGAGGTGCCGGATTCCGGCCGAAACCGGATCTCTATCGTAGGAAGATTTCGCGTTTGATGTGGGATACACTGGTGATGGGAAGCCTTTGGGGGTTGGGCATGTATATATTCTCACCTTCGTTTCGCGCGGTCCCACCATTGGCAATGAGCTCTCTGCTCTATGGTGTAAGCATGGCGCTTTTCGCAGAGTACAATATCTGGCGAACGCGCAGAAAGCACAAACTAAGCAAATGGGAAGATCTGTAGGTGATTAGCCCGAGCTTTGAATAGTTGCAGGATTGCTGAGTTGGGGTTGGGTTTGCTCCAACCCTGACGACAAACACCCCTCCTGAACCTCACGCCACATAGGAACGTTCAGTGACATCTGGCATTGGGCCATGAACATACGGCCATCGACCTGCAGGCAGATCATCTCTCCCAACTCGACGCGGGTGCCGGCTTTGTCGGTGCAATAGCAATCCTGAACCTTGCCGCCGGGGCCAATTACATCAGCCATGACAGGGGTCGTGCACAGGGTAAACGCAAGAATAATCCGTTTCATGCATGTGAGCTTAGCACAAGGCAGGCCCTTGACCAAAGCCCGCGGATGATAGACACCGCCGGGATGATCCCCGAAGAACGCCTTGAACAGATAACCCAGCGATTCCAATACCTCGAAGCTGCCATGGCCGATGGCGCCTCGGGCGGAGATATTGCGGCACTTGCCAAGGAATACTCGGATTTAAAGCCTGTGGTTGAGCAGATCGAAACATGGCGCCAACTGGTGGCCGATCTGGCCGAAGCCGAGGCAATGCTGGCCGATCCGGACATGAAAGAGCTGGCTGAGGAGGAAATCCCCGAGCTGCAGGCTCGCATTCCCGAGGCAGAGCATGCGTTGCAACTGGCGTTGTTGCCCAGAGACAAAGCCGATGCGCGTCCGGCAATGTTGGAAATCCGGCCCGGAACCGGAGGCGATGAGGCCGCATTGTTCGCGGGTGATCTGCTGCGGATGTATCAACGCTATTCTGAGGCGCGGGGATGGAAGTTTGAGATCATCGAGGAACAATCCTCGGATCTGGGCGGGATCAAAGAGGTCGTGGCCCATATCAAGGGCGATAATGTCTTTGCCCGGATGAAATACGAATCCGGTGTGCACCGAGTTCAGAGGGTGCCCGAAACCGAGAGCGGCGGGCGTATCCATACTTCGGCGGCGACAGTGGCGGTTCTGCCCGAGGCCGAGGATGTGGATATTCATATCGAACCCAACGATATTCGTATCGACACCATGCGCAGTTCCGGCGCGGGTGGGCAGCACGTGAACACCACAGATTCGGCTGTTCGGATCACCCATATTCCCAGCGGGATCGTGGTCACGAGTTCCGAAAAGTCCCAGCACCGCAACCGCGAGATCGCGATGCAGGTGCTGAAGACTCGTCTCTACGATATGGAGCGGCAGCGGATCGACAGCGAACGCTCGGCGGATCGCGCCAGCCAGGTGGGATCGGGAGACCGGTCTGAGCGGATCAGAACTTATAACTTCCCGCAGGGTAGGATGACCGATCACCGCATCAACCTGACACTTTATAAGCTTGATCAGGTGATGCAGGGCGATCTGAATGAGGTGATCGATGCGCTGACCGCAGACGATCAGGCGCGTCTGCTGGCCGAGATGTCGCAATGAACGGGGCACAGACGGCCGCGCAGGCCATGGTCGCGGCGACAGCGCGCCTGCGGGCCGCCGGTGTCGAAGATCCCGCCCGGGATGCACGGGTTCTGCTGGCCCATGCTGCGCGTATCGAAGCCAGTCGCGTCACGTTGATCGCACCCGAAGAGTTGTCACCTGAAATAGCCGAGCGATATGATCAGCTGATCTCGCTTCGTGCCATCCGTGTGCCGGTTTCCCACCTGTTGGGAGAGCGCGAATTTTATGGCCGCCGTTTTCGGGTGAGCCGGGATGTTCTGGATCCACGCCCCGAGACCGAAGCCTTGATCGAGGCCGCGCTGAGTGAACCGTTCGATCACATTTTGGACCTTGGTGTCGGATCAGGCTGTGTGTTGGTGACCTTGCTGGCCGAGCGGACAAGCGCATCCGGAATTGGCGTTGATCTGAGCGAATCTGCCTGCCTTCAGGCCAGCGCTAACGCGGTGCTGCATCAGGTGCAGGGCCGGGTCGAGATCATACAATCCGATTGGTTCGAGGGGATCGAAGAGGGGCAGTTCGATCTGATCGTCTCGAACCCGCCATACATTTCCCTGGATGAGATGACGCAGCTGTCCCCAGAAGTGCGGGAACACGAACCGAGGATGGCTTTGACGGATGAGGGGGACGGGCTGGGCGCTTATCGGCGTATTGCCGCTGCAGCTCCTGATTTTCTGATGCCGGGCGGGCGTATTCTGGTCGAAATCGGTCCGACGCAGGCGGCAGCTGTCGCGGCATTGTTTGACGCGTCGGGTCTGATCGATATCCGCGTGGTTCCGGATCTGGATGGCCGGGACCGTGTTGTTGGCGCCAGAATGCCGGGTTGAGTGGGGTGAATGAGGCCAAAAAACGCCGGTTCAGGTAAAAAAGCTGCGAAAATGCATATTACCCTCTTGTCTGCATGATCAGGACATGCTTACTCAGGGTAGTCGGCGAGGTTGACGCTGTTTCAGCGCGCCCCTGACGCCAAGCCCAAAAAGTCGACAGCACGTCACGGTAAAAGGCCTTAGAGCAGTGCAACGTACGGGTTGATCGACAGTGAATGACAAGGCTGACGTAAAGTAAGATGAGATCTTCCAAATCCCGCTCGCGGGCCAAGAACAACCGCAATCGCCCTTCTGGTGGTAATGTCGTAAACCGGGTTTTTGACAGCTCGGGTCCAGAGGGCAAAGTGCGCGGCACCCCGCAGCAGATCATTGATAAATATAATCAGCTGGCGCGTGACGCCCAGCTGTCGAATGACCGTGTCGCGGCCGAAAACTTTCAGCAGCACGCGGAACACTACCTGCGTATGCTGAGCGAAGCACAGCGCGAAATCGAAGCGCGCCGTGAAGAGCAGGAACGCCAGAACCGTGAGCGCCAGGCCGAACGCGACCGTGAGCGCGCCGAGCGTCAGGAACGCGAAGCTGCACGTCAGGCAGATCCGGCCGAAGCGCCGCAACCTGACGTGATGGATTTCGGGTCCGAGCCTGCCGCACCTGAATCTGGTCTGGTCGAGACACCGGAAAGCCAGGGTGCTGAACCGGTCGAAGAGGCACCTGCCAAGAAAGAAAAGCCACCACGCCGTCCACGTGCACGCAAGCCCAAGGCTGCACCCGCCGAGCCTGAACAAGCTGCAGCGGATAACGGAGACGCGCCGGAAGCTGCCGAATAAGCTCAAGCCATAAGGCCGAGATACAGAAAACCCCGGTTCGAATGCCGGGGTTTTTTGTTTTGTCGCTTTAGGCTTTGCGAATTTCCCGTGCCAGCGCACAAAACGCTTCGAGCGGAACCTGTTCCGCGCGTTCTGTTGGTTTGATGCCAGCAGCCAGCAAGCGATCTTCGATATCCGGGGCGACACCTTTCAGAGAGGCGCGAAGCATCTTGCGGCGTTGGTTGAAAGCTGCTGCCACGACGCGTGACAGGGTGGTTGCATCTGCCGGATAGCGCGGCTCGGGCAGGGCAGTAAGGTGAACCACTGCGCTGGAGACTTTGGGCGGCGGAGTGAAGGCCCCGGGGGGCAAAGACATGGCAATGCGCGCTTCGGCCCGCCATTGGGCGAGGATGGCAAGTCGCCCATAAGCTTTACTGCCGGGCTGGGCCACAATGCGCTCGGCGACTTCGCGCTGGAACATCAGGGTCAGGCTTTGCCAGAATGGCGGCCATTCCGGTGGCGTCAGCCAGCGGACCAGAAGTTCGGTCCCGACATTGTAGGGCAGGTTGGCCGCAATCCGGATCGGAGGTTTCAGATGCGCCAGCGGATCGATTTCAAGCGCGTCCCCGTTGATGACTTCAAGCCGGCCGGGATAGGCCTCGGCAATGTCGTTCAACGCTGCGATACAGCGGGTGTCTTTTTCGACAGCAACGACTTTGCGCGCGCCTTCGGACAGCAGACCACGGGTCAGGCCACCCGGTCCGGGTCCGATCTCGAGCACATCACATTCGGTCAGATCACCGGCCTGCCTTGCAATCTTGGCGGTCAGGTTCAGGTCCAGCAGAAAGTTCTGCCCCAGCGATTTGCGGGCCGATAGCTGGTGGGTCGCGATGACTTCGCGCAGCGGGGGGAGGGTGTCGATAGCGCTCATGATCCGTTCACCGTGGCGCGGATAGGGTGTCATGCGCCAGAAATTTTTCACTTCGGTCCGGGATATGGCCTGCGTTGTACAGGTTCAAGACCCTTGCGCCATCTGCTGCGCGAGTTTGAGGGCCTCAATCAGGCTGGTCGGGTTGGCGATGCCTTGTCCGGCGATGTCCAGCGCGGTGCCATGATCGGGTGAAGTCCGGATGAAGGGCAAACCCAGCGTTACATTCACGCCTCGGTCGAAATCCAGTGTCTTGATCGGGATCAGGGCCTGATCGTGGTACATGGCGATGGCTGCATCGTACCGCCTGCGCGCGGCGGAGTGGAACATGGTATCTGCCGGATGCGGGCCCGTAACCGTGTAGCCGTTGGGATTGAGATCAGAGATCAGCGGGGCAATCCAGTCCAGTTCCTCACGACCCATTTTGCCACCTTCTCCGGCATGGGGGTTCAGTCCCGCAATCGCGATGCGCGGATTTTGGATGCCAAACTGGTTCTGAAGCCCTTGTGCGGTGATCGCGATCGTTTTGCGTAGCAACTCGGGGGTCAGGACGCTGGGAACTTGCGAGAGTGCGATGTGGATCGTGGCCGGGACCACGCGCAACTGATCGCTGGCCAGCATCATCACAACACGATCTTTACCGGCAAGAGCGGCCAAAAATTCGGTATGCCCAGGATAATCGAATCCCGCTCCGTCAATCAGCGCCTTTTTGTGGATCGGAGCCGTGCAGAGCGCTGATGCCGCACCCGATTGTACCAGAGAAACACCGCGTTCAATTGCATCGATTACAGAGGGAGCATTGTTTGGCTCGGGACGGCCCGGCACGTTCGGCGCTGGGAAATCCAGTTGAAGCACCGGTAGGGCCTTCGCACAGACCCCGGCCGCTTCTGACGGTTCATTTATTCGTGCAACCGGAGTCTCGTTTGGCAGATGCGCTGCGTCGCCGATGTAGACGAACGGGCAGGTGCCGCGCAGTTGTTGCCAAGCCTTGGCTGCGATTTCGGGGCCGATACCGGCCGGATCACCACAGCTAAGCGCGATCGGGCAGGTCATTGCTCGATAATGGTTGCGTCTGCCCGCATTTGTTCGATGAAGCTGTCGGCAAAAGCCTGCAGGCGCTGCTGGGTCAAAGCGTTAGCAACATCCTGACGAGACGTATCTTCGCCCAGATCGCGGGTGCGGGTGCACAGCATCAGGAACATCAGCGTCTGCCCGTTGTTGCGGGTGAGCGTTGTTGAAATCTCATTGGGGTCCAGCTTGGCAAGTTCCAGCGCCACGTCGCGCGGGATTTCGGAAGGGCTGGCGGACACGCGCTCAAGGACCTCAGGCGGTTGATCCTTGGCGATACCATAGAGGTCGTTACAGGTGTCGATGTTTTCCTTCAGCTCAGCTGCAGTTCTCTGGGCCTCTGGGCTACGACCGCCCGGAATATAGTAGATCGCATAGTCGATCTTGGAATAGCGTGGTGCGCCTGTCGAAACCTCGCGAATGCCGCGCATCTGGAACAGGGCTATGGCGTTGGGCAGACTCAGCGGTTCGGTTATATCTCCGTTCTGCAGGCCCAGGATGACGGGCTGCAGCGCTGGCGGAAGATTATTGAGCGACAGCCAATCCAGTCGACCTCCGTTTTCGCGGGTCGCTGCCGCCGAATATTGCGTGGCAGCGGAGGAAAACGCGTCATAACCGTCTACCTGAGAAATTTCCTGCGCCAGCGCGTCAGCCTGTGCGAGCGTCTGCGGTGTTACGGGAATGATAATCTCTGACAACAGAACTTCGAGGCCGCCACCGCCGCCCTGACCCATTGCCCGATTGATTTCATCCTCTGTGGGGCGCGCCTGAGAGATAAACCTCGTGCTGACGTAGTCACGCCACGAAAGCTGATCTTCAACAAAATCCCGTACTGTTTCAGGATCTACACCGGCATCACTGAGCAGCCGCAGGAAATCTTCAGTCGAAAGCTGACCACGAGCGGCAAACTGGTCGATACCAAGCTGTACATCTTCTGGTGTCGCCTGAATTCCGGCATCCCGCATCGCCTGTTTGCGCAGGCGAGCATCGATCAGGGCCTCACGCACTTCATCTTCAGAACTTCCCGGCAGGCCGAGCGCTTCGAGAAACTGCTGGCGTTGCTGCAATTCATACCACGTCACGATATCCTGATTGATCCGGATCGCGGGTGAGAACAGGCTTTGCCCGATGGCCTGCGGCGAAGAAAAGGCGATAAGCGCCGCAGCGAGTGCGGGCAAAGCCGGTCTTTGCCAACCGGTACGAAGAAACTTGGAGAAACCTGATATCAGCTGCATTTTCTTTTGTACTTCTTGCCCCCGCCTTCGACGGCGTATCCAGTTAGTGCAACGGTAAAGCCGAATTCTGTCGAAGGCTCAATACTTGATGTGGACGTATAGCGCCGACTGACGGTCATGTTAACCTGCACGCACTCATTTTCGTAGGTAACTCCAAGCCCGTAGCGGATTGGCTCAGATTCGGCCAGATCATATCGCGCCAGTGCCTGTGTCAGCCAGTTCTGATCGATTCTGTAACGTCCCGTCAGCCAAATCTCGGATATTTTGTCGCTGTTTTCTGCAGGGTCGGGTTCCTGCCAGACATAGCTGCCCGTCAGCGCGTTGTCGTCTTTGGCCCAAACGCCCCGGAACTCGGCTTTGGCAAAGCTGAAGTCATCATCCAGCAGGCCACGTGCCGCGAGAGTAAGGCCTTTTGCGGTTTTCAACTGCCCGGCCAGCAGCAGATCGGATGTGGTGCCCTGCAGGCCCGAGGTCAGGGTGAAATCCGGATCGGCATCGGCGCGGAACACTTGACCGACGGTTGCAAGCGCTTGCCAGCCGTTCGGCGTATTGCGCGCCCAGTTCACGCCGACAACAGCTGTTGCTCCATTTTCGCGGCGATCTTCGGCTGGGAAGCGAGACAGGGATAGCAGATTGCCCTGGTCGAACTCCTGAAACGTACTTTCGTCATTGGGTACGTCGGTATTCGAGACATGCGTCCAGCCTACCTGAACAATCGGTTCGAGAAACTGCGTTGCGCCGGATTGTTCGCGACGTACCATCGGATAGCGCAACGTAAAGGCAGCCCGCGGAGTGGATCTGGTCACCTGATTGGGGTACTGGCTGTCGTTGCGGATATCAAACGTATCGACTGAAGCACCAAGCTGCGCATCGGCCCGCAGGCCCGTGCTGAAAGTCCAACTGCGTAGCCATTCTGCATCCATTGTCGCGCGTGCCACATCCCGTCCAACGATATCTACATCGCTGGTCCGGGTGTGGGAATGCCCGATAAACGCAAGCCTCACTTCGCCGCCCAGAGCGTTGGGAAAGTACCGCCTTTCATAGTTCAGATCGAAAACGCGCGAGGGGATTTCATCCTGATTTTCGCTGTCGCGCAGGGTTTTGTAGTGGATGAAACTGGTTTTGAACGCGGTATCGCGTTTGATCCGTTCCAGTGCGATTTCGCTGCGCAGACGGTCAAAGTCCGGCAGACCATAATCAGCCAGATACGCGTCATCCGACGTTGTTTGAATGTTGAACGTCAGCCGGTAATCATTTTTCAGAGCGAACCAACCATTCGCGAAAAGATAGCCGCGATCCTGGTTTTGTTGCACGTCATCGCGGGTGTATGCGCCTTCGAACTGAATGCGGCCGTTCTTAAAAGCCTGACGGTAGCGATAGCCTAATGTCGTTGTCTTGGATGAGACATACGGCGTCAGCGTCAGATCCTTGTGGTCGCCCAACTTAAAGAAATAGGGGACCTGTACACCCGTACCCAATTGCGAGGTCGTCCGGATCGACGGAACAAGAAAACCTGTTGCACGCTCCAGTGTCGGGTCGGGCAGGCGTAGTACAGGAAAGTAGAAGACCGGGAAATCAAGGATGCGGAACTGTGCACCTTCGAAATACAGCTGCCGCTCCAACTGGTCGTGTGTCACCTTTCGTGCCCGAATCTGCCATAGCGGCGGTTTACCATTGGCGCAGACATGACATGAGGTGGCCGACACTTTGCTGAACTGTGTGTACCTGCCGCCAGCGCGGGTTGCCTGAACCGAGGCGATCTGAACCTGCTGATCGAACACCATTCGGGCACCGATCAAAAGCCCGTTCTGGATGCCATCATCCAACTGAGCGGAGTCCGCCAACACAGTGGATTGGCCCGCCTGATCGATCCGGATCGGACCTTCGAGGGTCAGTTCACCAGTTTCCCGATCGAAGATTACGCTTTTGGCCGATAGTTTGATGTCGCCCTGATAGGCTTCTACATTCCCTTCGGCGACGAGTTTTCGATCGGGTGTGATGAAAATCTTATCCGCCACCAGCAGGGCCGGCTGGTCTTGGGCAGCCCCATCCTGTCCGGCAGCTGCGGAACCTGATGCGTTTTGCGCAAGTGCGATGGACGGTGCCGCCAGAACCAGAGTGCTGGACAGCAGCAAAGACATTAGTCGCCGCATTAACCGTCCTCCGCGTGCAGCAAGAGGCCTAAGGACAACAGGATTGCGGCAAAGGGCGGTGCCCAGGCGGCGACATAGATCGGCAACTGGCCGTTCTCCCCCAGAATTTGAGCGAAATTACGTACGAAGTAGATGGCAAAGCCCAACAGAACCGCGGTCAGAACGGCAATGCCTGTACCGCCGAAACGGACATGGCGCATGGTGAAAGCAGCACCAATCAGAACCATCGATACAAGAAAGAAGGGTCGTGCAAGCTGTACCTGCAGCCAGACTTCGTATTGCTTTGTAGAAAATCCTGCCTCGCGAAGATCGTGGATGAGTTGTGGCAGGTCGTAGACCGAAACGGAGTCTTGTTGGCCTAATGTATCCAGAATGCGATCGCGTGTGAGAGTCGTGGGAAGAGCAAGTTGTTCATACGTGATTGCATTTGTTTCGGGATTCGAGCCGTTCTGGAGCGTCCAAACCTTGGCCTGATAGAGAACCCAGTTTCCATCTTCCAGACGTGCCGTTTCAGCAAAGATCTGTTCGGTCGGAATACCGTCAGGAGAGAATGTCGTGATGGTAACTTCTCTGAGGCCAAAGTCCTCGTCGGGATCGGTCCCGACAGCATGGATCACGGATTGGCCCGATGTGGAACCCTGGCGCAACCAAAGGCCCTCGCTGCTGATCGAAAGGGTAGAACTGCCATTGTTGCGATATCCGTCTGCCAAACGCTGGTATTCTTCGGATGTCGCAGCAGAGATAGGGTTCAGCAACGCCACTGCCAGTGCACCGATCACCAAAGCCAGCAGAACGGGTGCAGCAAGTGCGCGGATGCCAGACCGCCCGATGGCGCGGGTCACGACCAGTTCGGAACTGCGCGCCAGACCAATGAACAACGCAATCGTAGCCAGAATCATTAACAGCGGCAGCATCTCGCTGATTGCCGCCGGGGTGTTGAGCAGGGTCAGGCGCAGCAATTGACCAAAGCTCAGGTCGACGTCAGTGAATTTGCGGACTTGCTCGATCAGGTCGATCAGAATCATGAGTGTCAGAAAAATGCCGCCGATAACGAGAAAACTCTGCAGGAATCTTCGGGCAAAATAGCGGTCGAGGATCACGAGTTCACCTCCGGCTGACCGCTGAGCTCGGGGTCCACGCCAGAATCGCCCCGGCATGGAATCATGCGCGAAGGCCTATGCCTGCCGTTTGGTGCCAATACTTCTCCCCCGAGCCTGCCGGTTATTTTCGGGCGACCTTAATGCAAATGGCAGACGGGGAAAACTGCTATCTGGTCAATATTGGTGGTCCACGCTAGGTCTTGGGGAAGAGTTTTTCAGGAGCAAGAGATGAGCAGTCTGATACCAATCCGTTTTCAGGACTTTGATTTGGATCTCATGGCGCAGGCCGAAGGGCGTGTGGTCATCATTATTCCTGCCGAAGGAAAGATGAGCCCCGCTGCGCGCCGGGCCAATCGCCTGACACGAGGCGCAGTGGCCCGACTGGTCGAGAGCGAGAAGTTTAACAAAGCCAAGACAGGCGATGTGATCTCATTGGCTTGGCCCGGTGGCATGGCAGCTGAGGCGCTGGACGTTCTGGTTTTGCCGCGTCGCCCCGATCATGACGAGGCGCGCAAGGCGGGTGCTGCTTTGGCAAAGCTGGCCAAGGGCAAGGACGTGCTTGTGATGGCCGCAAATCAGGTGAGGACCGAGGAACTGGCCTTGGGCATGGTGCTGCGCAGCTATGATTTTGATGCGCACAAGACTAAGGACGCCGACCCCACGGGCGAAATCGTGATCAGCCATTCCAAAGCGGATGAGGTCGAAGCGGCGTTTGCACCGCTTAACGGTATCGCCGATGGCGTGCGCATGACCCGCGATCTGACCAACGAACCCGCCAATGTTCTGACCACGACAGAATTCGCCGACCGGCTGAAAGAAATGGAAGCGTTGGGGTTGGAAGTTGAGGTTCTGGAAGAGGACAAGCTGGCCGAGCTTGGCATGCGCACATTGCTGAGCGTCGGGCAGGGGTCTGACAGCCCGTCCAAGGTCGTGGTCATGCACTGGAATGGTGGCGACAAGGACGACGCTCCGCTGGCGCTGGTGGGCAAGGGCGTGGTGTTTGATACCGGTGGTATCTCGCTCAAACCTGCTGCGGGCATGGAAGAGATGACCATGGACATGGGCGGCGCGGGTGTCGTTGCAGGCACCATGCGGGCATTGGCGTTGCGTAAGGCCAAGGCCAATGTGGTTGGTCTGGTCGGTCTGGTGGAAAATATGCCTTCTGGTCGCGCTACGCGCCCCGGCGATGTCGTCAAATCGATGAAAGGCGACACGGTAGAGATCATCAATACCGATGCTGAAGGCCGCTTGGTTCTGTGTGATGTCATGTGGTACGCGCAGGAGAGGTTCAATCCTGTCGGCATGATTGATTTGGCCACATTGACGGGTGCGATCATCATCGGGCTCGGGCATGAGAATGCGGGCGTTTTTTCGAACAATGACACGTTCTGCGATGCTTTCCTGAAGGCGGCCAAAGTCGAGGATGAAGGCGCATGGCGGATGCCACTGGGCAAAGCCTATGATGACCTGCTGAAATCCCGCATTGCGGATATGAAGAACGTGGGAGGTCGCCCGGCCGGATCGGTCACTGCGGCGCAGTTCCTGCAGCGTTTCGTCAAAGAAGAAACCCCCTGGATTCACCTGGATATCGCGGGTGTTGCGTCGGTGTCGTCCGAGACATCCTATGCGCCCAAAGGGGCAACCGGTTGGGGCGTGCGCGCGCTAAGCCGATTTGTTCAGGACAATTTCGAGTAATTCGAATGGGGGCCGTCTATTTCTATCACCTGACCCGCCAACCGCTTGAGCAGACCTTGCCGGTACTGCTGGACAAGGCACGGCAGGCCGGGTGGCGGATAGCTGTGCGGGGCACTGATCCCGCTCGGCTGGACTGGCTGGATGAAAAACTGTGGCTGGGGCCTGATGACGGGTTCCTGCCACATGGTCGTGCCGGTGGACCGCACGATGCGATGCAGCCCATATTGCTAACGACCGAGACGACGGCGGAAAATGAACCATCCTGTTTGATGGCGATCGATGGCGCTGCGGTTGAGCCGGACGAAGTCGAAGCATCCGAGCGTGTCTGTATTCTGTTTGATGGCAACGATCAAAGCGCAGTTCAAGCCGCACGGGTACAATGGAAGGCGCTGACCTCAGCAGGTTGTTCGGCGCAATATTGGTCCGAGGATTCAGGCCGGTGGGAGAAAAAGGCAGAAGCCTGATCACCCTTTCGCTGCGCTGATCTGTTCAGATAATCTTTCATTCACGCTACCGTCACTTAGCAATGCCACAGCTGCGTGGATTGAGGTGAGGTGAGCGGATGGATCAAGTTCCTCCAAAAGAGCTGCATTGGGACAGCGCAAACAGCCCGGAAGCGCGCCATAACAATGCGAGGGTCGCCTCGTCGTTGGAACGGCTGGTGGCCGCAGGCAAGCGGATGGCGGTTCTTACTGTCCTGAGCGGTTGGAACGCAGCGGACGTTGTGAAATGCCTGCTGAAGATGAAGACCAAGCGTGCGCGCCGGGTGTTCGAATGGTTGCCTGATGATGTGAGTCTGCCGGTTCTTGTCGAACTGGATCCGGAATTGCGTTCAGTTCTGTTTGAGGCTTCGACTCGAAAGAAATTCCGCAAGATCGTCTCCAGAGTTTCGCCTGATTTGGCTATCGAGTTGCTGGAAACGCTGCCGCCCGACACTCATGATGATCTGATTGCTGATCGGAAGGATGCAGATGTCATTCGACAGTCCTTGTCTGCAGATGATGACAGTGCGGCTGCGCATATGCGCCACGGGGTTTTGACGGTTCCTGTTGGATGGACGATTGGCGAGGTGGTATCTCATCTTCGAAAAACCTCGGACCAGTTTGCGCGATTGGATATGATTTTTGTTCTCGAACAGGACAAACGACTGGTTGGTTATCTGCGCAGTCGGGACCTACTGTTGAACCCGGATGACACCTGCGTTGCTGATATCGTCCAGAAAGACACTGTGACGGTCGACAGTTCTGCAGATCAGGAAGAGGTGCTGCGCCTAGCCGAGGCGCGCTCGGCCTCTGTTATAGCTGTCGTCGATGCCAATGGCCGTTTTCTGGGCGGGATAGCCCCGCCGGAACTGGCCGAGATTGCGCGGGAAGAAGTTGAGGAAGACATGCTCAAGATGGGCGGCGTATCCCCCGATACGACGCAATTCGACACGCCTGGCCAGATTGCCCGCCGCCGCCTGCCGTGGCTGCTGGGCGGGTTGGTCGGCAGCACCATCGCAGCAATTGCCATCGTGTCGTATGAGGACGCACTTGCCGAATCCGCGATCCTTGCCAGCTTTATTCCCGTTGTTCTGGCAACAGCCGGCAACGCTGGAATTCAGGCCTCGACCGTTTCTGTGCAGGTACTGACTTCGGGGGCGGAGTGGCGTGGCGATCTGCCGTCGAGATTCTATCGCGAACTGCGTGGGGCCCTGCTGAACGGGCTGATCGTTGGCACGGTCGTGGGCATTCTGGTTTTGATTGGCAGCCTGTTCATCGCGATTGAAAAGCCAGGCCTGTTAGTTCTGACGTCGATCGTCGCACTGGCGATCGTGACTGTTATCGCAGCGTCGGTCGGGTCGATGGTGCCGTTCCTGCTTAGGGCGTTGAAACAAGACCCGGCCGCGGCAACCGGCATCTTCATAACCACGTCGAACGATGTGTTCGGCGTTCTGGCCTTTTTCATTGTGGCCAGTCTGATTTATCTGGGTTGATCGGGCTTGCCCCGGTCAAACCCTGCGCTAGGGTGCAGGGCGAGCAGGAGGATTTCCAGATGAAGATGAAACCTTTGGGGCGCACCGGTGTAATGGTGTCGGATCTGTGCCTTGGAACAATGACCTTTGGCACACAGACCTCCGAGACCGGTGGACACCGACAGATGGATATGGCCCTGGCAGCCGGGATCAACTTTGTCGACGCGGCTGAGATGTATCCAGTGAACCCGATCTCGAAGGAAACCGTTGGCCGGACTGAGGAAATTCTGGGCAACTGGAATGCATCTAATGCCGCGCGCCGGGGCGACTATGTTCTGGCGACCAAGCATTCAGGAGCAGGATTTTCCCACGCCCGTGACGGAGCGCCAATATCCGGCCAGACCATTCCCCAGGCAATCGAGGGATCCCTGCGCCGTTTGCAGACTGACTATATCGACCTCTATCAGTTCCACTGGCCAAACCGGGGCAGTTACATGTTTCGCCAGAACTGGGATTACGATCCTTCAGGTGGGGATCGTGATGAGGTTGTTGCGAATATGCAGGAGTGTCTTGAGGCGCTGCAGGCACAGGTCGAAAAGGGCAATATTCGCGCCTTCGGCCTCTCGAATGAAAGCGCCTGGGGAACGGCCCAATGGGTGCGACTGGCAGATGAAACCGGTGCGCCACGCGTCGCGTCCGTGCAGAACGAATACTCGATGCTGTGCCGTCACTTTGATACCGATATGGCCGAGCTGAGTGCGCATGAAGATGTGGGACTGCTCGCCTTTTCGCCGCTGGCTGCCGGGTTCCTGACGGGCAAGTATCAGGGTGGCAGTGTTCCCGAAGGATCGCGCATGTCACTGGTGCCTGAAATGGGTGGCCGCAAATCTGATCGGGTGTTTGACGCCGTCGCTGCCTATCTGGAGATCGCTGACAAACATGGGCTGGATCCTGTGCATATGGCACTGTCCTGGTGTCGTAGCAGACCGTTCATGACTTCGGCCATCTTTGGGGCCACGGATGAGGCACAATTGCAGCGCATTCTTGATGGAAAAGATCTGGAATTGTCGCAAGACGTGTTGAAAGAAATCAACCTGGCCCACCGCGCCCATCCCATGCCGTACTAAGGCAAGGGGGCAATGCCCCCATTACCTGCTGCTGTAAACCCCGTCAGTGATGTGTGGGCTGGATGCGATCCTGCCGCAGGTCACGGGCGGAAAGACCATGCGCGGTTCGGAACGCCCGGGCAAAGCTTGACTGCGATGCAAAGCCAGTGGCCAGCGCGACATCCATCAGCGGCATGTCTGTGTCGGTGACCAGTCGGCGCGCCTCGGCCAGGCGAAGCTGCAGGTAATGGTCTTGCGGCGTGGTGTTCAGGCGCAGGCGGAACTGTTGCTGCAGCGTGCGTGGGCTGGTTCCCAAACGGTCGGCAATATAGGCGAGTGGCAGAGGTTCATCTAGCGACGCCTCCATCAGGCTGTTTGCCTTTGATGTCAGGGCCGAATGGCGGTGCGGAGCCCCGGTGCGGCTTTGCGGTTTGGTTGGCTCTGGTGCTCCCTCATAGAGGAACAGCCCAGATACACGTGCGGCAAATCCTGCGCCGTGGCGGGCAGCGATGATATGCAGCATCATCTCGACCGCCGGGATCGCACCACCAGAAGTCAGACGGTTTCCGGAAACAGTGAAACGGTCAGGGCGCACGTCGACCTCGGGGAAACGGGTCGAGAAATTGTCCAGATCTTCCCAATGAGTGGTTGCTGCGTGCCCGTCCAGCAAGCCGGCTTCGGCCAGCAGCCATGGGCCGCCGTCGATCCCTGCCATGGTCGCACCAGAGGCCGCGATGCGGCGCAAGCCAGCCAGCAGGCTGGGGGTTGCGTGGCGCGCAAGCTGGAACCCTGCGACCACAATCATCAGATCGCAACTGTCCAGACGCGCCAGCGGAATGCCGGGAACGTTCAGTGCACTGGTCAGCATGGCTGGCTCTGCCGTGGCGGTGACATAGTCCCAGTCAAAGGCGGGACGATCCGCCAGCCGGTTCGCTGCGCGCATCGGATCAACAGCCGAGGCAAAGCTGAGCGTGTTGCATTCATCCAGAACCAGCACGGCCGTTTTCAGGGCGCGATGTTCGGGCTGCAGTATGTTTTTTGCGGATTTCATCAAGTTCGATTCGCATTCTGGCAAGTTGTTTCCACAAGGCTGCGTCAGAGTCGGGTAAGAACGCAAATCGGAATCCGGGGAGAAGCCTGAGGATAACTTGGGTCAAAACCGGGTATAAGTTGGGGAAAACACCATGCCACTGGAAATGAACCGCGAAGTCTTCATCACTTGTGCCGTCACGGGCTCAGGGGGAACGCAAGATCGCAGCCCGCATGTACCACGTTCACCGAAGCAGATTGCCGAAAGTGCGATCGCTGCGGCCAAGGCCGGCGCGGCCATTGTTCACTGCCATGTGCGGGACCCGGAAACCGGCGCGCCCAGCCGTCGCCTGGACCTGTATCGCGAAGTCACCGACCGCATTCGCGAGGCCGAAGTAGACGTTGTCCTGAACCTGACCGCAGGTATGGGCGGTGACATGATCTTTGGCCCGACAGAATCTCCTTTGCCGTTGAACGAGGAAGGTACCGACATGATCGGCGCAGCCGCGCGGGTCGAGCATGTGGCCGAGTGTCTGCCCGAGATCTGTACCTTGGACTGCGGTACCATGAACTTTGCCGAGGCTGACTACGTCATGACCAACACGCCGGGCATGCTGCAGGCGATGGGTCGGATGATGACACATCTGGGGGTGAAGCCCGAGATCGAAGCCTTTGACACCGGCCATCTGTGGTACGCCAAGCAGCTGGTTAAGGACGGTATTCTGGACAGCCCGGCGCTGGTTCAGTTGTGCATGGGCGTGCCGTGGGGCGCACCGGATGATCTGAATACCTTTATGGCCATGGTCAACAATGTCCCGGATGACTGGACATTCAGCGCCTTCGCGCTGGGACGAAACCAGATGGCCTATGCATCGGCATCGGTGCTGGCAGGCGGTAATGTGCGTGTCGGGCTCGAGGATAACCTGTGGTTGGACAAAGGCGTTCTGGCGGAAAACTGGCAGCTGGTTGAACGCGCCAACACCATCGTTTCGAACATGGGTGCGCGGGTGATCGGTGCGCAGGAAGTGCGCGAGAAGCTGGGGCTAGTGAAGCGGGCGCCGAAGGGCTGAAACTTCGCCTTGCAGAGTTTTCGCTAAGCCAAGACACCGGGGCATCAACTGAAGGAATAGCTTATGAAAGTGATGTCGCGGTGTTTGGTGCTTGTCGGAGCAGGATTTCTGGCGGCTTGTCTTCCAACGGATGACAAGGCGGAGGCTGAGCCATCTCAGAATGAACGGCAGGCTTGCGAGGCCAAAGGCGGAATTAACGAAGTTGCGGGCAAAGCCCAGCAGTATGTGTGCATCCTGCCGTTGGCAGATGCGGGCAAGACCTGTGAAACAGGTTCGGACTGCGAGGGATTTTGCCTGTCAGAGACCAAACAATGCAGCGCGGTCACGCCGCAGTTCGGATGCATTCCGCATCTGGATGAGACGGGGCGCGAGCTGGTGATCTGTATCGACTAGGAAAAGATATGACAAAAACAGCAGCTATCATCGGTGGTGGTGTGATCGGCGGCGGATGGGCCGCCCGGTTTCTGCTTAACGGCTGGGATGTCCGGGTGTTCGACCCGGACCCTGAGGCCGAGCGTAAGATCGGCGAGGTTCTGGACAATGCACGGCGGTCTTTGCCGGGGCTGAGTGACGTGCCATTGCCGGCTGAGGGCACGTTGAACTTCCATGATAAGATGGCAGACGCTGTACAGGGGGCCACTTGGATTCAGGAAAGCGTACCTGAGCGGCTAGACCTGAAGCTGAAGGTTTATAAAGGCTTGCAAGAGGCATGTGATGCGGAAGCGATCATCGGCTCTTCGACCAGCGGGTTTAAGCCGTCCGAACTGCAGGAAGGCGCGTCGCGTCCTGAACAGATTGTGGTGACGCACCCGTTCAATCCGGTCTACCTGCTGCCTCTGATCGAACTGGTGCCCACCGAGAAGAACCCGCCTGAAATGGTGGAGCGTGCGCAAGAGTTATTGAAATCGGTCGGGTTCTTCCCGCTGCATGTCAAAAAAGAAATCGACGCGCACATTGCTGACCGGTTCCTCGAGGCTGTTTGGCGTGAAGCGCTGTGGCTGGTCAAAGACGGTATCGCGACCACCGAAGAAATCGACGAAGCGATCCGCATGGGCTTTGGTATCCGCTGGGCACAGATGGGTCTGTTCGAGACCTATCGCGTCGCTGGCGGAGAGGCCGGGATGCGGCATTTCATGGCGCAGTTTGGTCCGGCACTGAAATGGCCGTGGACTAAGCTGATGGATGTCCCGGAGTTCACGGATGAACTGGTGGACATGATTGCGGATCAGTCGGACGCACAATCCGGAATGCACTCGATCCGTGAATTGGAGCGTATCCGCGACAACAACCTTGTGGGCATGATGCGGGCGCTGAAAGCGCAGGATTACGGTGCGGGCGCGGTTCTGAACCAGCATGATGCACGTCTGAAACCCGGTGCCTTGCCGGATCTGGATCAGGCCGATCTGAGCCAGCCCATTCTGACGCTATCGCGTGCCGTGCCGCTGGATTGGACCGACTATAACGGCCACATGACCGAGTCGCGGTATCTGGATGCCTTCGCCTGCTCAACCGATCGCTTTATGGAGCTGATCGGATGCGATGCCGACTATATCGCAGCGGGCGGCAGCTACTTTACCGCTGAAACCCACATCCGGCATTTGGATGAGACCCATGCAGGTGCCAAGATCAATGTGCGGACTCAGATGCTGTTGGGGCAGGGCAAGAAACTGCACCTGTTCCACCGCATGTATGAAGGAGACAAGTTGCTGGCGACCGGCGAGAGTTTCCTGCTGCATGTGGACCTCGAATCCCGTCGCCCATGTGCGCCATCGGCTGAGGTTGAAGCAGCCATGGCCCGTATCGCAGAAGCTCAGGCCGGTCTGCCGTACCCGGAAGGGGCGGGTGCATCGATCCGGAAACCTGCATGAGCAGCCGGGTTCTGATCACGGCCGGCGCCTCGGGCGTCGGGCGAGCGATGGCCGAAGCGTTCGACGCATCGGGTGCGCAGGTCTGGGTTGCAGATGTGAATCCGGCGTCGCTGGAGGCCTGCCCGCCGCATTGGAAGAAATCCCAGTTGGACGTATCCGATGAAACCGCCGTGGCGGCCATGTTTGCCCGCATTGACGAGGAATGGGGTGGTCTGGATGCCCTATGCGCAAACGCCGGGATCGCAGGGCCGACGGCCCTGATCGAAGACGTTGCGCTTAGCGATTGGCGCACTTGCCTTTCGGTCAATCTGGAAGGGGCTTTCCTGTGTTCCAAATACGCGGCCCCAATGCTCAAGCGTCAGCGCAGTGGTGTGGTGCTGATCACTTCATCCACCGCTGGGCAATATGGCTATCCCAACCGCGCACCTTATGCAGCGGCGAAATGGGGCATGGTGGGTCTGGGTAAGACACTGGCGATGGAACTTGGGCCACATGGGGTCCGTTGCAACGTGATCTGTCCCGGAGCGGTTGAAGGACCAAGAATGGAAGGAGTTCTTGAACGCGAAGCGGCAGCCAAGGGCATGACCCGGGATCAGGTCTATGAGGGCTATGCCTCAGGTACGTCGATGGGCAGCTTCGTTGAAGGGCGGGATATTGCCAATATGGCCGTGTTCCTTGCCTCTGACGCGGCAAGGCTTGTTTCGGGTCAGGTGATCGCGGTTGATGGTCATACGGTCAATCCTGACCCGAAGGTCTGATCACCTGGCTAAAAGCTGGGTTTTGTTATGTCAGCCCTGATTGGGGCCACGGAACTGGCGGATAGTCTGGCGAACTGCCTGCCAGTCCTGAGCTTGCTGGGTTTCCCCTGCGGCTTCACATTCACGCATTTTACGGGCCGCTTCAGCTTCGGCCCGATCTCCATGCGCCGAGTAGAGGGCGCGTGCGTATTGAGCGGTTTTCAGTGCGTCCATCCCATTGATCCTCCGTGATTGGTCGGATTGCCCGAAAGTTCGCGCAGGATGACTATACTATAGGATGAGCTGATTGGCACTTTCCGGCTTCGCAACAGTCACTCCGTTGCGCTGGTAATCGCCGAACGGAGCTGTCTGAGGTGTTCGGAAAAGTCTCGGGCTGTCATGTCAGCTTCGCGCACTAACGTATCGAAATGTCGTGTAAAAACCTCGATCCGATCACGATCGCGGAAGGCCATGTAGTGGCTGCCCGCATAGAAGACGCACAGAAGCGGACCGAAGATCGTTACCGGCGCTGAATAGAGCCGCTTTGCATCAAACAGGTAGATTCGCAGGCGTGGATAGAGCTGTTCGCACAGGTCCAGCAAGTGATCGATCTGAGCCAGCCGATTGTCCAGTGACAGACCCTCGTAATATCCAGTGCCATGGGCAAAGCTGTGGATTTCGAACAGCGGCATGGCGATTTCATAGTCGGACTGGGCGCTGCGCATCCATGTCAGACGATCTGCCGATGCGCCGATGGCCTGATCTGCGGTTCGACCCAGATGCGGGGCATATTCCCATTCGAGCACTGCCCGAGTTTTGAGCATATCGGGCAGGGTGGCCGGAACATAGCGGATTTTGTACCCCGCTGCCTGTTGGTGCCACTCGAAGATACGTTCATCTACCAAGGCGCGCGGGGCTTCGGCCATTGTCAGCGAACTGGCCAGCAATTCCGCAGCACTCTCTGGCCGGTCCGACAGGCTAAGCAACCAGTCTGCGGAAACGCCAAGAGCTGAAGCACAGCTTCCTACCACATGCGCATTGGGCAGACGTGCGCCAGCGCCGGTCAGAAGTTGTGACACCGTTGAACGGTCGACCCCAATACTGCGCGCCAGCGCGCTCTGGCTGATCTGACGCTCTTCCATGGCGCGCGCCAATCGTAGGCGAAACTGCGCAGCGCGATCCCGTTTGTCTATGTTATCCTGCATGTGATGATTAATATCACATCTGATGAATATTGTTAATCATATTCAGAATTCTCAGCAGGCCTCCATGTCGGTAACGCTTTTGTGAGAACAACAAAATATGGGGACCGGAATGGAGACGCGACGAAGATCTGTCGTGAAAGCAGTCGTTTGGAATCTGATGGGGTTGGTCATGATGACCCTTGTGGGTCTGATCGCCACAGGTTCGGCTGCCGTGGGTGGCGGGCTGGCATTGGTCAACACCGCCATCGGTCTGACACTGTATGTCATCTACGAACGGGTTTGGGCAGGTATCTCGTGGGGGCGCAATGGCTGATCCCACACCTCCCAAGTCGCCCGAATGGGGCACGTTCGGACTGATTGCAGCCTGCTATGCTGCGTGGCTGGCGGTCGTATTCTGGCTGGCAGGCTGGTCCCTGTGGCTGGCAATTCCCGTGATGGGCATGGTTGCAGCCCTACATTCTTCGCTGACACATGAAGCGCTGCACGGACATCCGTTCCGTGCAAAATGGTTGAATGAAACACTGCTGGCTTTGCCGCTGACTCTGTTCATTCCATACAACCGCTTTCGTGATCTACATCTGGCTCACCATCAGGATGCGAACCTGACGGACCCGTATGACGACCCTGAGTCCAATTATCTGGACCCGAAGATTTGGGCTTCACTGCCCGTCTGGAAGCGACACCTTTACAAGGCCAACAATACCCTGTTGGGACGCATCATTCTGGGGCCTGCCATCGGGCAGGTGGCATTCATGCGGGATGAGTGGACCGGTGCGACAAGAGGGGATCGCGCGATCCTGCTGGCCTGGGCCTTACACATTCCGGGTGTGGCAGTGGTTCTGTGGGTGGTTGCCCAGTCTCCGATGCCGGTCTGGGCATTTGTTCTGTCGGCGTATATCGGGCTTGCGCTTGTCAAAATCCGGACGTTCCTTGAGCATCGTGCACATGAGAAATCTCGTGCCAGAACCGTGATCATTGAGGATCGCGGGTTGCTGGCTTTTCTGTTTCTTAACAACAATCTGCACGTCGTTCATCACATGAATCCATCGGCACCATGGTATCGTCTGCCTGCACTTTATCGCGCCGGTAAAGACCGGTATCTGACCTGCAACGAATCCTATGTGTACCGATCCTATGGTGAGATTTTTCGCAACTACTTCTGGCGTGCGAAG
Source organism: Roseibium sp. RKSG952 (assembly GCF_009711355.1). Lineage (NCBI taxonomy): Bacteria > Pseudomonadati > Pseudomonadota > Alphaproteobacteria > Hyphomicrobiales > Stappiaceae > Roseibium > Roseibium sp. RKSG952. The sequence continues at coordinate 29,389 of NZ_SMMF01000963.1, read as the reverse complement.
GATCCGGTTGCGCATCCGCTCTGGCCAAACGAGTGATTTAAGGACAGAAGGGAATCCATGAGTTTATGGATTCCCGTCACCATCGCTGCCGCCACATTTCAGACAGTGCGGTTCATGCTTCAGAAATCGCTGAGCAGTGTGAAATTGTCGGCTGCCGGTGCGACTTTTGCCCGGTTTGCCTATTCTGCGCCGCTGGCCATTCTTGGGCTGATCGTCGCTTTGCAAATCACGGACTTGTCCGTTCCACCACTGTCAGCAAAGTTTTGGTTGTTCGTTGCCATCGGTGGAACAGCACAAATTCTGGCGACGGTGTGCGTGGTCGCGCTGTTCAAGCAGCGCAACTTTGCTGTTGGTATAACGTTTAAGAAAACCGAAGTGATACAGACTGCAATCGTTGGTTTCATGATCCTTGGCGACAGCATCTCATTTGGCGCCTTTGCAGCTATCCTTTTGGGGCTGTTGGCGGTCCTGTTGCTGTCCAAAACGCCTGGTGGGGATGGCGCATGGTGGCACCATTTGACCAACCGCGCGTCTCAGCTCGGGCTGGGATCAGGGGTGCTGTTTGCGTTTTCAGCGGTCAGTTATCGCGGGGCTTCGCTGCAACTGGGCGATATTGATGCCTGGTTCCGGGCGCTGGTCACACTGGCTGCCGTGGTCACGTTCCAGTTCATCAGCATGTGGTTGTGGCTGCTTTGGCGAGACCGTGCCGAGTTGCGTGCGGTTTGGGAAACACGCCGCACCGGGGTTTTCGTTGGCCTTACCAGTCTGGGCGGATCGTTTTGCTGGTTTCTGGCCTTTACATTGCAGAACGCGGCTTATGTAAAGGCGCTGGGGCAGGTGGAGCTGATCTTTAGCCTGATGGCCTCGACGCTGGTGTTCCACGAAAACATAACCCGGCGAGAGATCGCCGGGATTGCATTGTTGGGATTGTCGATACTTGTGCTTGTGCTGGCAATCTAGCCGGCACGCCGCTCATCAAAACTGAGCGCGATGAAGCTGGGCAGGTGGTCGCCCATTCCAACGACCGCAGGACCGCTGTCCTCTTTACGACCACGACCGCGTCCCTTGGGTTCTTTGTCCCTCTTGCCTTCGTTCCTTTTGTGGTCCGATGGCTTGGACTTTTTCTCGGGCTTCGGCGCTTCGGCTTTGGGCTCTTCCTTGATCGGGTTCTCGATGCGCGGGATCTGCTTTTGGATCAGCTTTTCAATCGCATCCAAAGCCTTTTCATCACGGTTCGAGCAAATGGTAATCGCCTTGCCCTCGCGCCCGGCGCGTCCGGTTCGACCAATGCGGTGCACGTAGTCTTCGGCATGGCCAGGAACATCGAAATTGAAAACATGGCTGACCGACGGGATGTCCAGCCCACGCGCAGCCACGTCCGAAGCGACCAGAAGGCGAAGGGATCCATCCCGGAACCCATCCAGCGTTTTCATACGCTGTGACTGATCCAGATCGCCATGGATGGCGGCAGCGTTATAGCCGTATTTCTTCAGCGATTTCGCGCAGATATCCACGTCCGTCTTACGGTTGCAGAAGATGATCGCGTTTGTGCATTTGTCGCCCTCGGCGTCGATCAGCGCGCGCAGAACCTTGCGCTTGGCGCTGGCCTCACGGTCACGGCGACCACCTTTGAACATGACCACACCCTGCTCAATGGTCTCGGAAGCGGTGGCCTGACGAGCAACCTCGATCCGGGCAGGGGCGGACAGGAACGTGTCAGTGATGCGTTCAATCTCAGACGCCATGGTGGCTGAGAAGAACAAGGTCTGACGGGTGAAGGGCGTCAACGAGAAGATGCGTTCGATATCAGGGATGAAGCCCATATCCAGCATCCGGTCGGCTTCGTCCACCACCATGATCTGAACGCCCGTCAGCAGCAGCTTGCCGCGTTCGAAATGGTCCAGCAGACGGCCAGGAGTGGCAATCAGAACATCCACGCCACGATCAATCAGCGCCTCTTGCTCTTTGAAGCTGACGCCGCCGATCAACAGCGCTTTGGTCAGTTTCAGGTGTTTGGTGTAGGTGTCGAAGTTCTCGGCAACCTGTGCCGCCAATTCACGCGTTGGGCACAACACTAGCGAACGCGGCATACGTGCTCGTGCACGGCCACGGGCCAGCAAGGTGATCATCGGCAGGGTAAAGCTGGCGGTCTTGCCGGTTCCCGTCTGGGCGATCCCCAGAACATCACGACCCTCAAGCGCGGGAGGGATTGCGCCCTCCTGAATCGGGGTGGGGGTTTCGTATCCGGCTTCCTCAATGGCTTTGAGGACCTTCGGGTTCAGGTTCAGTTCGTTAAATTTTGTCATGTATGTCCGGTTCATGCGGACACTAGACCTGGCCCGCGCGTCTGAGTTCTGCCGGGCCCGGATGGCCATGCACAGCGTGCGCATTTCGGCTTGCGCGGGGACATAACAAAAACGTGGGGCATGGTCAAATGAAGAGCCCTTTATCTTGTGTCCGCCAGGCCACGGTTACAATTTTGTGCAACAATTCAGACGCTTTGGGGGAAGTGTTTCCGTAGCTTTGAAACCAGCTCCAAGGGGCGGTGCTTGATCAAGCCGTGCTCTTGCAATCGGGCGCGTACGTCCGGGTCCGCGCCGCTCAGTTCATCATAAAAGGCGCGCAAACCAGCCTCTCCGCCTTCTTCCTCGATCCAGTTGAACAGCTCGTTCTTGTTCAACCCGCCAAGCTCACGAGGGATATTGGGTGACATTCCGGTCTGATACGAACCGCGCTCCATGCGGAACCGGTAATGTGCCAGCCAATGGTCCCAGTCGGGCGCATGCCTGTGACAAAGATCGATTTGTGGCAATTCGAACTTTTTGTGCACAGGCTTCTTATCCTGAAACAGGTTATGAATACGAAAGCTGATTTTCCTCATGCCCGTGCGCACAAAAAGCTTGCCCTGAACGTGGCTTAAAAAACCGCCGAGCACAAAGGCACCGTAATTCGGATAAAGGTCTTGTATGAGAGCTTCTCGATCTGGTCCGATCGGGATGAACGCCTTGTATAGGTCCTTGGCTTCTGCGATCGACTCAACCGGACGGACGCGTGCAGAGGGGTAATTGTCTGGCACGGATCCGAGCAGGCTGGAAATCGGCTCTGATGGCCAGAGAAACTCATCCAGATCGATATGGGCCAGCCAGTCCTGTTCGCAGCGTCTGTAGGTAAAGGAGGAGTTTGCGGTCTGACGCAGCTGGTGCTTTTCGGGCCTTTCGCGATTTCGCATGCCCCAATACGCATCGTCGCAATTGCAGACATCTACTTTTGGGTGAGCGTCCAATGCCTCAAAGGCCTGAGGGTTCGGTTCGTCCAGATAGATGTACAGACGGTCCACACCTAGATCGAGGTGATACGCCGCAAAGCGCAGGATGTCCAAGACGTCACCCCGAACGGTCGAGACGATGCCCCAGGTCACATCATCTGACATCGTGCAGTTGATACTCTGAAAAACACTGACAGATCATCCTGCGAAGGTTAGATGACGCGATCGATCACGTCATCATTTCCTTTGTTGCAGAAAGGTTTATCGCGGGATAGTCGCGTACGACGCGGTCGATATCCCACTGAAGCCGCGTCAGGTACACAACGTCTCCGTCATGGTCATGCGCAATGTGCTGTTTGTTGGCATTGGCGAATTTTTCGACCTCGGCTTTGTCACCGCTAACCCAGCGGGCCGAGGTGAACTGCGATGCTTCAAAGCGGACCGGCAGGCCGTACTCCATCTCAATCCGGCTGGCCAGAACTTCGAATTGCAGTGCGCCAACGACGCCGACGATAAAGCCCGAACCGATTGAGGGCTTGAATACCTTGGCCGCGCCTTCTTCGGCGAACTGCATCAGGGCCTTTTCCAGATGCTTGGCCTTCATCGGATCGCCCGCGCGCACGCCTTGCAGCAGTTCCGGAGCAAAGGAGGGGATGCCCGACACCCGCAGCGCTTCGCCCTCGGTCAGGGTGTCACCGATGCGCAGTTGGCCGTGGTTAGGGATACCGATGATATCGCCGGCCCAGGCCTCTTCGGCCAGTTCGCGATCAGAGGCCAGGAACAGCACCGGATTGGAAATCGCCATCGGCTTCTTCGACCGCACGTGGGTCAGCTTCATGCCACGTTTGAAGTGACCGCTTGCCATGCGGACAAAGGCCACACGGTCGCGGTGCTTGGGATCCATGTTGGCTTGCACCTTAAAGACAAAACCCGCGACCTTTTTCTCATCCGGTGAAATCTGACGAGGTTCAGCGGATTGGATCTGCGGTTGCGGACCGTACGCTCCGATGCCTTCCATCAACTCTTTTACACCGAACGAGTTGATCGCCGATCCGAACCAGATCGGGGTCATGTGCCCTTCAAGTACTGCTTGCGGGTCGAGTTTGGGCAGCAATTCGCGCGCCATCTCAACCTCTTCCAGCAGCTTTTCCAACAGGTGCTCGGGCACGTGTTCGGCAAGCTTGGGGTCGTCCAGACCATTGATTTCGATGCTTTCCGCCACCTTGTTGCGGTCGGCGCGGTCCATCAGCTCCAGCCGGTCGCGCAGCATATCGTAGCAGCCGATGAAATCGCGGCCCACGCCAATGGGCCAGGCGGCGGGCGTGACGTCGATGGCCAGCATCTCCTGAATTTCGTCGATGATCTCGAACGTATCGCGGCTTTCGCGGTCCATCTTGTTACAGAAGGTCAGGATCGGCAGGTCACGCAGCCGGCAGACCTCGAACAGTTTCTGCGTTTGGCTTTCCACACCTTTTGCGCCATCGATCACCATCACGGCCGCGTCCACAGCGGTCAGGGTGCGATATGTATCTTCCGAGAAGTCGGAGTGGCCGGGTGTGTCCACCAGATTGAACCGGAAGTTGTCATAGTCGAACGACATGGCCGATGCGGAGACCGAGATGCCCCGATCTTTTTCCATCTGCATGAAGTCCGAACGCGTCCGCCGTGCTTCACCTTTCGCGCGCACCTGACCGGCCATTTGAATAGCACCCCCATAAAGAAGGAACTTTTCAGTTAGCGTCGTCTTGCCGGCATCCGGATGCGAGATGATGGCGAAGGTCCGACGTCGGGCGATCTCGGGCGGCAATACGGGTTGGTTCGAGGCGGTATCTAGCATAGGCGCGCGTATAGGCGGGGAATCCTGCCGAGGCAAGGCAAAGGGGGTGGTTCGAATCGTACGGTTGCGATAAAAAGAACATATAGTGAACAAATGATGGAGTGGACCAATGAATTTGAAAGAAATTGCAGAAGAACTGGTCACTGGTTGTCGCGAAAACAGAGCAAAGGCCAATCTGGATAAACTCTATGCCTCAGATGCCGTTTCGGTCGAAGCTGCGGATATGCAGGGCATGGGGCGCGAGGCGCGTGGACTGGATGCGATCCGTGGAAAACACGAATGGTGGGAAAGCTCGACCGAAGTAACAGGCGGGTCGGTCAGCGATCCATTCCTGCATGGCGATGATCGGTTTGCTGTGATCTTCGAGGTGCAGGGTACCATGAAGGAAAGCGGTGACAGCTTCGATATGCGTGAAGTGGCGATATATCATGTCGCTGATGGCAAGATCGTCCGCGAAGAGTTCTTTTACTGAGGCGACGCTGCCGTTCTGGTCTTCTCTGTCTGGCCGGTGCTAGACAAGCGGGCAACGACTGACAGGGAGGATCGTATGGATCTGGGAATACAGGGAAAACGTGCGCTGGTAAGCGCAAGCAGCAAGGGCTTGGGTCTGGGCTGCGCCGAGGCTTTGGCAGCGGCGGGTGTTGATCTGGTGATGAACGCGCGCGGGTCGGTTGCTTTGGAAGCAGCAGCTGAACGCATTCGCGCGGATCATGACGTTCAGGTGCACACCATGGCCTGTGATGTGACGACACCTGAAGGGCAGACGCAGGTGATCGAGGCGGCCGAGGGGGTCGATATTCTGGTGACCAACGCCGGCGGCCCACCGCCGGGCCTGTGGTCGGACTGGGAGCGTGAGGATTTCATCAAGGCGCTGGATGCAAACATGCTGACACCGATAGCCTTCATGAAAGCGCTACTGCCGGGCATGATGGACAAGGGCTGGGGAAGGGTGGTTAACATCACCTCTCAATCCGTTCGCGCGCCGATCCCGGCCTTGGGGCTGTCGAATGCCGCAAGGACCGGCCTGACTGGCTATGTCGCTGGAACCTCGCGCCAAGTGGCCCCGCACGGTGTAACGATCAACAACCTGTTGCCGGGTATCCATGCCACGGATCGTGCAGACTCGCTGGATAGCGGGGTCGCATCACAAAAAGGGATTTCCATGGACGAGGCGCGAGCCGAACGCGCGGCGACAATTCCTGCGCGCCGTTATGGCACGCGGCAGGAATTTGGTGCTGCCTGTGCGTTCCTGTGCTCTCAACATGCCGGATTCATCGTGGGGCAGAACATTCTGCTAGACGGTGGCGGCACCAATCTGACGATGTAATCATGTCGCAGGGATTCTCGCTGAAAGACCAGTTGTTCAATGCAGAAAAGACCCGCTATCTGGCGGGGCTTTTTGCCGATGCTCAGCCAACATTTGACGCGCCCGCATTTGAGGTGGCGGTGATGGCCAAACTGCCGGAACTTGAGCTGAAAGAGCGCATGACCTGGATCGCAGAATGCCTGAAACAGGCCATTCCTGGCGATCTTCCGACTGTTGCACCGGTGATCCTGCGTGCGCTGCCCGAGCCACTGGACCCGAATAAGACCGATGATGATTTCGGCGATTTCATCTTTGCGCCGCTTGGCGATTGGGTAGTTGCCGTCGGATTGGAACATCCGGAACTGGCGCTGGATGTTCTGGCGGAACTGACGCAGCGGTTTTCGATGGAATGGGCCATTCGCCCATTCCTGAACCGCTGGCCTGACGAGGTTGTGACGCGCATGCAGGATTGGTGTGGGCATTCCAGCTATCATGTGCGCAGGTTGGTCAGCGAAGGAACCCGGCCGAGATTGCCCTGGGGGCAGGCGGTTGGGCTGGATCTGGCTGATCCTTTGCCTTTGCTGGATCAACTGTATCGCGACAACACCCGCTATGTTACCCGGTCGGTGGCCAATCATCTGAACGACATCACAAAGAAAGAGCCGGAACTGGTGTTGCAGCGCCTGCAGGATTGGCAGGAAAGCGGTGCACAGGATGCCGAAGAACTGCAGTGGATGACGTCTCATGCGTTGCGCGGGCTGGTGAAGTCTGGCCATGCAGGCGCAATGAAGATGCTGGGATATGATCCCGATGCAGATCTGGATGTCTCGATCGAGATTGAGGGCGAAGCCATTATCGATGGCGCGCTGGAGTTTTCTGTTGCGATCTCTGGGCAGGAAAAACAACCTGTTCTGGTTGATTATATCATTCATTTCCAGAGGCCTGGCGGGAAGATCTCACCTAAGGTTCATAAGCTGAAACAGGCTGAACTGAAGGATGGATCTCTGACCTTGTCCAAGCGCCACAAACTCAAGGGTAATGCCACAACGTTTAAACTGGTTCCTGGTGCGCATCGGCTGGAGATTCAGGTGAACGGGCAGGTTCGCGGCGGTGTTGATTTCGAGTTGCTGGAGAAATCTTAAACACACCGATTCACGCTTTCGTCAGATGGGACGGTCCCGGATTGCACGGCAACCCGGGCTGCTCTAGCTGCTTTTCAGTTCGTGATGAAAAGGAAAGCTCTGATGAAGCATGAGGCTGTGCAGAATTATTATGGCGAGGTCCTGCAGGGCAGCGCGGATTTGCAGACGAACGCTTGCTGTACTCCCGACGACATGCCCGATCACGTCAAGCAGATTTTGTCGCGAATTCATGATGATGTACTGACCCGGTATTATGGATGCGGCCTGATCGCGCCTCTGGATCTGGAAGGTATGCACATTCTTGACCTGGGATGCGGTGCTGGTCGGGACGTCTATGCTCTGTCGGCTATGGTGGGCGAAACGGGCCGCGTTGTTGGCGTGGACATGACGCCCGCGCAGCTGGAAATTGCACGGTCCCATCAGGACTATCACGCGAATGCATTTGGTTATGCGGCCAGCAATGTCGAGTTTCATCACGGCTACATCGAAAAGCTGGACGAACTGGATCTTGAGCCCGGCTCATTCGACATCATCGTTTCCAACTGCGTCATCAATCTGGCCACTGACAAGGCGGCCGTTCTGCGCGGTGCGCATCGGTTGCTGAAAGACGGTGGAGAGATGTATTTCTCGGATGTTTATTCTGATCGACGTGTGCCCAAGGCCATGGCCGAGGATGAGGTTCTGTATGGGGAGTGCCTGTCAGGCGCGCTCTATTGGAACGATTTCCTGTCGCTGTCACGTGCCGCCGGATTTGGTGACCCGCGCCGGGTTACGCATCGTCCGCTGACTATTGAAAATCCGGTCCTTGAAGAACGTGTTGCGCCGCTGAGCTTCATTTCAGCGACTTACCGACTGTTCAAATTGCCCGAACTCGAGCCCGCCTGTGAGGACTATGGTCAGGCTGTGATCTACAAGGGAACAATCCCACATGCACCGCATATGTTTGCGCTGGATGATCACCACTTTATCGAAGCCGGCAAGGTGTTCCCCGTCTGCGGCAACACATGGATGATGCTTCAGGATACGCGTTTCGCGCGCCATTTTGAGTTCATCGGCGATTTCTCGACCCACTACGGCATTTTCGAAGGGTGTGGAGGGGATAGCCCGTTTGACGTCGAAGGTGAGGCTGCGTCGACCGGTTGCTGCTGATCTCTTGCGCCTGAGAGGCGGGGTTGATATCCCCGCCCAAGCCCGATGAATTTGATCGGGAAAGGCAACGGGGTCTATCGGTGACAGTTAACGCAGCTCCTCCTCGTCTGGAAATTCGCAATATTGTCCGCCAGTTCGAAGGACGGACTGTTGTTGATGACGTCTCGCTAAGCGTTCAGGCCGGGCAGGTGACCTGTCTGCTGGGGCCATCTGGCTGCGGCAAATCCACGACATTGCGGATGATTGCCGGAGTCGAGATGCAGGACTCGGGTGAGATTTATGTGGATGGCAAGCTGATCTGCGACACCATCTTTCGCGTACCGCCCGAACGGCGTGAGATCGGCCTGATGTTTCAGGACTTTGCGCTGTTTCCGCATCTGAGTGTTGCCGATAACGTGTCATTCGGGCTGAGAAGCAGCAAAGAAGAAAAGCGCGCCCGTGTTGAAGAGCTGCTGACCAAGGTCGATCTGATGCGGTTCATTGATGGTTTTCCGCATCAGTTGTCCGGAGGTGAGCAGCAGCGCGTCGCGCTCGCGCGTGCGCTTGCGCCACGTCCACGCATCATGTTGATGGATGAACCTTTCTCGGGTCTCGACAACCGGTTGAGGGATGGTATCCGGGATGAGACCCTGGCCATTCTGAAAGAAGAAGACGCAGCAGTTCTTCTGGTCACGCATGAACCGGAAGAGGCTATGCGGATGGCGGATGAAATTGCTCTGATGCGTGGTGGTAAGATCGTTCAGCAGGGTGCGCCGTATAACGTCTATACCCGGCCCGCGGACAAGGCAGCTGTTGCTTTCTTTAGTGATGTCAACATCTTGCCTGCCACTGTTAACGGTGCTCTGGCGGACACCCCGTTCGGGCAGTTTCTGGCTCCGGGTGTTCCGGACGGTACGGATGTCGAGATCGTGTTTCGACCTCAGCACGTCAAACTGGATTTTGATCGCAACGGCAAAGGTCCGGCGCCGACCCCTAGTGCCGGAACCGCCGCCCGGGGCGTAGTGGAACGGGCGCGGTTTCTGGGCAATGAAAGTCTTGTAGAATTCAGGATGGATCACGATGGATCGGTCCTGAAGGTGACCGTCCCGAATGTCTTTGTACCGCAGCCCGGTCGCGCCATGTGGCTTACGATCCGCCGGGATCGTTGCTTTGTTTTCCCAACCTGATCTCTGATTGGTGCAGTTTCCGCCCGAGTGGTGCGCGAATGCCGCAGATTGCATACGCGCTTTGCTTGCCGCAGCGCGGGGGCGCGTCTATCAAGGGCGAAACGTGGGGGTAGTGCAGGCATCATGCGAATTCTTCTGACAAATGACGACGGGATCAATGCACCAGGCTTGATCACGCTCGAAGCGATTGCGGCCGATCTGGCTGGTCCGGATGGTGAGGTCTGGGTTGTAGCGCCTGCGTTTGAGCAGTCGGGCGTCGGACACTGCATCAGCTATACCCATCCGATGATGGTCGCAAAGTTGGACGAACGACGCTTTGCTGCCGAAGGCTCACCAGCCGACTGCGTGCTTGCCGGGCTGCATGACGTGATGAAGGATGCGCAGCCCGATCTTGTGCTGTCTGGCGTAAATCGAGGAAACAACTCGGCAGAAAACACGCTGTATTCCGGAACCATCGGCGGTGCGATGGAAGCAGCTTTGCAGGGTGTTCCGGCAATCGCATTGTCGCAGTATTTCGGTCCACGCAATCTGGGGCTGGAAGATCCGTTCGAGGCTGCGGCGCGCTATGGTGCCGATCTGGTGCGGCGCATTCTGGATGCCACGCCGGATGAAGATGTAGATTATCGCCTGTTTTATAACGTGAATTTCCCACCCGTGCCTGCAGATGAAGTGCTGGGCACTCGTGTTGCACCGCAGGGATACCGTCGGGATACCCATTTCGGGGTTGAGCCACACAGCTCACCTTCGGGGCGTCGGTTCCTTTGGATCAAGGGTGGCTACCAGCACAACCCGACTGCTCCGGGGACGGATGCGGCTGTCAATCTGGAAGGCTATATATCTGTTACACCGATGCGGGCCGATTTGACCGCGCATGACGCGCTTGAGGCTTTGAAGACGATCGAATGACCGGACCAAGCCCTGAAACCATAATGCAGTTCCTGTTTGCCTTGCGCTCGCGCGGGGTGACGGACGCGCGCGTGTTGGCAGCGATGGAACAGGTTGACCGGGGTCTGTTTGTCAAAGGTCTGTTTGCAGATCGTGCCTATGAAGATACGCCGCTACCAATCGCATGCGGCCAGACGATCAGTCAGCCCTCGGTCGTGGGTCTGATGACGCAGGCGCTTCAGGTCAGTCCGCGCGATACCGTCCTCGAAGTCGGGACGGGTTCGGGCTACCAGGCGGCGATCCTGTCCAAGCTGGCGCGGCGTGTTTATACCGTTGAGCGGCACAAGCGTCTGGTTCGGGAAACCGGGCAGCTTTTCCGTGATATGGGACTGACCAATGTCACGGCCATGTTGTCCGATGGATCCCACGGTTTGCCCGAGCAGGCACCGTTTGATCGCATCATCATTACGGCGGCTGCCGAAGACCCGCCAGGGCCGCTCTTGGCGCAGCTGAAAATCGGCGGTATCATGGTCTTACCCGTGGGACAGTCGGATGCGGTGCAAACCCTGATCAGGGTTCGACGTACTGAGGATGGTCTGGACTATGACGAATTGTTGCCTGTCCGTTTTGTGCCCCTGCTGGAGGGGCTTGGGAAGGACGAGGCGTAAAGGACGTTTCCGAATTGTGCACCGGAACCCCGGTAAACAGGGGCAGGTGTTGAGGACAGAGATATGAGAGCAGTTTCCAAATCTACTATGCGCCGCTGCGCAACGGGTTTTGCCGCATTGGTCGTTCTTGCGGGATGCGAGGGGCCGATCGACTATGACCTGCGAGGCAAGGTAGGCGGGTTTTCCACCGCAGACGCAGCACTGGCAGCGACGGCGAACCGTCCCACACCGGATGCGCGTGGTGTCATTACCTATCCGACCTATCAGGTTGCCGTTGCCCAGAAAGGGGACACCGTCACCCAAGTCGCATCGCGTGTGGGCTTACCCGCTGCAGAACTGGCCCGCTACAACGGTTTGAATGCCAATGACCCTCTGCGCGAGGGTGAGGTTCTGGCGCTGCCGCGGTCAGTCGGGGCAAGCAGCAATGTAGACATCGCCGCAATTGCAGGATCAGCGATTGATGAGGCTCCGGCTACGGGCTCAGTTCAGACTTCGACGCTTGAACCGGCAAAACCAGCCCCAGCACCGGTTGCTGCGGGCCCCGAGCCGATCCGTCACAAGGTCAAGCGTGGCGAAACTGCTTACACCATCTCGCGCCTGTATCAGGTTCCGGTGGAATCGTTGGCTGAATGGAATGGTTTGGGTCCGGACTTCACTGTTCGTGAAGGTCAATTCCTGCTCATCCCCGTCAAGGATCAGCCAGCGCCGCGCAATACTGCAGCCGCATCGACAACCGGTGCGACGGCTGTGACGCAGCCGGGGCAGGGTTCACCAACGCCCACACCGCCCAGTGCGACACAGCCGCTGCCGGATGAGAAGGTCGCGCCGGTCACCCCCGCGCCTGATGTGACTGCCGAGGCTCCGACAAATTCAGGAAGTTCGGCACTGGCGTTACCGGTCTCGGGCAAGATTGTGCGCCCGTATCGCAAAGGCAAGAACGAAGGTATCGACATCGCGGCCTCTCCGGGTACGGCTGTGAACGCGGCCGAGACGGGTACCGTGGCCGCAATTACATCAGATGCGGACCAGGTTCCGATCATTGTGGTCAAACACAACAATGATCTGCTGACGGTCTATGCGAATGTTCAGGATATTACCGTCAAAAAAGGCGACCGGGTTCGTCGTGGCCAAAAGATCGCGGCCCTGCGCGGCGGGGACAATGCCTATGTGCATTTCGAGGTGCGCAAGGGCTTCGAATCCGTTGATCCGGAACCCTATCTGAAGTGATCGAGATGGCCCGTTTTGGGCCATGCCTCTGGCAGAAGTAGTTTTGAAAAGATGAGGTTGGTCAGGCGTTTGGGTCGTAGTCGCTTAGGCGTTTTCCCTCCTCGTCCGAAAAAATTTCCGGCAGGGGTGTGACTGTTTCGATCAGGTCGATGCGGAACACCCGAAAACCAGCGCGCAGTTCGCACCATGCGGTCAGGGTCCAGACGCGGCCCCAATATTCCATATGCAGTGGGCGGATGGTCCGTTTCGTAAGGACGCCATCGATCCGACGATACGAGAGATGAAGTTTTTGCCGGGACTTTATGGCTGCGCGGATTGGAGCCATATGCGCCAGACCACGTGCCGCATCGGCAAAGGGGTAGACGGCAAACTTCCAGGTATCAGCCTCGGCAACCACCTGAGTAGGCAATACGGCATCGATCTTGTCAGCCAATGACTCGGCGGCGGCTTTGAGATCGGGGTCAGCGGCCTCGGCAACGATCGCCATTCCCAAGTTCAACGCCTCCAGTTCAGCCGGGGTCAGGTTAAGCGGGGGCAGGGTGATCTGTTCGCGTACCATGTACCCGACACCGCGCTCACCCTCGACCGGTACGCCCGAGGCAACCAGTGTATCCATGTCACGGTAAATCGTGCGGACCGACACCTCGAGCCGGTCCGCGATGTCCTGTGCGCGATGCAGTCTACCGTCGCGCAGGATCTGGATGATATCGAACAATCGATCAGTGCGGCGCATCGGCTTTACCCTGTTGCGCCGCGCCAACCGTCATGCAGTCATATTCCATAGCACATGCTCATGACGCATCTGGATACTGTCGGGCTGGATCGCCGCGATCAGGGCCGGTGCGAAATCCTGTTGCGGGAATTGGGCGGCTGCGTCCTGCGCCGCTTTCATATCCTTCCAGATGACATAATCGGTCCAGCGGCCGTCTTCGCCCTGGCTAAGCTGACGATGGGTGAAACCCGGTGCTGACCTGACAAAACTCTCGGAGGCCTGGCTGAGTTTCACGAAATCCTCTGGCGTTGTGCCATTGGCGAGCGTGAAGGTTACGATTTCTGCGACATGCGTCATTTGGATCTCCATTGACTAGGTTTCGATGTCGTAGTCCTAGTCACCTGCAACTGACATAAACCTGTCAGTTGAGAAAAGCGACCCCCTCAAATTCGTAGATTTACCGTGATTTTGATCGTCAAACCCTTCTGCTTGTCTTTTGTGGACAGCTCACAAGGCGTAAACACGATGCGAAATCGAATATCCGGCGCGCATCGCGTCGACGCATAAGGAGATAGAGACATGCTCAACAATATCGGCCTTCCAGGCATCCTGCTTATTGCTGTTGTTGTTCTCGTGCTGTTTGGTCGTGGCAAGATCAGTTCGCTGATGGGCGAAGTTGGCAAAGGGATCACTTCGTTCAAGAAAGGCATCAAGGAAGGTTCGGAAGAAATCGAACAGGATGCGTCCGAGCTGGCCAAGGACGTCACGCCCGAGACCGACAAAGACAAGGTCTGATCGGCCATGTTTGATCTGGGCTGGACCGAGCTTCTGGTCATCGGCATCGTCGCCTTGATCGTGGTGGGGCCAAAGGACCTGCCGGTGCTTTTTCGCAATGCCGGTCGTTGGATTGGCAAGGCCCGCGGAATGGCGCGCGAATTCAGCAATGCGATGAATCAAGCCGCTGACGAAGCCGGTGTGAGTGAGATTCAGAAGGGCATCAAAGCCGCCACCAACCCGATGAATACAGCCATGGACGGTGTAAAAAACGCTGCCCAGGACATGGCGAAGAGCATTGATCCGACCAAGTTCGACCCTGAAAGCGAGACAGGAAAACTGGCTGCTGATCGGGCTGAACAGGCCAAGAAGATTCAGGCTTCGACCGCTCGCGCTGCTGCCGAGCGGAAAGCCAAAGAAGCTGCCGAAGCGTTGGCTAAGGCTGAAGAGGCCGAAGCTGCGCTGAACACTGAAAGCAAGACATGACCAAGACCGACGAGATCGAGGATTCCTCGGCCCCATTGATCGAACATCTGGCAGAATTACGCACGCGGCTGATTCACTGCGTCGTGGCGTTTCTGATCGGCATGATCATCTGCTTTTCGGTGGCCACGCCGATCTTCAACTTTCTGACGCAACCCTTGTGTGAGGTTCTGACAGAACGCGGTCAGGACTGTGGCTTGATCTTCATCTCGCCGCAGGAAGGCTTCTTTGTTGCGATCAAAGTTTCGTTGCTGGGCGGTTTCATTCTGGCGTTTCCGTATATCGGGATGCAGATGTGGCGCTTTGTGGCACCGGGGCTTTACCGGTCAGAAAAGAACGCGTTTCTGCCATTTATGGTGGCATCGCCGTTCATGTTCCTTCTGGGTGCAAGCTTTGCCTTCTATGTTGTCACTCCGCTTGCCTATGACTTTTTCCTGGGCTTCCAGCAGTTCGGAACCGAGGGTGAAGCTGTCGTGGATGGCACCGCTGCGGCGCCACTGAGCGTGGTTTTCCAAGGCTCGGCGCAGGAATATCTGA